>DATAOO010000069.1:0-3194 GCA_036265695.1 Pseudonocardia sp. | reverse complement strand
TGCAGCAGGTGCAGGGCATGCAGTCGCTCGACGCCGGGCTGGTGCTCACCCCGGCCGCGTTGGTGCTGCTCGTGCTCATGCCCGTCGCCGGGCGGATCTACGACCTGATCGGCCCGCGCTACCCGGTGATGCTCGGGCTGGCGGTGATCGCCGTGGCCTCCTACGAGCTCGCGCAGCTCACCCCGGACACCACGCGCGGTTACATCGAGCTGTGGCTCGCGGTGCGCAACATCGGCGTCGGGCTCGCCATGATGCCGGTCATGACCAGCGGGGTGTCGGCGCTGGCGCGGCAGCTCACGACATCGGGCAGCGCGATGAACAACATCATGCAGCGGGTGTCGTCCAGCGTCGCGGTCGCCGTGTTCGGCGGGCTCAACATCGCCGCGGTGGCGCAGATGACCTCGGACCGCGGGGCGCTGGCGACCGGCGTCCCGCCCGATCAGCTGTACGCCGCCTACCAGCAGCTGTCGAGCGCGGTCGCCACGCAGGCCTACGACAACGGCTTCTACATCACGGCCTGGTTGTGCGCGGGCGCCGTCTTGCTCGCCGCGACCATGCGCTCCGGCCGACGGGCGCCGGGCGGCGAGTCGGTGGTCGTGGAGGTCTGACCGGCCAGCGCTACGGCGTTGGCCGTGACGATCAGTCCGATCGCCACCCAGTCCAACGGGCCGAGCGCTTCCCCGAGCACCGCGGCGCCGACCGCGGCGGCCAGCAGCGGGCTCACGCTCATGAAGATCCCGAACGAGTGTGCGGGCACCCGCCGCAGGGCCAGCAGGTCGGCGACCATCGGCACCACCGAGGACAGCACCCCCGCGGCCGCGGCGCAGGCCAGCGCGCCGACCGTGGGCGGGTGGGCGATCAGCGCGCCGATCCCGATCGGCACGTACACCAGCGCCGAAAGAGCGCCCGCCACCGCCGAACCCCCCACGCCGGGCAGGCGCTGACCGAGCGTGCGGTTGAGCAGGATGTAGCCCGCCCAGCACAGCGCGGCGGCGAGCCCGAGGCCGATGCCGAGCACGTCGGTCGTCGGCTGCGGTCGGGTGAGCACGACGACCCCGACCGCGGCGAGCAGCGCGCACCCCACCGTGCGACGGCCCGCCGCGGCGAACCCGCCGATCAAGGCGAGCGAGAGCGGGCCGAGGAACTCCAGCGTGACGGCCAGCCCGAGGCCGACCCGCGCCACCGCCGAGTACAGCGACAGGTTCATCGCCGCGAACACCCCCGCGAGCAGCACGATCGGCAGCCACTGCCGCCGGGTGAGCGCCCGCAGGCGCGGGCGGCCCACCGCCAGGAGGACCACGCCCGCCACCCACTGCCGCACGGCGACGACCCCGACCGGCCCGAGCACGGGGAAGGCCAAGGCGGCGATCCCGGCGCCGGTCTGGCTGGCCGACGCGCTGGCGAGCATCAACGCCACGCCCGTGACGCGCTGCCGGTTCTCCATGCCTCCCAGGATCGGGTGAGCGCAGTGCATTCCCAAAATGCAACCAGCGAAAGATCTATGCGGTATCGGCATGGAAGGGCCGGGTTCTGTGCTGGTTGGCCTCCGCGCGAGGCGGTACCGGCGCCTACCCTCGTACGGCATGTACGTCCCGAGCGCCTTCGCCCCCACCGACGAGGCCGTGCGCGAGCTGCTGCTGCGCCACCGCGCCGCCGATCTCGTCACCTCGAGCCCCGACGGGCTCACCGCGACGATGCTGCCGTTCCTCTACGACGAAGAGCGGAACACCCTCCGCGGGCACCTGGCCCGCAACAACGACCACTGGCGCAGCGCGGACGGGGCGGCGGCCCTGGTGATCGTCCGCGGTCCGGACGCCTACGTCTCGCCGTCCTGGTACGCGACGAAGGCCGAGCACGGGCGTGTGGTGCCAACGTGGAACTACGTGACCGCCCACGTGCACGGGGTGGTCGCGGTGCACGACGACCCGGCCTGGGTCGCCGACCTCGTGCGGGAGCTCACCGACCGCCACGAGGCGGGCTCGCCCGCGCCCTGGTCGGTCGACGACGCCCCGCCCAAGTTCTTCGCGGGCCAGCTGCGCGCGATCGTCGGCGTCGAGCTGGCCATCGCGCGGATCGACGCGAAGTTCAAGCTCAGCCAGAACCGGCCCGCGGCCGACGTCGACGGCGTGATCGCGGGCCTGCGGGCCGTGGGCGACCCGGAAAGCGCGGCCGCCGTGGCCACCCATCGCCCCTGACCCCGGCGAGTCTCCGTTCTCGCCACGGTGAGTCGTCGTTTTCGGCACGCCGTGTTGGGCATCTCGGCATGCGCGGGGAGCCCGTCGCCCCGGCTATCCCCGCAGGCGGTGGCTCTCGGCGACGAGCTCGGCGACCTCGTCCCAGTCCGTGTCGGCGTCCACGAGCAGACCGACGACGCCGGGGTTCCACGGCGGCGCCACGAACGGCGGCCCCGCCCGACGCAGCGCTTCGAGCTCGGCACCCGCCGACCAGAACGTGAGCGCGAGCGCCGGGCCGTCGGTGCCGAACGCCCGTGCGTACATCGGCGGCCTGCCGTCTTCGATCGGCAGGACGTGCGCGAACGTGCGGCCTGCGACGTTCCAGGCCACGCCGCGCCACGCGTCGCGCTCGACGGCGCCGGGCAGGGCCAGGCAGATCGCGCCGACCCGATCGATCGCGTTCACCGCGTCCCCGCGAGGACGGCGGTCGCGACGTCCGCCGGATCCGGCATCGCGGCGATCTCCGCCCGCACCTCGGCCGCCGCGCTGCGCAGGCCGTCGTCGGCGAGCAGCCGGATGATCGTCGACCGGACCGGGGCGCCGGTGAGCCCGGCCCCGCGGCGGGCCACGAGCTCGCCGTTGTGCCGCCGGTCGCCCGGGCCGGGGATCACGAGCTGGGGCACGCCGAACGCCAACGCGGCCAGCACGGTGCCCGCACCGCCGTGGTGCACGATCGCGTCCGCGCAGGCCAGCGGCTCGTCCACCACGAGATCCGGCCGCCACTGCGCCACCAGTTCCTTGACCGGTCCGAGCAGCCTGGCGTTGACCCGCGCCGAACAACATGCCGACCCCGCGCGTGCCCGCCGTGCCCTGCAGCTCGCGCCGCGCCACCAGCGGGTGGGTGGCGAGCACCCGCAGCGCGCGGCGGTCGAGGCGGAACCCGGGGCCAGGTCGTGCGCCGGCAGTCCGCCGACGTGGTTCGCGACGTCACCCGCCGCCACCAACACCTCGTGACCCGCC
>DATAOO010000068.1:0-26385 GCA_036265695.1 Pseudonocardia sp. | reverse complement strand
TCCCCCACCACGAGTGCGGCGCAGCGCACGCCGAGGCGTTCACCGGCGTGCACCCCTTCGCCCGCCACTACACGCACACCGGGATGATCGGCCTCGACGGCGCGAAGATGTCCAAGTCGCGCGGCAACCTGGTGTTCGTCTCGAAGCTGCGCGCGCAGGACGTCGACCCGAACGCGATCCGGCTCGCGCTGTTGGCCGGGCACTACCGCAGCGACCGCGAGTGGACCGACGAGCTGCTCTCCACGGCGCAGGAGCGGCTCGACCGCTGGCGCGCGGCCGTGGTGCTGCAGGCCGGGCCGCCCGCTGCCGACCTCGTCCAGCGCCTGCGCACCCACCTCGCCGACGACCTCGACTCGCCGGGGGCGCTCGCCGCCGTGGACGCGTGGGCCGCCGAGGCCCTCGAGCGGCGCGGCACCGACCCCGCGGCGCCCGCCCTCGTCCGCGCGGCGGTCGACGCGTTGCTCGGGGTGGCGCTCTGAGGTGATCCCCGCCGACGTCCTTCTTCCCGCGGAGGCGGCATGATTTCCGTCGAGTTGGCCCGGCGGCTCCGCGAGGCCGGGCTGGAGTGGAAGCCTGCCGCGGGCGACCGGTTCGTGATCGCCGACCGGGACATGGACGCCGAGGTGTTCGTGGTCAGCCACCTCACGATCGACGTGCGCGACACCCCCGGCGGCCCGGTGTTCCTCTTCAACGGCACCACCGAATGGGCGTTGGACAGCGTGGCGAAGGCCGATGCCGTCTGGCTGCCGCACGAGGCGCAGCTGCGGGCCGCGCTCGGGTCCGCCTTCCGCCGTCTGGAGCCCCTCGGCGACGGCTGGGTCGTGACGGTCGAGCGGGCGGGCCGGGAGGTGCGGGAGGTGGACGTCGACGCCGAGCGGGCCTACGCCCGCGCGCTGCTGGGGTTGCTGGGTCCCTGAGCGCGGGGGAGGGCCAGCGGGATCCCGACGGCGACGACGACGGCCGCCAGCAGGAACGCGCTTGCCGGTGCGACGCCGTAGAGCGGCGTGAACACCACCGGCGCGAGCGAGCCGCCGCCGAACCGGATCGCCTGCACCAGCGACATCGACCCGGCCCGGTTCACCGGCGACGAGCGCAGCACGAGCAGGTTCACCCCGACGAGCACGAGCTGGGTGGCGACCCCGCCGAGCGCCCACGCCGCCGCCACCAGCCCCACCGTCGGCGCGAGGCCCACCCCGATCAGCACGACGATCCCGACGGCGGCCCCGATCAGCACGCTGCGCCGCGGCCCGATGCGGTCGGCCCCCGACCCGACGAGGCGGGCCGTTACGAGCCCGGCCACGCCCAGCCCGGTGAGCACCAGACCGCGCGCCCCCGCCGACAGCGCGAAGGCGTCCTCCAGCCGCAGCGCCACCAGGAAGCTCAGCCCGGAGACGCACCCCCACCCGATGGCGGCGACCACGCCGATGCGCAGCACGTCGCGTCGCCACGCCGTGCGCAGGCTCGGCGGCTTGTCGGGGCGCTCGTGCACGCCCGGGATGCCGACGACCGCCAGCGCCGCGCTCACCAGCGCGGACACCCCGAACGCCCACCGCCAGTCGACCTCGGCCGCCAGGCCCCCGATGAGCGGCGCGGACGTCTGGCCCGCGGCCTGCAACGAGCCGAACCAGCCCAGCGCCCGGCCCAGCCGCTCCGGTGGGACGGTGCTGGCGAGCGCCGCGAACAGCATCGGGGTCGTGAACGCGTTGGCGGCGCCCTGCAACGCCCGTCCGCCGAGGAACACCGCCAGCGTGGGCGCCACCGCGCAGAGCAGCGACGCCGCCGTGTACCCGACGTAGGCCACGCGCACCGTCCGCTGGCCGCCCCACCGCTCACCGAGCGTGCCCGACACCACCTGCAACGCAGCGAACGGCAGCAGGTACGCCGTGACCGACACCGCGGCAGCGCCGGAGGAGACGCCGTACGAGGCGCCCAGCTCGGGCAGCATCGCCACCGTGACGCCGCCGCCGAACGGGCCGACGAACGCGCCCGCGTACAGCCCGGCGAGGGCGAGGCGTTGGTTCAGCTGCCCGGGCCGCCTGCGCCCCGGCGGCGCAGGTAGCGCTCGAAGTCGGCGGCGATCGTGTCGCCGTCGGCCTCCGGGGCGCCCTCCGACTCCTCGGCCTGCTCCTCCAGCTGCCGCACGTACTCGCGCACCTCGTCGTCGGCCTCGGCCATCTCCGAGACCGTGCGCTCCCACTCCTCGGCCTGCTCGGGCAGCGCGCCGAGCGGCACCTCGACGTCGAGCACCTCCTCGACCCGGTGCAGCAGCGCCACCGCGGCCTTCGGCACCCGCGCCTGCGACACGTAGTGCGGCACCGACGCCCAGAACGAGAACGCCGGGATGCCTGCCTCGACGCACGCGTTCTGGAACACGCCGACGATGCCGGTGGGGCCCTGGTAGGTGGACGGCTCGACGTCCATCGAGGCGGCCGAGGCCTTGTCGTAGGACGTGCCGCTCACCGGCGTGGGTCGGGTGTGCGGCGTGTCGGTGAGCAGCGCGCCGAGCGTGATGACCTTCGTCACACCGAGGCGCTCGGCGTGGTCGAGCAGCTCACGGCAGAAGGAACGCCACCGCAGGTTGGGCTCGATCCCGTTGACGAGCACCACGTGCCGCTCGGTGCCGGGCAGCACCGCCCAGGACAGCCGGGTGGTCTGCCATTCGATGCGGCGGGTGACCCCGTCGGCGAGCCGTACGTGCGGGCGCGTGACCTGGAAGTCGTAGTAGTCCTCGGGGTCGATCGCGGCCAGCGGCTCGGCGTCCCACATCAGCTCCAGGTGCTCCAGCGCCGTGCTGGCGGCCTCCCCGGCGTCGTTCCAGCCCTCGAACGCCGCGATCATCACCGGATCGACGAGGCGGGGGTGCGTGGTCTCCGCTTCGGCTTCCGGGTCGCGTTCGGTCATCGGACAAGCGTACGGCCGCGCGGGGAACTGTGACGGATCGCCACCCCGCAACGACTACCGTGGGGGACCCGTTCGTCGCGAGGAGGACACGTGCAGCCGCACACCGTCGAGAATGCTTTTCTGCAGGCGCTAGCCGAACGGATCGTCGTCGCCGACGGCGCGATGGGCACGATGTTGCAGGCCGCTGATCTGGTGCTCGACGACTTCGCGGGCCTCGAAGGCTGCAACGAGATCCTCAACGACACGCGGCCCGACGTGGTCCGCGCCATCCACCGCGCGTACTTCGCGGCGGGGGCGGACGCCGTCGAGACCAACACCTTCGGGGCGAACCTGCCCAACCTCGCCGAGTACGGCATTCCGGAGCGGATCCGTGAGCTCGCCGAGAAGGGCACCGTGCTGGCCCGCGAGGTGGCCGACGAGCTCTCCACGCCGGAGCGGCCGCGGTTCGTGCTCGGCTCGGTCGGGCCCGGCACCAAGCTGCCGACGCTGGGCCACGAGTCGTTCGCCCGCCTCCGCGACGCCTACGCCGAGTGCGGGCGCGGCCTCGTCGCGGGTGGGGCCGACGCGATCGTCGTCGAGACCTGCCAGGACCTCCTGCAGGCGAAGGCGGCCATCCTGGGCGTGCGCCGGGCGATGGTGGCCGAGGGCCGCGCCGTCCCGATCGTGGCGCAGGTCGCCGTCGAGACCACCGGCACGATGCTGCTCGGCTCCGAGATCGGCGCCGCCCTCACCGCGTTGGAGGCGCTCGGCGTCGACCTCATCGGGCTGAACTGCTCCACCGGGCCCGCCGAGATGAGCGAGCACCTGCGCACGCTGTCCAAGCACTCGCGGATCCCGCTGTCGGTGATGCCGAACGCGGGGTTGCCCGAGCTCGGCCCGCACGGCGCCGTGTACCCGCTCACCCCCGACGAGCTGGCCGCTGCGCTCACCGCGTTCGTCAACGAGTACGGGGTCGCGCTGGTCGGCGGCTGCTGCGGCACCACGCCGGAGCACATCTCCACGCTCGTCGCGGCGATGGGCGAGCTGCGGCGCCCCGAGCGGCAACCCCGCCCCGAGCCGGGCGTCAGCTCGCTCTACGCGCCCGTGCCGTTCCGGCAGGACACCTCGGTGCTCATGGTGGGCGAGCGCACGAACGCGAACGGGTCGAAGAAGTTCCGCGAGGCCATGCTGGCCGAGGACTGGGAGGCGTGCGTCGGCATCGCCCGCGAGCAGACCCGCGAGGGCGCGCACCTGATCGACCTGTGCGTCGACTACGTGGGCCGCGACGGCGTGGCCGACATGGCCGAGCTGGCCGGGCGGCTCGCGACCGCCTCGACCCTGCCGGTGATGCTCGACTCCACCGAGCCCGAGGTGCTGCGGGCGGGGCTGGAGCGCCTCGGCGGCCGTTCGATCATCAACTCGGTGAACTTCGAGGACGGCGACGGTCCCGGCTCGCGCTACCAGCGCGCGATGGAGCTGGTGGACGAGCACGGCGCGGCCGTCGTCGCGCTCTGCATCGACGGGGAGGGCCAGGCCCGCACCGCGGAGTGGAAGGTCCGGGTGGCCGAGCGGCTCATCGCCGACCTCACCGGCAACCACGGCATGTACGAGTCCGACATCGTCGTCGACACCCTCACCTTCCCGATCACCACCGGGCAGGAGGAGGTGCGCCGCGACGCCCTGGAGACCATCGAGGCGATCCGCGAGCTCAAGCGCCGCCACCCCGACGTGCAGACCACGCTGGGCGTCTCCAACGTCTCGTTCGGGCTCAACGCCGCCGCCCGCCAGGTCTTGAACTCGGTGTTCCTGCACGAGTGCGTGAACGCGGGGCTGGACACCGCCATCGTCTCCGCGGCGAAGATCCTGCCGATGGCCAAGATCCCCGACGAGCAGCGCTCGGTCGCGCTCGACCTCGTCTACGACCGCCGCCGCGAGGGTTACGACCCGCTCAACCGGTTCATGGAGCTGTTCGAGGGCGTCTCGGCGTCGTCGGCGAAGGCGGGGCGGGCCGAGGAGCTGGCCGCGCTTCCGCTGTTCGAGCGGCTGGAGCGGCGGATCGTCGACGGCGAACGGCCCGGCCTCGACGTCGACCTCGATGAGGCGCTGGAGTCGCGGCCCGCGCTGGAGATCATCAACGACACGCTGCTGGCGGGCATGAAGACCGTCGGCGAGCTGTTCGGCTCCGGGCAGATGCAGCTGCCGTTCGTGCTCCAGTCGGCCGAGGTGATGAAGGCGGCCGTCGCGCACCTCGAGCCGCACATGGAGAAGGCCGACGGCGAGGGGAAGGGCACGATCGTGCTCGCCACGGTGAAGGGCGATGTGCACGACATCGGCAAGAACCTCGTGGACATCATCCTCACCAACAACGGCTACACGGTGGTGAACCTCGGCATCAAGCAGCCGATCTCCACGATCCTGTCGGCCGCGGACGAGCACCGCGCGGACGCGATCGGCATGTCCGGGCTGCTGGTGAAGTCGACGGTGATCATGAAGGAGAACCTCCAGGAGATGAACGCGCGCGGGGTGGCCGAACTCCCCGTGCTGCTCGGCGGCGCCGCCCTCACCCGCTCCTACGTGGAGAACGACCTGTCGGAGGTCTACGAGGGTCGGGTGTCCTACGCGCGCGACGCGTTCGAGGGCCTGCGCCTGATGGACGCCACGATGGCCCGGAAGCGTGGCGGCGCGACCGCCGTCGACCCCGCCGAGGAGGCCGCGCGCGCCGAGCGCAAGGCCCGCCACGAGCGCAGCAGGCGCATCGCGGGCAAGCGGAAGGCCGCGGAGGCCGCGACGGCCGGTCCACTGCCCAGCCGCTCCGACGTCGCGAGCGACAACCCGATCCCGACGCCGCCGTTCTGGGGCACCCGGGTGATCAAGGGCGTGGCGGTGGCCGACTACGCAGGCATGGTCGACGAGCGCGCGCTGTTCCTCGGCCAGTGGGGGCTGCGCGGGGCCCGCGGCGGCGCAGGCCCTTCGTACGAGGAGCTGGTCGAGACCGAGGGCCGCCCGCGGCTGCGCTACTGGTTGGAGCGGCTGTCCACCGAGGGCGTGCTGGCGCACGCGGCCGTTGTCTACGGGTACTTCCCGGCCGTCGCGGAGGGTGACGAGCTGGTGGTCCTCGACGAGCCGAAGCCCGACGCGCAGGCGCGCCACCGGTTCGCGTTCCCGCGCCAGCGGCGCGACCGGCACCTGTGCCTCGCCGACTTCTGGCGGCCGCGCACGCTGGCCGTCGAGCAGGGCGAGGTGGACGTGCTGCCGTTGCACCTGGTCACGATGGGCCAGCCGATCGCCGACTACGCGAACGAGCTGTTCGCCAAGGACGCCTACCGCGACTACCTGGAGGTGCACGGTCTCGGCGTGCAGCTCACCGAGGCGCTCGCGGAGTTCTGGCACCGGCGGGTCCGCGAGGAGCTGCGCTTCGCCGAGGGCGCGGCGGTGGCGGCCGAGGACCCCGCCGACGTCCGGGAGTTCTTCGACCTGGGCTACCGGGGTGCCCGCTACTCGCTGGGCTACGGCGCCTGCCCCAACCTCGACGACCGGGTGAAGATCGTCGACCTGCTGCAGCCCGATCGCATCGGCGTGACGTTGTCGGAGGAGCTGCAGCTGCACCCGGAGCAGTCCACGGACGCGATGGTCGCCCACCACCCGGAGGCGAAGTACTTCAATGCCGGCTGATCGGCGGCCAGGGCCGGACGCCGTCCTCTGCGACATGGACGGCACGCTCGTCGACTCCGAGAAGCTGTGGACCGTCTCGCTGCACGACACCGCGCGCTGGTTGGGCGGCACGCTGTCGTCCGCGGCGCGGGATGCCGTCGTCGGCGGCGACCTGCCGCGCACACTGGCGACGATCTTCGACGACCTCGGCCTCCCGCACGACGGCGAGCGGATGGCGGCCGCGGCGCGGTTCCTCACCGACCGTACGGCCGAGCTGTTCGCGGGCGGGCTGTCGTGGCGGCCGGGCGCGCAGGACGCGCTGCGGCTGCTCGACGGCCTGGGCTGGCCCACCGCGCTGGTGACCAACACCGAGCGCGCGCTCACCGAGGCGGCCCTGGACAGCATCGGCCGTGAGCACTTCGCGGTCAGCGTGTGCGCGGACGAGGTGTCGTCCGGGAAGCCGGACCCCGACCTCTACCTGCGCGCGGCCGAGCTGCTCGGCGTGACACCGGCGCGGTGCCTCGCCATCGAGGACTCGCCGAGCGGCGTTGCGGCGGCCGAGCGGGCGGGCGCCGCGGTGCTCGTCGTGCCCTGCGACGTGCCGGTGGCCGCGGGTCCGGGGCGGGTGCTGCGGACGTCGCTCGTCGGGCTCACGGGCGCCGACCTGCAGGACAGCTACGCGCAGGCACGGGGCGAGCGCGCCGCGTGAGACCGTTGGTCGTGTCGGGTGATCCGCTCGGCTCGCAAGCGGACTACCCTCGGTACCGGCCGTTCCTCTCGGCGCACGACGGACGCCGGGTGCAGCAGGGATCCGGACGCGTCCGGTCCGATCGGACACGACCCAGCAAACTGTAGCCGTGAGGGGAGACGAGGCGTGAAGACCTTCGACGAGCTGTTCGCGGAGCTGAGCGAGAAGGCCGCAACGCGCCCGGCAGGCTCGGCCACGGTCGCCGCGCTCGACGCGGGCATCCACGCGCAGGGGAAGAAGGTCCTCGAGGAAGCGGGCGAGGTGTGGCTCGCCGCCGAACACGAGGCCGACGACGCGCTGGCCGAGGAGATCTCGCAGCTGCTCTACCGGCTGCAGGTGCTCATGTTGGGCCGCGGTCTCGGGCTCGAGGACGTGTACAAGTTCTTGTAGGAAGTCGCACGCAGTACGAGCGAGGAGGGCGCATGCTCCGCATCGCCTTGCCCAACAAGGGCACATTGGCCGAACCCGCCGCCACGATGATGCGCGAGGCCGGGTACCGCCAGCGCAATGACAACCGCGACCTCTCGATGCTCGACGAAGAGAACGACATCGAGTTCTTCTACCTGCGTCCGAAGGACATCGCCACCTACGTCGGCTCCGGCGACCTGCAGTTGGGCATCACGGGCGCCGACCTGATGGACGAGTCGGGCAGCCAGGTCCGCGGCGTCCTCCCGCTGGGCTTCGGCCAGTCCAAGTTCCGCTTCGCCGCCCCCGACCGGGGCATCGACGGGCGGGAGTGGAAGCTCGAGGACCTCGAGGGCAAGAAAATCGCCACGTCCTACCCCCGGCTGGTGCGGGCCCACCTCGCCCGCAGCCGCGTCCGCGCCGACATCATCAAGCTCGACGGTGCCGTGGAGATCTCGGTGCAGCTCAACCTGGCCGATGCGATCGCCGACGTCGTGTCCTCCGGTCGCACGCTGCGCCAGCACAACCTCGTCGCGTTCGGCAACCCGATCGCCGAGTCGGAGGCCACGCTGATCGAGCGCGAGCCGCGGCCCGACCGCGAGGAGACCGTCGAGACCAAGCAGGAGAAGGTGGTCTTCACCGAGCGCCTGCGGGGTGTCGTCTACGCCCGCAAGTTCCTCATGGTCGACTACGACTGCCCGCAGCACGCGCTGGAGGCGGCCAAGGCCGTCGCGCCCGGCATGCAGGCGCCCACCGTGTCGAAGCTGCAGGAAGAGGGCTGGTTCGGCGTGCGCACCATGGTGCTCAAGCGCGAAGCGAACCGGATCATGGACGAGTTGGCGAACATCGGCGCGCGCGCGATCCTCACCTCGGAGATCCGGTCCTGCCGGGCGGTCGACGGCAGGCAGTAGCGCTCAGGAGCGCCGCCGCACGGTGAGGCACTGGGCCGAGCGGCCGATGTGGCCGTGCTCGTCGAACAGCAGGCCCGCCACGGTGCCCACGCCGGAGGGCCCGAGCGTGGTCTGCGCGTCGACGGCCATCCACTCACCCTCGGGCTGCCGGTGCAGGTGGATGGTGAGCTCGGTGTTGAGGAAGAGCCACTCGCGGATCTCCAGCGGGGCCGCGGCGCCGTTGGCCGAGTCGGCCACCAGCATCAGCCGCTGCAACGGCGAGGGCTCCTCGTCGGCGACCAGCGCCACCCGCTGCCGACCCCACACCGTGCCCGGCCCGGGATCGCCCAACCAGCCCCTCAGCCACCGCCACTCCAGCGCGTCGAGGAAGCCCGGGAGCCACCCCGGCGGGCTGTCGGTGCGCAGCCGGGCCTCGGTGGGCGGCGGGAGCGGGGGAGCGGCCCCGTCGGCCGGGCTCGTCGCGACGTCCGCGGTGTCGGCGACGGCGAGCCGCCACGCCCGCGCCCGCAGGACGACCCGCCCACCCGCGCTCAGCTCGGCGGCCAGCAGCGCGACGGAGCGGCCCGGCCGTTCGACCGCCGCGCGCACGGTGACCTCGCCCGCCGGGATCGGGCCCAGCACGTCGACGGTGATGCGCCCGATCTGGGTGTCGGGTTGCGGCGCACAGCGCTCCAGCGCCCGCACCAGCAGCGCGGTGGGCGGCCCGGCGTGCTGCGCGTCGGCGAACCAGGGCCCGGTGGTGGCCACCGTGGCGTGGAAGCGGGCGCCGTCGGGGCCGTCGAGCGGCAGGAAGAACGGTTCGGACACGGACTGATCATGCCCCCTCAGCCCGCGCGGTCGGCCGGGGTCTCCTCGGCGGGCGCGCCCGGCCAGCCCGGGTAGGCGGGCGGCACGCCGTCCCAGGCCGGGCAGAGCGGCTTGTGGCTGCACCATTCGCAGAAGCGGCCGGGGTTGGGCCGGAAGTCGCCGTCTTCGGCCGCGACCAGTATCGCGGCCCAGATCGCTTCGAGCGTGCGGGCGAACCGCAGCAGCTGCGCCTCGTCGGGCTCGTAGGTGAGCGACTCGCCGTCGGTGAGGTAGAGCAGCTGCAGCTGGGCGGGCACCGCGCCGCGCAGGTGCAGCAGCACGAGCGCGTAGAACTTCATCTGGAACAGCGCGCGGGCCTCGGCCACGGGACGGGGCGCCGCACCGGTCTTGTAGTCGATGATCCGCACCTGCCCGGTGGCGGCGACGTCGAGCCGGTCGACGTAGCCGCGCAGCAGGAGCCCCGACGGGAGCTCGGTCTCCACCAGCAGCTCCCGCGCCGCGGGCTCCAGCCTGCTGGGATCCTCCAGCTGGAAGTAGGTGTCGAGCAGCGGCCCCGCCGAGCCCAGCCACTCGGCCAGCTCCGGGTCGTCCGGACCCGCGAAGAGCGCCTCCACCAGCTCGGGGGCCTCGTGCTGCAGCCGGGCCCACTCCGACACGACCAACGCGCGGGCGGCCTGCGGCTGCCGCTCGGCGGCGGGCAGGTCGTAGAGCCGCTCCAGCACCGCGTGCACCAGCGTGCCGCGCACCTGGGCGCGGCCGGGGACCTCGGGCAGCCGGTCGATCGCCCGGAAGCGGTAGAGCAGCGGGCACTGCTTGAAATCGGCCGCGCGGGACGGGGAGAGCGCAGGTCGCCGCGGCGCCTCCGGGGCCTCGGCCACCGGCGCATCGGCCGCGGCCGGGCACTCCGTCATGGTCGCGAGAGTAGGCGAGGGCACCGACAGGCCCGACCGCGGAGCCGGGGACGCAGTTCACCGAACCGGGCCCTGCGGGCGGGCAGGGCCCGCTACCCTTCAGCCCGTGCCCGCACCCGACCTCGAGACGCTCGCGGCCCGCGTCGCGGGTCACGACGAGTCGCTGCGGGCGATCAGCGACACGCTGGTCGACCTCACCAAGGACGTGCGCGGCCTGGCGGGCCGCATGGACCGCCTCGAGGGCCGCGTCGACGGCCTGCAACAGACGGTCGACCAGCACACCGCGACGCTCGACCGGCACACCGCGACGCTCGACCAGCACACCGGGATGCTCGCGGAGATCCTGCACATCCTGCGCGCCGCTCCTGACGGCCCCTTGGTCCGAGGCGAGGGCGACCCGCCGTCACCGGGCGTTGACCGTTAACGTCCTCCGCGTGTCCGACGTCCCGACCCGACCGCGCAGCGGACCGTTCCGCGCGGGTGACCGCGTCCAGCTCACCGACCCCAAGGGCCGCCACTACACGGTGACCCTGGAGGCGGGTGCCGAGTACCACACCCACCGCGGCGGCCTGCGCCACGACGACCTCATCGGTCAGCCCGAGGGCAGCCTCGTCGTGTCGCCCACCGGCACGCCCTACCTCGCCCTGCGTCCCCGACTCGCGGACTACGTGCTGTCGATGCCGCGCGGCGCGCAGGTCATCTACCCCAAGGACACGGCGCAGATCCTCATGTGGGGCGACGTCTTCCCCGGCGCACGGGTGCTGGAGGCGGGCGCGGGCTCGGGCGCGCTCACCTGCTCGCTGCTGCGCGCCGTCGGACCCGAGGGCAGCGTGCTGTCCTACGAGGTGCGCGCCGACCACGCCGAGCACGCGGTGCGCAACGTCGAGCGCTTCTTCGGCGAGGTGCCCCCGAACTGGTCGCTGCGCGTCTCCGACGTCCACACCCACGACGGCGTCGCCGAGCCCGTCGACCGGGTGGTGCTGGACATGCTGGCCCCGTGGGAGCAGCTCGACCCGGTCGCGAAGTCGCTCGTCCCCGGTGGCGTCCTCGTCGGCTACGTCGCCACCACCACCCAGCTCTCCCGGCTGATGGAGGACCTGCGCGAGCAACGCTGCTGGACCGAGCCCCAGGCGTGGGAGTGCCTGATGCGGCCTTGGCACGTCGTCGGGCTCGCGGTGCGGCCCGATCACCGGATGCAGGGCCACACCGCTTTCCTGTGCACGGCACGACGGCTCGCCGACGGCGTGGTGCCACCTCGACCGCAGCGGCGTCCCACGAGTCGGTGACACCCACCGTCACGCACGGGAAACACGCTTGTCATGGAACGGCCGAACGCTGCACCGTCAAGGTGCCGTCCGGATGAGCGACGCTCGCACTACGAGCAACGCCACTGAGTGGTGGATCACCGGTTCGCCGCACGGTAACCGCGCGTTCGGGCGGGTACCGTATGGAAACGGAGCACGGAGGGAGGATGCCGTGAACCCCTACGACGGTCCCGGCAGAAGTAGCGGTGGTGACGCAGGCGGGCTCGATCCGGCGGACGCAGCCGCGCAGATCCGCTTCCTCGAAGAAGAGGTCGCCCTGCTTCGCCGCAAGCTCACCGAGTCGCCACGCCACGCTCGGGTGCTCGAGCAGCGGCTGGCGGAGTCCGCGAGCCGCCTCGCGCAGCTCTCGGCCCGCAACGAGAAGCTCACCGAGACGCTCAAGGAGGCCCGCAGCCAGCTCGTCGCGCTCCGCGAGGAAGTCGACCGGCTGGCCCAGCCACCGAGCGGCTATGGCGTCTTCCTCGCGCGGTTCCCCGACGAGACGGTCGACGTCTTCACCTCCGGCAGGCGCATGCGCGTCGCGGTGTCGCCCGCCGTCGACACGGCCCTGCTGCGCAGCGGCCAGACCGTGCGGCTGAACGAGGCGCTTACCGTCGTCGAAGGCGGCGACTTCGAGCGGATCGGCGAGGTCTGCGCGTTGCGGGAGGTGTTGTCCGAGCCGACGGCCGAGCTCGCGGGCCGGGCGCTGGTGGTCGGGCACGCCGACGAGGAGCGCATCGTGTGGCTGGCCGCGCCGCTGTTCGACACCGACGACCCTGATCTGGTCGCCCTCAAGCCGGGCGATTCGTTGCTCGTCGACACCAAAGCGGGCTACGCCTACGAGCGGGTGCCCAAGGCTGAGGTCGAGGACCTCGTGCTGGAGGAGGTGCCCGACGTCGACTACTCCGACATCGGTGGCCTGTTCCGGCAGATCGAGCAGATCCGCGACGCCGTGGAGCTGCCGTTCCTGCACGCCGAGCTGTTCCGCGAGTACGAGCTCCGCCCGCCGAAGGGCGTGCTGCTCTACGGGCCGCCCGGCTGTGGCAAGACGCTCATCGCGAAGGCGGTGGCCAACTCGCTCGCCAAGAAGGTGGCCGCCGTCCGTGGCGACGACCCCGACGAGGGCCGGGCGTTCTTCCTCAACATCAAGGGCCCCGAGCTGCTCAACAAGTTCGTCGGCGAGACCGAGCGGCACATCCGGCTGATCTTCCAGCGGGCGCGGGAGAAGGCCAGCGCGGGCACCCCGGTCATCGTGTTCTTCGACGAGATGGACTCGATCTTCCGCACACGTGGGTCGGGCGTGTCGTCCGACGTCGAGACCACGATCGTGCCCCAGCTCCTCGCCGAGATCGATGGTGTGGAGGGCTTGGAGAACGTCATCGTCATCGGCGCCTCCAACCGCGAGGACATGATCGACCCGGCGATCCTGCGGCCGGGCCGGCTTGACGTCAAGATCAAGATCGAGCGGCCGGACGCCGAGGCGGCCCAGGACATCTTCTCCAAGTACCTCACCGACACCCTCCCGATCCACGAGGACGACATCGCGGAGTTCGGCGGCAACCGCAAGGCGTGCATCGACGCGATGATCCAGCGGATCGTCGAGCGGATGTACGACGAGACGGAGGAGAACCGGTTCCTGGAGGTCACCTACGCCAACGGTGACAAGGAGACGCTCTACTTCAAGGACTTCAACTCCGGCGCGATGATCCAGAACATCGTCGACCGCTCGAAGAAGGCAGCGATCAAGTCGGTGCTCGAGACGGGCCAGCCCGGCCTGCGCGTGCAGCACCTGCTCGACGCCATCGTTGACGAGTTCGCCGAGAACGAGGACCTGCCCAACACCACCAATCCGGACGACTGGGCGCGGATCTCCGGCAAGAAGGGCGAGCGGATCGTCTACATCCGCACGCTCGTCACCGGGAAGAACGCCGAGGCCGGGCGGGCGATCGACACTGCGAGCAACACCGGCCAGTACCTGTAGGCACCGGTCACCGACGGCGCCGCGGACATCGGTCCGCGGCGCCGTTGCGTTGCTCCCGACACGCGTGGACCTCGCCACACCCGCGCGGGGAACCTCGCCCCGGCCGCCCGAGTTCTACCGGGTGTAGTGCAAGTGGGAAGGGAATGAGCTCGACCGTGACGTACGTGGCCCTGGCAGGAATTTTGCTGATCTTCGCGTTGGCGGTGGTGGTCGGCATCGTCGACGCGCGCACCGCCGAGCGCTGGCGGCGGGTCGCGGCAGAACGGCGCCGCGCGTGGGAGGCCGTCCACCTGCGCGACGACTACCCGACGGGCCCGCAGCCGCTGTCGGGCAGGCGCTGAGCCCTGTCCGTTCCGTTCACGACCGCGTCAGCGGTCCGCCCCTAGTCTCCGATCATGAGTACTGAAGCTCGCTTCGACGCGATCGGGATCGTGGTGTCGGACATGGCCAAGACCTTGGCCTTCTACCGGAAGCTGGGCCTGCCTGCGCCCGATTCGGATGACGGGCAGGGGCACGTGGAGATCGGGCTCGCCGGTGGTCTGCGGCTGATGTTCGACGCGGAGTCCGTGATCCGCTCTTTCCACCCGGACTGGACGCCCGTGCGAGGCGGGCGGGCGCACCTGGCGTTCGCCCTCCCCGACGCCGCGAGCCTGGACGCGCTGCACGCCGAGCTGGTCGCGGCCGGGCACGAGAGCGAGCTCGCGCCCTTCGACGCGTTCTGGGGCCAGCGCTACGCCATCGTGCTCGACCCGGACGGCAACGGCGTGGACCTCTTCGCCCCCCTGGCCAGCTGACCGGGGGAGGCCCCGGCCAACGCCCGCGTCTCCCGGGACAGGTGCGGCTGGTCGGCATACCCGGCGGCCGCCGCGACCTCAGCGGGGGACACCCCCGCCCGGAGCAGGGCCGCGGCCTGCCGGAACCGCAACACCCGCCGCAGCACGGCGGGCCCGTAGCCGAACGACGCGAGGCACCGGCGATGAACCGAGCGCGGGGTGCAGCCCAGCGCGTCGGCGATGGCGGCGACCGACGCGTCTCCGTCAAGGGCCCGGACCGACCGATCGGCGGCTCGCCCGACCCGGCGCCGGGCGGCAGGGGCGGTGCCCGCGCTGGCCCACGGGCCGTTCGTCGTGTCCGCGTTGGTCCACGGGCCGTTCGGCGTCGTGTCCGCGCTGGCCAACACGCCGTTCGGCGTTGTGTCCGCGCTGGCCCACAAGCCGCTCGGCGCGGTGCCCGCGCGGGCCCAGGGGCCGCTCCGCGCGCTGCCGCTCGGGGGAGGCCCGAGCGCCGCAGGTGCCAGCGCGCCGCGCAGCGCGGCCACCGAACGGTCCGGCGGCGCGCCGGGGAGCCGGGTGGCGAGCGCGGCGAGCACGGCCACCGGCTCCTCGCCCTCCTCGAGCCGGGCCAGCGCGTCCCGGGCGGGGCCGGGCACCAGCTCGACGAGCGCGACGCGCCGGTTGTGCAGTGGCGCGGCGGGCACGGCCAGCAGCGACGGCAGCGCGCCCGGTAGGAAGCGCAGGCCCGCCACGGTGACACCGCGCGTGCGCGTGCCGTGGTAGGCCACCGTGTCGGGCCCGGCCACGAGCAGCTCGGCGCCCGTCCACACCAGGTCCATGCAGCCGTCGGGCAGCACGTGGTGCGCGGCGTCGGCAGTGGCGGTGTCGGTCCAGCCGCACTCCACGAGCCCGGCCAGCGCGGCCGGAGCGCGCAGCTCGCGGTAGCTCATAACGCGACCGTAGCCGCCCACCCCGACAGAATCCCGCGGAACGCCGCACCCCCGCGCCGCTCACGGCCGGCCGCGTCGAGAACGCCAACTCACCGCGGCGAAGTGCACGACTCACCGCGGTGGGAAGCGGGACTCGCCGTCGTGGGATGCGGGACTCGCCGCCGTGGAAGTGGAGACTCGCCGTCAGGCGGGGTTGCGGGTGGCCCAGGCCGCGGCTTCGGCGCGGTTGGCCACCCCGAGCTTGCCCAGCACGTGGCCGACGTGGGTCTCGACGGTGCGCTCCGACAGCACCAGCTCGGCGGCGATCTGCCGGTTGGTCCGGCCCGCGGCCAGCCGGGTCAGCACCTCACGCTCCCGGGCCGTGAGCGGGTGGGCGGTGTCGCGCTCGGCGCGCAGCCGCGCCAACACCTCCTCGGCGGCCGCGAGCGCGGGCGCCATCCCGATGCGCCGGGCGGTGTCGGCGGCCCGGCGCGCCAGGCCGTCGGCCGCCGCGCGCTCGCCCGCCGCGGCGTGCACCCCGGCCAGCGCGACCTCGGACAGCACCCGGTAGGGCAGCGCGCCGATGCGCTCGTCCATGGCGATCGCGTCGGTGAGCAGGCGGCGGGCCTCGTCGGAGCGGCCCAGCGCCGCCGCGAGGCAGCCCGTGACCCGGCTGACCGCGCCGTCGCAGCGCACCGAGCCCGACCCGCCCGCCAGGTAGTACCCGCCGTAGGGCCGGAGCTGGTCGAGGCACCACCCGACCGTCGGCTCGTCCCCGAGCAGCGCCGCGAGCAGGCCCCCGCCCGCGACCGTGGAGATCCACCGGCCGTCGCGGGGGTGGCGCGGCAGCGCCGGGCGCAGCTGGTCGAGCATGCCGCGCGCCTCGTCCGTCTCGCCCGCCTCGGCGAAGATCAGCCCGGCGGAGGCGAGGAAGATCGGCACACCGCCCACGCCTGCGACCGCCTCGACGAGCGCGCGGACCGCCCGCAGCCGCTCGACCGCCTCGCCGTAGCGGCCGGTCAGCCGCAGCAGCTCACCGTGCAGCGCGCCGCCGATGGCCACCGCTGTGATGTCCTCGGTGCGCCGAGCCTCGGCGTCCGCGCGGTCGGCCGCCGCCTCGGCCTCGGTGAACCGGCCCGCCAGGAGCAGCCGGGCGGCGGTCATCCGGTGCTGGTGCCACCACGCGATGGGCCACCCCAGCCGCTCGGCGAGGACGGCCAGCTGCGCGAGCTCGTCGACGACGACGTCGATCTCGCCCAGCTGCAGCGCGGCGTCGATCCGCCAGAGCCTGCCCCACAGCTCGGCGTCGGCGGGCCCGCCCCCGCGCGCGAGCGCGATCATCCGGCGGGCGAGCTCGACCCGCTCGGTGACGCCTTCCACGTCGCTCACCGCGTGCTGGCGGGCCCGCAGCGCGTCGGCGAGCGCGACGGGCGAACCGCTGCGTTCCGCCAGCCGCAGCGCTTCGGCGCTGGGCGCGTCGACCGCCGCCGCCCAGCCCGCGCTCTCCCACGCGGCCAACGCCCGCTGGGCCAGCACCCGGGCGCGGCCCGCCAGGTCGTGTTCGGGGAGGGCGGCGAGCGCGGCGTCGCAGAGCAGCACGAGCTCAGCGTTGAGCGGGCCGCCCAGGCCGCGCACCGTGAGCGCCGCCCGCACGAGCTGGTCGGCGGTGGCGCCCTCGGCGGCCACCCGGCGGCAGCGCCGCACCGCCGTCTCCGCCCGGCCTGCGGCGAACTCGGCGGCCGCCGCGGACAGCTCCAGGTCGGCGCGGGTGCCGCGGTCGACGCCGGGCAGGCGCCGGGCGGCGTCGAGCAGCTCGACGACGCGGTCGAACGCGAGGGCGCCTTCGGCCTGGGCGGCGGCCGTGCGGCAGGCGGCGACGGCGGCCGCGCACGACGCCGGGTCGACGGCCGCGCGCAGTCGGTGGGTCACCGCTTCGCCGGGCAGCTCGCCCGCCTCGATCGCGTCGGCGAGCGCCGCGTGCCACAGGACCCGGCACGCCGCCGGGACCCGGGCGTACACCGCGTCGCGCAGGAGGGCGTGGCGGAAGTCGTAGCCGTGCACGATCGACGCGGACGGCACCAGCACCCCGGCCGTGACGCCCGCTTCCAACGCCTCGACCGCCGCCGGGCCGCCCGACGCGCCCAGGCGGGCCAGGTGTGCGGGACAGCAGCCCGCTCCGGTGACGGCCGCGATCTCGACGGCTCGCCGCGCGGCCGGATCCAGCCGGGCCAGTCGTTCGGCGGTGAGGTCGACGAGCTGCTCGGGCGCGTCGAGCGGCCACGCCCCGTCCGCGGGCGCGGCGTGCGCCGCCCGGCCGGTGTCGAGGAGGTCCGCCAGCAGGGCCGTGACCAGCAAGGGGAGCCCCGCGCCGGTACGGGAGAGCACCGGCGCCCATGAGGGGTGCACCGCGGCGGGCAGCAGAGCGGCGACGTCGGCGTCGTCCCACGGGCGCAGCGTGACCACGTCGGTGCTGCTGCGACGCCGGAGGTCGGCGACGGTCGCGCGCAGCGCCGGGCCCGCCTCGGTGTCGCGGTAGGTTGCGACCACGAGCACCCCGGCGCGGTCGGCGGCCCGACCCAGGAGGACCAGGCTCGGCTCGTCGGCCCAGTGCAGGTCCTCCAGCACGACCACGGTCGGGGCCGCGGAGAGCCGGTCGAGCACCGCCTCGAACGCCAGCAACCGCGCGGCGTGGCCCGCCTGCGCGGCCGCGCCCGGATCGGCCGTCGCGGGCAGCGGCCCGGCGAGCGCCAGGAGCCTGGCGCGTTCCGGACGGCCGGTCAACACCTGCAACCAGGGCCAGAGCGGGGGAGCGCCGTCGTCGGGGTCAGTGCGGCCCGTCAGCACGATGTGGCCGTGCGTAGCGGCCTCGCGGGCGAGCGCGTCGACGAGGCTGGACTTGCCGATCCCCGGCTCGCCCCGCACGAGCACCGCCCCGGTGCCGCGGGTGAGCGCGGCGCGCAGCACCCCGAGCGGCGCTTCTCGCCCGATCAGCTGCATGCCCGCAGTGTGGGGCACGACGCCGGAAACGGAACAGCCCCCGGCGACGCCGGGGGCTAGTTCGCTCCGCGAGCTCCGCTCAGGAAGCGCGCAGCACGGCCTCGATCTCGAGGTTGATCGTGACCTTGTCGCCGACGACCACGCCGCCGCCGTCGAGCGGCATCGAGATGTCGACGCCGAAGTCGGCGCGGTTGATCGTGGTGCTGGCCGAGAAGCCCGCGCGCGTGCCGCCGTAGGCGTCCGGGCCGAAGCCCTCGACCTCGAGCGACAGCGTCACCGGTCGGGTCACGCCCTTGATCGTGAGCTCGCCGTCGACGCGCAGCTCGCCGTCGACGACGCGCACGGCGCTCGAGGCGAAGGACCAGGTGGGGTGGTTGGCGACGTCGAAGAAGTCGGCCGAGCGGATGTGGTTGTCGCGCTGCTCGTTGTTGGTGTCAATGGAGGTGGCGTCGATCGTCGCCGTGACGCTCGAACCGGTGACGTCTTCGCCGGTCACGATCTGTCCGCTGAACGAGCCGAAGCGACCGCGTACCTTGCTCACCATCATGTGCCGAACGCTGAAGGAGACCTCGGAGTGCACCGGGTCGATGTCCCAAGTTCCAGCGGTGTAGCTGGGGATCAGGATGGCGGCGGTCATGACGAACCTCTCAGTTAGTTGAACTCTCAGGTGTTGAGAGTGACAGTAGTTGTAACGTGTTGAGAGTTCAACTATTTCGTGGAGAACGTGACGTGGACGACACCCGCTGGCTCGACGACCAGGAGCAGCAGACGTGGCGCAGCTTCCTGGCCGCGCACCGCCTCTTCTTCGAGCGCATCGAGCGCCAGTTGCAGCAGGACTCCGGCCTGCCGCACGCCTACTTCGAGATCCTCGTGCGGCTGTCCGAGGCCCCGGACCGCAGGCTGCGGATGAGCGAGCTGGCCACGAACTCGATGTCCTCGCGCAGCAGGCTGAGCCACGCCGTCGCCCGCATGGAAGAGGCGGGGTGGGTGCGCCGCAGCGCGTGCCCCACCGACAAGCGCGGCCAGTTCGCCGAGCTCACCGACGCGGGCTTCGACCGGCTCGACTCGGCGGCGCGCGGGCACGTCGAAGAGGTGCGCACGTACCTCTTCGACGTGCTGACGCCCGAGCAGCAGCGCGCGCTGCGGGAGATCAGCGACGCGATCACCGAGGGCATCGGCGACGGCGGCGCACCCGCCTGAGTCAGCGCACGGCCGCTCGCCGGGTCGCCCGGTACAGCGCGAGGATCGCCCCCACGAACAGCACCACGCCGAGGACGATCGCCCAGTTCTCGAAGCTGTCCCCGACCACCGCCAGCGGCGCGTCCGACCCGGACGCCGCCACGATGCCCGCGAAGACCACCCCGAACAGGCTCTCGCCGACGATCAGGCCGGTGGCCATCAGCACCCCGAGACGCTTCTTGAACTCCACGTTGTCGCCTTGCCGCTCGGCCCACATGTCGTAGGTGCGGCCCAGGAGGGCGCCGATCGGGATCAGCAGGGTGAGCGACATCGGCAGGTACATGCCCATGCCGACGGCCAGCGGCGGCAGCCGCAGCTTCGTGAAGCGGCCGAGCAGCTCGTCGACCACGATCACCACGGCGCCGATCAGCGCGCCGAGCCCGATCAGCCCCCAGTTCAGGTCGCCGCCGAACACCCCCTTGGCCAGCGCCGAGATCAGCGCGGCCTGCGGGGCGGCCAGCGCGTCCTCCCCGGCGCCGGGGGCGCCCGCGAAGCCGAACGCCGCGTTGAGCAGGTCGAGCACCGGCGCGATCACCAGCGCGCCGAAGACCACGCCGATCACCAGGGCGACCTGCTGCCTCCACGGCGTGGCCCCGACGAGCTGGCCGGTCTTGAGGTCCTGCAGGTTGTCGTTGGAGATGGTGGCGATGCTGAAGACGATCGCGGTCGTGAAGAGCGCGTAGGCGACGAGCGCCGTGGTGCGCTCGGCGTCGCCGCCGCGCCCGTGCAGGGCCACCAGCACCAGCGACGCCCCCAGCACGACGAGGATGCCCACGCCCGAGATCGGGCTGTTCGACGAGCCGATGAGGCCGGCCATGTACCCGGCGACCGATGCGATCACCGCGCCGATCAGCACCACGTAAACCAGGCTGACGATGATCGTCGCCGGGGCGTTGTCGGCGATCGGCGTCTCGGCGAGGAACAGCCACAGCAGGAGGGAAATGGGGATCAGGCAGAACAGGATCGTGCCACCGACGATGCCGATCGGCAGGTCCCGCTCGGTGATGTCGACCGTGGCGCCGCCGCGCCTGCTCTTCGACGACGCGGCGGCCGCCCGGATGCCGCGCACGATCGGGCCGAGGATCTTGAGCAGCGTCCAGATGGCGGCGACCGCGATGGCCCCGGCGCCGACGAACCGCACCTCGGTGCCGAACGTGCTGGAGACGGCGTCGGAGATGTCACCGCTCGCGGGCAGGGTGCCCGCGGTGAGCGAGGGGAGCAGCACGCCGTAGGAGATCAGCAGTCCGACGATCATGGCGGCGCCGACGGTGACCCCGACGAGATGGCCGACGCCGATGAGCGCCAGCGAGAGGCTGGCGCCGAAGAGCGTGCCACCCGACCCGACCCGGAACGCCGTGGAGATCTCGTTGCCGATCACCTTCGTCGCCGCCAGCAGCGAGAACCCGGCGGCGGTGAGCGCCGCCACCAGGATGGCGCGCAGGCTCTTGCGGTTCTCCTCGGCGCCCTCCTCCGAGGCCTCGCCGACCTTCAGCACCTCGGCGGCCGCCACGCCTTCGGGATAGGGCAGGTCCGAGCCGGTGACCAGGGCGCGGCGCAGCGGCACCGAGTACATCACGCCCAAGGTGCCGCCGATGACGCACACGGCCACGGTGGTCCAGTACGGGAAGCCCTGCCACCAGCCGATCATGATCAGGCCGGGCAGCACGAAGATGATGGCCGCCAGGGTGCCCGCCGCCGACGCGATCGTCTGGACGATGTTGTTCTCGAGGATCGAGTGGTCGCGGAAGTAGCGCAGGATGGCCATGGAGATCACCGCGGCCGGGATGGCGGTGGCGAACGTCAGGCCGACCTTGAGTCCCAGGTAGACGTTGGCGGCCGTGAAGATCAAGGTGATCAGGCCGCCGAGCACGACGCTGCGGATCGTGAGCTCGCGCAAGGCGGTGCTGCGCGTTGTGGTCATGCCGTCCCCCGATGGCTCGTGCGGTGTGGCGGGTCACATTAGGCGTCGGCCCTCCCGGCGAGCCAGCGTTCTACCCCGGCGCGTCCGTCGGGCGCGAACGGCCAGCGCACCGGGTCGGCCAGGCGCTCGACCAGCTCGTCGAGCGACACCCAGCCCGCCCAGGCGATCTCCGTGGGCTCCGGGTGCAGCGGGCCGTCCCAGCGGGCTTCGTAGGTGAAGGCGTGGTAGCGCACCTGACCCCCCTCGACGACACCGTCATAGGTGGCCCGGGGCAGCGGGGTCAGGGGCGCGCCGGTGATGCCGAGCTCCTCGGCCAGCTCGCGGACCGCGGCGTCGGCCGGGTCCTCGCCCGGCCCGACGACCCCGCCCGCCCAGCAGTCCCAGGTGTCGGCGAACACGAGCTTGTCGGGCGTGCGCCGGTGCAGCACCACCCGCTCGCCGTCGCCGCTGCGCACCAGCACCCCGGTGGCGGCGTGCCACAGGCCGAGGCGGTAGACCTCGCCGCGCGGGGCGGCCCCGGTCACCCGCCCCTGCGCGTCGTACACGGCCACCCGCTCGTCTCCGGCCCACACAGGCGCCATCCTGCACGGTTAGGCTCGGGGCATGACCGCGCGCCGCATCATGGGCACCGAGGTGGAGTACGGCATCTCCGTGCCGGGCGACCCCACCGCCAACCCGGTGATCACCTCCACGCAGGTGGTGCTCGCCTACGCGGCCGCCGCCGACATCCCGCGCTCCCGCCGGGCCCGGTGGGACTACGAGGTGGAGTCGCCACTGCGCGACGCCCGCGGGTTCGACCTGTCCGCGCCCACGCTGCACAACCCGGTCGACTCCGAGCTCGACGACCTCGGCGCGGCCAACGTCATCCTCACCAACGGGGCCCGGCTCTACGTCGACCACGCGCACCCCGAGTTCTCCACCCCCGAGGTCACCACCCCGCGCGACGTCGTGATCTGGGACAAGGCGGGGGAGCGGGTGATGGAGGAGGCCGCGATGCGCGCGGCCACCGTGCCCGGGGCGCCGCGGATCCAGCTCTACAAGAACAACGTCGACGGCAAGGGCGCGAGCTACGGCTCCCACGAGAACTACCTGATGGCCCGCCAGACCACGTTCCCGTCGATCGTCTCGGGCCTCACGCCGTTCTTCGTCACCCGCCAGGTCGTCTGCGGGGCGGGCCGGGTGGGCCGGGGCGCGTCCGGCGACGAGGCGGGCTACCAGATCTCCCAGCGGGCCGACTACATCGAGGTCGAGGTCGGGCTGGAGACCACCCTCAAGCGCGGCATCATCAACACCCGCGACGAGCCGCACGCCGATGCCGACAAGTACCGCCGCCTGCACGTCATCATCGGCGACGCGAACATGAGCGAGTACTCCACGCTGCTCAAGGTCGGCACGGCCGCGCTGGTACTCGACATGATCGAGGCCGGTGTCCGGTTCGACGAGCTGCGCCTGGCCGAGCCGGTGCGCTCCGTGCACCGGATCAGCCACGACCCCAGCCTGAAGCTGCTGATCGAGACGGTGGACGGCCGCAAGGTCACCGCGCTGGACGTGCAGCGGGCGTACTTCGAGAAGGCCTGCAAGCACGTCGAGAACACGCTCGGCGCCGACGTCGACGAGGCCACGGCCGAGGTGCTCAGCATCTGGGGCGAGGTGCTCGACGACCTCGCCCGTGAGCCGCTCTCCACCGCCGACCGCCTGGACTGGACGGCCAAGCTGCGCCTTCTGGAGGGATACCGCGAGCGCGACGGGCTGGCCTGGGACGCGCCCCGGCTGCACCTGGTGGATCTGCAGTACACGGACGTGCGCATGGCGAAGGGCCTCTACAACCGGCTCGCCACCCGCGGCTCGATCAAGCGGCTGGTCACCGAGGAGCAGGTCACCGCCGCGATGACGGCGCCGCCGGAGGACACCCGCGCCTACTTCCGCGGCCGCTGCCTGGAGCGCTACCCGGCCGAGGTCGCCGCCGCCTCGTGGGATTCGGTGATCTTCGACCTGGGTCGGGAGTCGCTGGTGCGGATCCCCACCCTCGAGCCGCTGCGGGGCACCCGGCGCCACGTCGGCGAGCTGATCGACAGCTCGCGCACGGCCGAGGAGCTGGTCGAGGCCCTCACCCGCGGCTGAGTCGACCGGACGCTTTCTGTCGGACTCCTGAGCGAAGCTTGCGGAGCGAACGTCGGCGCTGAGCTAGGGTTGAGCTGCACGACAACGACAGGAGGCGTCATGTCGCAGGAGCAGACCAAGCGCCAGGGCGGCGGTGGCGGCGACGACGACGAGGCGGGCGACGCCGCGGCGGCGGGGCAGGAGCGTCGCGAGAAGCTCGGTGAGGACGTCGACACGATCCTCGACGAGATCGACGACGTCCTGGAGGAGAACGCCGAGGACTTCGTCCGCGCCTACGTCCAGAAGGGTGGCGAGTAGCCTCGCCGCCCGCCGGGCCCGCCCGGCACCCGCTTCACCCGCGATACCCCGACGTGGGCCCCCGCACGGAGAGAGGCACGCACCTGACCATGGAGTTCCGGCCGCCGGTTCCCCCACCCGGCCTGAGCGCCTACCTGGCGCCCGGCCCGTCGTCGTTCACCGATTTCGTCACCGCCAACGCGCCGCACCTGTTGCCCGGGCGCGTTCCCGAGCCCGCCGCGGGCGCGGCCCCATCGGGAGGGATCCTGACGCCGCACGCCACCACGATCGTCGCACTCGTGTTCCGCGAGGGGGTCGTCATCGCGGGCGACCGGCGCGCCACCGCGGGCAACATGATCGCCCAGCGCGACATCGAGAAGGTGTTCATCACCGACTCATACTCGGCGGTCGGCATCGCGGGCGCGGCGGGCATCGCCGTGCAGATGGTGCGGCTCTACACCGTGGAGCTGGAGCACTACGAGAAGATGGAGGGCGTTCCGCTCTCCCTCGACGGCAAGACCAACAAGCTGGCGAGCATGGTCGCGAGCAACCTGGGCGCGGCGCTGCAGGGCTTCGTCGTCGTGCCGCTCTTCGTCGGCTACGACACCGACGCCGAGCCGTCCAAGGCGGGTCGGATCGTCACCTACGACGCCACCGGCGGCCGCTACGACGAGTGGCAGGGCTACCACTCGGTCGGCTCCGGGTCGGTGTTCGCGAAGTCGTCGCTCAAGAAGCTGCACCGGACCGACGCCGATCTCAACACCACCATCCGCAACGCCGTGGAAGCGCTGTACGACGCGGCCGACGACGACACCGCCACCGGCGGCCCTGACCTCACCCGGGGCATCTACCCGGTGGTCGTGAGCATCACCGCCGCCGAGGGGGCCGTCCGCCACCTCGACGAGGAGATCGGCGCCGTCGTCCGCGAGGTCGTGGCGGCACGCACCGAGAACCCGGGGGCCTGACCGATGACCATGCCGTTCTACTCGTCGGTCGACCAGCTCCTGCGCGACCGCTCGGAGCTGGCCCGCAAGGGCATCGCGCGCGGGCGCAGCGTCGTGGTGCTCACCTACACCGGCGGCGTGCTGTTCGTCGCCGAGAACCGGTCGAGCACGTTGCACAAGGTCTCGGAGGTCTACGACCGCATCGGCTTCGCGGCCGTCGGGCGCTACAACGAGTTCGAGACGCTGCGCAACGCGGGCATCCGCATGGCCGACGTGCGCGGCTACTCCTACGACCGGCGCGACGTCACCGGCCGGATGTTGGCCAACTTCTACGCCCAGGTGCTCGGGAGCACGTTCGTCGAGCAGCAGAAGCCCTACGAGGTGGAGCTGTGCCTCGCAGGCGTGGGCGCCACGGCCGACGACGACGAGCTGTACCGCATCACCTACGACGGGTCGATCACCGACGAGCCCCAGTTCGTCGTCATGGGCGGCACCACCGATCCGATCAGCGCCAAGCTCAAGGACACTTACGAGGCGGGTCTGGACCTGTCGGCCGCGCTCACCATCGCGGTGGAAGGCCTCGAGGCGGGTCCGGCCCCGGGGGGCGGCAACGGGGCCTCGGCCGCCCGGGTGCTCGGCGTGTCGGCGCTCGAGGTCGCGGTGCTCGATCGGGCCCGGCCCCGGCGCACGTTCCGCCGGATCACCGGCGCCACGCTGCGCGGGCTGCTCCCGGAGGCCAACCGCACGGTCGACGCGCCGACGTCGGCCGATCCGGCGGGCGGCGACGACGCCCCGGCGGGCGCGGGCGCCACCGAGTAGTCCGCATCACCCGGCCCGGCCGCCGTCGCGCCGCTTGAGCGTCAGTCCGCGCGTACGAGCCGCAGCACCGGCAGCACGCGGTCGGTCTTCACCTGGTACTCCGCCATGCTCGGCCTGCTCGCGACGATCTGCGCCCAGGCCGCCTCGCGGCGCGGCCCGTCGAGCTCCTCGGGCCGCACCCGGTGGTGCTGCCCGCCCACCTCGACCGACGCGTGGTCGGGGTGAGCCATCAGATTGTGGTACCAGCCGGGGTTCTGCGCGGCGCCGCCGAACGACGCGACCACCAGCCACGCGTCCTCACCGTCGGGTTCGTAGCCCACCGGGTTGAGCCGCTGCTTGCCCGTGCGGGCGCCCACCGTGCTGAGGTAGAGCACGGGTGCGCCGCGGAAGGTGTCCCCCTGCTTGCGGTGCTGTCGGATCATCGTGGGGCCCAGCACACGCGCGATCAGCTTGGCCAGCCCGGCGCCGCGCATGCCGCGCGTGCCCTTGGTCGTCGTCATCCCCGCCTCCTGAGTTGTCGTTACAACGATCGTACCTACAACCGTTATCGCGACAACTCATTTGATAGCCTCTTGAGGTGGCGGATGAGGACGGCGTCGTCAGGGCGTGGACGGGTCTGCACTTCGCCTACCGGGAGATGAGCAAGCTGCTCGACGAGCGGCTCCGGGCGGAGTCCGAGTGCACGCTCTCCGACGTCGACGTGCTCAACGAGCTGTACTGCACGCCGGAGCACCGCCTCCAGATGCTGGTGCTGGCCGAGCGGCTCCG
>DATAOO010000067.1:0-10526 GCA_036265695.1 Pseudonocardia sp. | reverse complement strand
CCAGGCGGCGGCGTTGACCACCACCTCCCAGCCGTCGAGGGACCGGGGTGCGGCGAGGTCGAACGCGGCGCGGTCCCATGCCGTAGCGTCCGGGAGCGCGGCGGCCAGCGCCCGGCCGACTTGGCCGCCCGCGCCGAGGATCAGGATCCGCACGACCCCACCCCCGTCCGAAGTGCGCCGCGACGGGCCGCCGGGCCGCTCACCGGCGCAGCGCGGCGAGCGGTGGGTGCCCGCGGTCGGCGTCCGAGCGGATCGCGTCGGCCTCGCCGATGGGCCACGCGATGCCCAGCGCCGGGTCGAACGCCTGGATCAACGTGTACCGCGCGCTCGGCGACCAGTGGGCGTTGACGAGGTAGGTGTAGACGACGTCCGGCGTGGTCGTCTGGTAGCTGTTGCCGCAGCCGCGCGGCACGAAGAGCGCGTTGCCCGGGTGTAGCTCGACCGTCTCGACCCGCCCGAACGTCGGCCCGTCCCGCAGGTCGACGATCGCGGCGAACGCCTCCCCGTGCGCGAGCGAGACGTACTTGTCCCACGGCTCGGCGTGGATCCCGCGCGTGACGCCCACCTCGGCGTTGAACGACACGTTGCTCTGCACGACCTCGAACGGCGGGAAGCCCTGCGCCGCCAGCTTGGCGCTCTGGTAGCCCTCCTTGAACCAGCCGCGCCCGTCGACGTGCAGATCGAGGTCGATCTTCAAAAGCCCGGGGATCGACGTGGTGGACACGTGCATGCGCGCAGTGTTCCAGTGCCGTCCCCGGGTAGGGTGCGCGACGTGGCCGTACCTGACGGCGGCACCACCTCCGCCGCCTACACCCGTCGCCTCGCGGCCCGCTCCGGCGCCCGCTGGAAGCGTCTGCTCGACGTCCAAGCCCCCTACCGGTGGAACCTGCACCGCCTCCTGGGGGAGCGCCGCACGCTCGACGTCGGCTGCGGCATCGGTCGCAACCTCGCGCACCTGCCCGCGGGCAGCGTCGGCGTCGACCACAACGCCACCTCGGTGCAGGTCTGCCGCGACGCGGGGCTCCAGGCGTTCACCTCCGAGGAGTTCCTCGGGCAGGAGGGCCGCCCGCAATACCAGGGCCTCCTGGCCGCGCACCTGATCGAGCACCTGCCGGAGGGCGAGGCGGCCGCCGTGCTCGCGCCCTACGTGCCGTTCCTGGAGCCGGACGCCGTCGTGGTGCTGATCTGCCCGCAGGAGCGCGGCTTCGCCTCCGACCCCACGCACACGGTGTTCGTCGACCAGCCCGCGCTGGCCGCGCTCGCGGGAGAGCTGGGCCTGCGCACCGAGCGGCAGTTCTCGTTCCCGCTGCCGCGGCGGGCCGGGAAGCTGTTCACGTACAACGAGTTCGTCACCGTCGCACGCCGATGACCGCCGAGGACGTGCACGCGCCGGTGCGACGGCGGATCGCCCCCGCCGAGCTGCTCGTCGTCCTCCCCGCGCTGAACGAGCAGGACAGCGTCGGCCGCGTGGTGCGCGAGGTGCGGGCCGCGCAGCCGGAGGCGACCGTGCTCGTCGTCGACGACGGCTCCACCGACGCCACCGCCGAACGCGCCGCGAGCGCCGGGGCGCTGGTGATGCGGCTGCCGTTCAACCTCGGCGTCGGCGGGGCGATGCGGGCGGGCTACCGGTACGGCTACGACCGCGGGTTCGCGGCCGTCGTGCAGGTCGACGCGGACGGCCAGCACGACGCGGCCGAGATCGACCACCTGCTCGCCGTGCCCGACGCCGATGTCGTGATCGGCTCCCGGTTCGCCGGGCGCGGCGACTACGCGGTGCGCGGGCCGCGCCGGTGGGCGATGCGGCTGCTGTCGCGCGCGCTCTCCGGCATCGTCGGCACCGCCGTCACCGACCCGACGTCCGGCTTCCGGCTCGTGCACCGCCGCGCGCTGGCGCTCTTCGCCGAGCACTACCCCGAGGAGTACCTCGGAGACACCGTCGAGGCCCTGGTCGTCGCCCACCGCGCCGGGCTCGCGATCACCCAGGTGCCGGTCGCGATGCGGGTGCGCACCTGCGGCCGGGCGAGCACCGACCCCGTGCGTTCGGCGGTGTACCTGCTGCGGGTGGTCGTGGCCGTCGGGCTGGCCATGGTCCGCCGGGCGCCGAGGTGATCGCCAGCCGCCTCGCGATCGTCTCGATCATCACGGCCGTCGCGGCGCTGATCCTGGTGTTCGAGCTCCTGCGACGGCGACGCCTGCGCGAGAAGTACGCGGCGATCTGGGTGGTCATCGCGCTCGGCACCCTGATCGTGGCGGCGTTCCCGCAGATCCTGCGCTGGGTGGCCGATCTCATCGGCATCCAGACGCCGTCCAACCTGCTGTTCTTCGGGTCGTTGATCGTGCTGTTCGCGGTGTCGCTGCAGCTCTCCCGCGAGGTGGGGTTGCTGGAGGAGCAGTCGCGGCGCCTCGCCGAGGAGGTCGGCACGCTCACGATGCGCGTCGACGCCCTAGAGAAGCCGCCGGACGACTGACCAGTACACCCGGAACACGGCGTTGAGGAACGGCGTGACCGGGCCGAAGGCGCTGCGGTCGAGGGTGGGGGACAGGCGCGCCATCCACGTCCGGTCCGCGGATTCCCCCTGGATGAGCCGACGGCGTTCGCGCAGGTGCGCGCGGTGGCGCCACAGCCAGGCGTAGCCCGCGACCTTCTTCCAGCCCGACACCGTGCCCAGGGCCAGCAGCCCCAGCTCGCACGCGGCCAGCAGGGGCGCCAGGAGCAGGAGCGCCCGTCGGGGCCAGACGGTGGCGAGCAGCATCAGCCGGTTGCGCTCCAGCAGGTGCATCTTGCGGGCGTTGCGGGAGAACTCGTAGTGGTGGCGGGCGACGGCGGTCGGCACGCACCGCGCGGCCAGGCCCAGCCGCCACGCGCGCAGCGACAGCTCGCTGTCCTCGAGGTAGGCGAAGTACTCCTCGTCGAAGCCGCCGAGCTGCTTCCAGACGGTGGTGGCGAGCAGCAGGCAGGCCCCGCTGGCCCCGGTGACGTCGTAGGGCGCGGTGCGCGTCTCCGCCGTGCCCATGCCGCCCGCCCAGGACAGCCCGATGAGGTGCACCGGGTTGCCGCCCGAGTTGAGCAGCCCGTCGGGGAGCCGGATGCTGGCCATCACCGGGCCCACGCCCGGCTGCGCGGCCTCGGCGACGAGCTTCTCCAACGTGTCGGGCGCGATCACGCAGTCGGAGTTGACGAAGGCGAGGTACTCGGTGTCGAGCGCGGCCGCGCCGAGGTTGCAGCCGCCCGCGAAGCCGGTGTTGTGGCCGGGTCGGAGCGCGTCCGGCGGTGCGTCGGGGGAGCCGTTGTCGACGACGACCAGCCGGGTGTCGACGCCGGTCGACGCGCGGATGGCGGCGACGCACTCGGCCAGGTACGGCTCGTCCCCCCAGGCGAGGACGACGACGCCGACGGTCGGGGTCACGGTTTCCTCCCGGCGATCACGAGCGCGCCGAGGACGATCCCGGCTGCGACGAGCTGCCCGATCGTCGCAGCCGCCACCGGCGGGGCCGCGGCCAGGCCGACCACGAGCAGCACGACCAGCCCGGCGAGCCAGGCCAGCGCGGCGGCGTGCGGACGGCGCGCGGCCACGAGCTGGGCCTGGGCGATCTGCGCCACCGTGCCCAGCGCGATGGACAGCGCCAGCACCGCCACGACCCACGACGGCGGGGGCGTGGTGGTGGCGAAGATCAGGGCGGCGACGAACGGCACCGCCACCGTGGCCAGCGCGATCCAGACCAGCCCGGCGGCGGCCACCGCGGCCACCAACGGACGCGGTGTGCGGGCGCCCCCGGCGAGGCGGGGGAGCAGCATCGCCTGGATCGTCGGGAACAGCAGCACGGGCGCGCGGACCACCACCGCGACGGTGGTGAACCCCGCGGCGAGCGTCGCGGCGTCGGCGAGGCGGGCGGTGGCGAGCACCGGGGCGAGGTTCCACACGCCCTGGCTGGCCAGCAACAGCGCGGCCGACCAGAGCACGGGACCGACCGGCGCGCCCCGCGCGCCCGCCGCAGCCCCACCCTCCGCGCGGGCGCCGACGCCGCGCAACAGCAGCGGAGCCAACGCCGGTGCCACGGCGAGCACGGCGATCCAGGCGGCCGTCGCGTGCTCGTCGACGACGGTCAGCACGACCGCCCCGACCAGCCCGGCCGCCGCTTCGATCCAGAACGTGGCGGCGTAGCGCCCGTACTGCTGCCTTCCCGCGAGCGGCCCGCGGATCAGGTAGGACGCCGCCATCGTGACCGCCCCGACGGCGAGCAGCACGACCGTCGCCACGCCCCCGGTGAGCAGCGGCGCGGCCAGGCCGAGCAGCACGAGCGCGCCGACCAGCAGCACGCCGGTGTGCCGCAGGGCGTCGCGCATCCCGTGCGCGCCCGCGGCCACCGCCCGCGTCGTCTCCAGCTCCACCGCCGCGAACAGGCCCCGGCCCACCGTGTTGATCAACAGGTAGTACGCGCTGACCGCGGCGAAACCCGCCGGGTCGAGGTGCCGGGCCGCGATGGCCAGCAGCACGTAGTTCGACGCGGCCAGCGCCACCTGGCTGCCCGCCACGTGCGCGGCCGCGCCGCCACGGCGCAGCACGTCGGACTTCACGACGGCACCGGCACGATCTCGTACAGCACGACGTCCGGGTTGGCGTAGACGACCTTCAGCCACGGCTGGCCTGCCAGGTCCGTGAGCCCCGGCTGGCGGGCCGCCCAGCTGCGCAGGAAGCCCCGGTCGAGCTGGACGTAGTGGATGTCGAGCGCGGCCACCGCGGCCCGGACCTCCGGGTCGCGCAGGTACTGGTTGAACCGTGCGGCGAGCAGCGTGGCGGCCGGCCCGATGCGCAGCTCGTCGTAGTGCCCGGCGACCGGCTTGACCCCGGTGAGCGGGTACATCCACGCCGACCCGTCCCCGCGGTCGTTCAGCACCCGCGCCCCCGGCGGCACGATCTGGGCGATCGCGTACATCCCCTGCACTTCCAGCCACGTGACGGCGGGCCCGTCGTCGCCGGTGTTGCGGCTCATCCGCTGCTGGTCGCGTTCGACGTAGAGCATGCGGGTGCCGAGCACGAACACCAGCAGCACGGCCGCGGCGGTGGCGAGGCCGACGAACCGTCGGTTGCCGATGAGCGTGGCGGCGAAGCGTTGGACCTCCGCGACGCCGTTGCCGATGAGCACCGCCATCGACAGCGCGGCCAGCCCGGTGAACCGCCAGCTGTCGTCCCACCAGATGCTGGCGATCGCGCGGGCGGTGGGGTCGGTCGACGCCGCGGTGAGGACGAAGAGCACGCCGAACAGGAGGCCGCTGCCGATCACCCAGCGCAGGCCGCCCAACCGGGCCGCGCCGACGAGGCCGAGCAGCATGATCGCCGCGAGGCGGAGCTGGATGGTGTCGATGCCGTGCCCGAACACCAGCAGCTCGCCGACGGCCTGGGCGGCCCCGGACTCGGCGGCACGGTCGAGCTTCTCGGTGTTGCCGCCCGTGGACAGCACACCCGCCACCAGCCCGCCGCTCACCGCGGCCGCGATCACCCCGACCGCCACCAGCACACCCAGCTCGCGGGCGGCCCGGCGGCCCGCGCCCCACCAGCGCTGCACGAGCATCGGCAGCACGAACACGATCGCGCCGACCAGGATCGCCGGGTGCAGCGCGAGGTAGCCCGCGAGCGCCGCGGCGAGCGCGACCACGGCGCCCGGGCGGAGGCGGCGGTCGTCGAGGAGCTCCCGCACCAGCACCGCGACCAGCGGCGTGAGCGCCACACCGGCGGCGAACGGCAGCAGCGGCCCGCGCCAGAGCAGGTCGTAGAACGGGGTGATGGCGACGATCGCGAGCGCGGTGGCCGCGGCCAGCACCGGCCGTCCGCCGAACCGGTGGACCATCGCGACCAGCACCAGCGCCGCGAGGCCCGGGATCAGCACGGTCTGCGCGTTGAGCACGGTGGGGATGGGCGCGCCCGACACCTGGTACACCGCCGTCGCCACCAGGTGGTAGGCGTTGGGGTAGTACGACTCGAGGTTGCCCTCGAACCAGTTGACGTGCGACATCCCGAACAGGCTCGCGTCGCCGGTCTCGGCGATGTAGCGGATGCCCGCGGCGTGGTACACGGCGTCCCAGTCCTGCGGGATCGCCGACAGCTTGCCGATGCCGCCGAGCACCGCCGCGATCCCGAAGCCCAGCGCGACCAGCACGGTCACGGCGACGCCCGCGTGGGCGGTGCGGGACCAGTCGGGCCCGGTCGGCGGGCGCTCGGGCGGGGGCCACCGGCGTCGGGCGAGCCACCGCGCCCCGAAGCCGACGGCGCTCACCAGGATCGTGACGATGGCGAACGTCGCCGCCGACCACGCGATGCCCAGCGCGGCGCACAGCGGGCCTGCCAGCCCGGCGATCGCGTACGTGAGCAGCGGCGCCGAGGCGGCCAGGGTCCAGCCCCGCAGGCCTGCGAGCGCGCCCAACAGCCCGCCCGGGAGCAGGAGCGCGACGGCGTACAGGACGATCACGCCGACCGCGGAAGGCACGTCCGGGGCGGGGATGACGCCTCCTAACTCCGACGGTTGACCAGGGCCGATGGTAGCCGGCCCACTGTCTGTCCTCCGTGTGCGGTAACGGGTGAGTCCCCGAGGGGTGGAGCGCGCCGCCGCGCAATCATGCCGTGCCAGACTTCTCAACTGTGCTGGACGCCGGACCCGGCCCCGTCGCCGATACCCCGGCCCGCGCGGGCCACGCCGCCGAGGCCGACGCGGGCCCGGTAGAAGCCCGCGCGGCGGGCGGCGCCGGGCCGGACCTGCCGTCGCGGGGTGGGCGGTGGCTGCGGCGCCTGCGGGGGGCCGTCGCCGTGGCGGTGCCGACCGCGGTCGCGGCGGCCCACGCGTCGCTGTACGGCCGGTGGGAGGTCGACGACGCCGGGATCACGTTCGCCTACGCCCGCTCCGTGGCCACGGGCGCGGGCCCGGTGCTGCAGCCGGGCGCGCCGCCGGTGGAAGGCTTCTCGGACCCGACCTGGATGGCGTTGCTCGCCTTCGGACACCGGCTCGGGCTGTTCGACCACGGCACGTGGTTCGGCGTGCCCGACTACGTCGCGTACCCCAAGACGCTCGCGATCGCCCTGCTCGCGGTGGTGTTCAGCGCGTTCCTGGCGATGGCGACGGCGGTGGCGCGGCACCCGGCCGCCGTCACCGCGGTCGCGGGCTGCGCCTGTGCGCTGATCCCGTCGTTCGTGATCTGGAGCGTGTCGGGGCTGGAGAACTCCCTGCTCGCGGCGGCCGTCGCGGTGCAGGTCGCGTTGGTCGTGCGGCGCCGCGACCGGCTCGCCGCGGTGCTCCCCGCGCTGGCCTGCGGGCTGCTGGCCGCGCTGGCCGCGCTCACCCGCCCCGAGGGCGCGGTCTATGCGGCGACCTACCCGCTCGCGCTGCTGCTCGTCGGCAGCCTGCGGTGGCGGGAGCTCGGCGCTGCGGCGCTGTCGGTCGTGGCGTTCGCGGTGCCGTTCGGCGCCTACCTGGCATGGCGGCTCGCGACCTTCGGGCAGTGGCTCCCGACCACGGCGGTCGCGAAGTCGCAAGGCCTGCCGACGGTCGCGGGGTTCGCGAAGGTCGACAGCCTCATCGCCTACGCGGGCTGGCCCATCGTGCTCGTCGGGGCGCTCCTGGTCGGCGCCGCGCTCGCCGGGGCCGCAGGCCGCCCCGCCGGAGCCGCGGGCCACCCCACCGCCGCTGGCTCGGCCGTGGGCACCGGCGTCGGCCCAGCCGCGACCACCTCCGCCGGCGCTGCGGCAGGCTCGGCTGCGAGCACCGCCGCAGGCTCGGGCACCGGTGTCGACCCGACCGCGGCGACAACCGGCCACCCCGGCGCGACCGCCGCCGACCTCGCCTACCTCGCCGCCATCGGACGGCCCGTGGCGCGGACCGTCCCCCGTCGGAAACCGACGCCACCGCCGCCGACGGGCGTCGGCACGGCCGTCGCGCTCATCCTCATCCCGCTGGGCCTGGCGCTGGCGGCGTTCGGCGTGCTCGTGCCGGACTGGATGGAGCAGTTCCGCTTCGCCACCCCCGTCTGGACGCTGGGGCCGTTCGCGGTGGTCCTCGCGGGCGACGAGGTGCTGTCGGCGCTGCGGTGGCGGGGCCGGGTGATCGTCGCGGGCGTCACCGCGGCGGCGGCCGCGTTCTCCGTCGCGGGGTTCGTCCCTTACGTACAGACGTTCCGCGACAACCCCACCGCGCCGATGTGCCTGATCGTCACCAACACCGGCCGCGAGTTCAACGGCTACATGGACGTCCTCGGCCTGGCGTCCGCCACCTTCTTCGCCCCGGAGATCGGCGGCGCCGCGCTCACCGGCCGCGCCCTGCTCTACGACGGCGGCGGCCTCGCCGAGCCGACCATCGCCCGCTTCTGGGCGGCCAAGGACACGGCCGGGATCCGCAACTACGTCCTCGACGACGTCAAGCCCACCTTCATCCGCGCCCACGGCTCGTTCCGGCCGTTCATCGGGCTGGACGCCGACCCGCGCTTCGCGCGCGACTACGTCGAGATCGGCACCTTCAGCAACGGCGGCGCCAACTGGGTGCGCCGCGAGCTCGTCCCCGACCCCGCCACCCTCGCCCGGCTGCAGGCCTGGGGCGCCACCGCGCTGGCCGCCGACGCCGCCCAGCGCGCCACCCCCCGCGCGAGCTGCGGCGACCGCCTCCTGGTCGGCCCGACCACCGCCTGACCGGCTTGGGTGGAACGGCCAACTCGCTCCGGTGAAACGTACGACTCACCGCGAGGGGGGGTGCGCCCGACCTCTGCGCCATCCCGCCCGACCACGGCCGCCCCGGCCCGACCACCGCCTGACCGCCCGGCGGCACGCCGCCGCTACCCTCGACCACTGTGAGCTACGCAGGGTACGACCTCGTCGTCGTCGGATCGGGCTTCTTCGGCCTCACCGTCGCGGAACGGGCGGCGTCCGAGCTGGGCAAGCGCGTCCTGGTGCTCGAACGCCGCTCCCACATCGGCGGCAACGCGTACTCGGAGGCCGAGCCGGAGACGGGCATCGAGATCCACCGCTACGGCGCCCACCTGTTCCACACGTCCAACCAGCGTGTGTGGGAGTACGTCAACCGCTTCACCCGCTTCACCGGCTACCAGCACCGGGTGTTCGCGCGCGTCGGCGAGCAGGTCTACGCGTTCCCGCTGAACCTCGCGCTGATCAACCAGTTCTTCGGCCGCTCCCACACACCCGACGAGGCCCGCGCGCTGATCGCCGAGCAGGCGGGCGAGATCGACACCAAGGACGCGGCCAACCTCGAGGAGAAGGCGGTATCGCTCATCGGGCGGCCGCTGTACGAGGCGTTCGTCAAGGGCTACACGGCCAAGCAGTGGCAGACCGACCCCACCGAGCTCGACGCGTCGATCATCACGCGGCTGCCGGTGCGCTACACGTTCGACAACCGCTACTTCAACGACACGTTCGAGGGCCTGCCCGTTGACGGCTACACGGCGTGGCTCGAGAAGATGGCCGAGCACCCGAACATCGAGGTGCGGCTCGACGTCGACTACTTCGCGGTGCGCGACCAGATCCCGGCGGGCACCCCCACCGTCTACACCGGCCCGCTCGACCGCTACTTCGACTTCGCCGAGGGCGCGCTGTCGTGGCGCACGCTGGACTTCGAGATGGAGGTCGTCCCCACCGGCGACTTCCAGGGCGCCCCGGTGATCAACTACAACGACGTCGACGTGCCCTACACGCGCATCCTCGAGTTCCGCCACTTCCACCCCGAGCGCGAGTACCCCACGGACAAGACGGTGATCGTCCGCGAGTTCTCCCGCTTCGCCGAGCCCGGCGACGAGCCGTACTACCCGGTCGGCACCGCGGAGGACCGGGCGAAGCTCAAGCGCTACCGCGAGCTCGCCCGCAAGGAGGCCGTCAACGCCAATGTGATCTTCGGCGGCAGGCTGGGCACCTACAAGTACCTCGACATGCACATGGCGATCGGCTCGGCGCTCACGATGTTCGACAACCGCATCGCCCCCTACTTCACCGAGGGCACGGCGTTCGAGGCTGGGGAAGAGGCATGACGCAGACGGTCGAGGAATCCGTGGTCAACCCCGCCCCCACCACGGCCACGTTGCTGCAGCGCGTGATCCTGCCCCGCGCGGGCGAACCCATGGCGGTCCGCGCGCTGTACGTCGACGAGCACACCGGCATCCGGCTCGCCACCGTGCCCGCCCCGCCCGGGTACCCGCCCCGCAAGGACGTCCCGCTCACCGGCATCGCCACCACCGGACGGCGGCTGCGGGTGCTGTCGCGCACCTCGGCGGTCGTGCCGGAGCAGAGCGAGGTGTCGTTCGCGGCCTACTTCAACGCGTTCGCGGCGGGCTACTGGCGGCACTGGAGCGTCCTCACCGCGGTGCGGCTGCACCTGCAACTGCGCGGCACCGGCCGCGTCGACGTCTACCGCACCAAGGCCGACGGCTCCCCGATCTACGTCCGCGGCGTGGTGCTGGACCGGGCGGGCGAGCACACCGTCGACTTGGAGCTGGACCTGCGGCCGTTCGAGGACGGCGGCTGGTACTGGTTCGACCTCAC
>DATAOO010000066.1:0-23052 GCA_036265695.1 Pseudonocardia sp. | reverse complement strand
CCGCGGCAGCTCTCGCTGCTGGTGGGCCTCTTCGGGTTCCTGGCGACCTTCGCGATCCCGTTCGTGAAGTACCCGGCCAACCCGCCCGCGGTGGGCAACGCCGACACCATCCGCGACCGCGGCGCGCTCTGGGTCCTCATGGTCGTGGTGTCCGTCGTGGTGCTCGTCCTCGCGGTGGCGGCGGGCCTGCGGCTGCAGGCCCGGCTCGGCACCTGGAACGCCACGCTGGTCGCGGGCGCAGGCGCGCTCGTGGTGCTCGGCGTCGTGATGGCGTTGCTCCCGCCGCTCGGGGAGCTCTCGGCCAATGTGGCGGAGTCGGGCAGCAGGCTCACGGAGACACCGCAACCGTTGACCGACCCGTCCGGCAAGATCGTGTTCCCGGGATTCGATCCTGACCTTTTGTACTGGTTCCGGCTGTACTCGGTCGGCGCGCAGCTCCTCTTGTGGGGGGTGCTCGCGGTCGGGTTCGCCCCGCTGGCCGACCGGGTGCTGCGCACCACGAGCCAACGGGACCTCGCCTCCGCACCGTAGGAGGCGCTGAAGGACTCGGCCCTACTGCCCGACGCCCAGGCGGCGCCCTCGCGGCGTTGGACGCTGCCGCCGATACAACCCCGGTATCGGCGGCAGCGTCCGCCTTGCGATGACACCACCTGACCGCCGCTCGCTACGGGCGGAGTCCTCCAGCACCCTCCTAGCGCGTGCGGGAGACTCGGCGGATGAGCGAACCGACCGAGCTGAACACGGCGACGCGCGACCGCCTCGAACAGGAGCTGGCCCAGGCCCGTGAGCAGCGGCGCACGCTGGCCGCGCAGCTCGGCGGCGAGGACCCCGACAACCCCGACACCGGCGACCGGGGCGACGACGCGAACGAGCTCGAGGGCCTCGACGACCTGGCCCGCATGGACCGGCGCATCGACGAGCTCGAGCGGCTGCTCGCCGACCCCGCCGCCCTGGAGACGCCCGCAGGCCTCGCCGACGGCACCACCGTGACGCTCCGGTTCCCCGACGGGGACGAGGCGACCTACCGGGTCGTCGCCATCCCCGAGCAGGCGCCCGCCGACGACCGCGACGACGTGCTCACGGCGAGCAGCCCGCTCGGCCAGGCCCTCGCCGGGCGCGGCGCGGGCGACACGATCACCTACGCCGGGCCCGACGGGGAGCTTTCGGCCGAGGTCGTCGACCTCCAGGCGCCCTAGGAGCGCACTGAAGCACCCTCCTAGGCTTTGGCCTGCATGCTCGACCGGGCCGGGTTGCCCTGCTCCTCGGCCTTCGGGTCCATGAGGTCGGCCTTGGCCAGCACGCCCTCCTCGATCCGGGCGCCGAGCCCGCCGTCGACATTGCGCCAGTACGCGAACGCACGCCGCAGGATCGGCTCGGTGACGCCGTTCAGCAGGTGCCCGACGACGTTGTCGACCAGGCGGTCGCGGGCGGCGTCGTCGAGGACCTCGCGCACGAGCGTGCCCGCCTGCCCCCAGTCGTCGTCCTCGGCGTGGTCGACGTAGGCGGTGCGCATGAGGTCGCCGTCGGCGTGCCAGGTCGGGACCTGCCCGTAACGGGCGGTGTCCGCGGCGGGCCCGCCCTTCGAGTTGGGCGCGTACACGGGGTCGCTCACCGGGTGGATGCGCATCGCGCCGTCCTTGCTGTACGAGCTGACGGGCGTGGTCGGCGCGTTCACCGGGATCTGCTGGTAGTTGACGCCGAGCCGGTAGCGGTGCGCGTCGGCGTAGGAGAAGAGGCGCGCCAGCAGCATCCGGTCCGGGCTGGGGCCGATGCCGGGCACCAGGTTGTTGGGCTGGAACGCCAGCTGCTCGATCTCGGTGTGGTTGTCCACGGGGTTGCGGTCGAGCGTCATGCGCCCGACCTCGATCAGCGGGTAGTCGGCGTGCGGCCAGACCTTGGTGAGGTCGAACGGGTTGAACCGGTAGGTCTTCGCGTCCTCGAACGGCATGACCTGGACGTGCAGCGTCCAGCTCGGGTACTCGCCGTCGCGGATGTGCTCGAAGAGGTCACGGGTGTGGTAGTCGGTGTCGACGGCCGCCATCTGGTCGGCCTCGTCCTGGGTGAAGAACTGCACGCCTTGGTCGGTCTTGAACGTGTACTTCACCCAGAACTGCTCGCCCGCGGCGTTGATCCACATGTAGGTGTGGGACGTGTAGCCGTTCATGTGCCGCCAGGTGCGGGGGATGCCGCGGTCGCCCATGAGCCAGGTGACCTGGTGGGCGGACTCCGGGGAGAGCGTCCAGAAGTCCCACTGCATGTCGTGGTCGCGCAGGTTGTTGTCGGCCCGGCGCTTCTGGGAGCGGATGAAGTGCTGGAACTTCATCGGGTCCTTGACGAAGAAGACCGGCGTGTTGTTGCCGACCATGTCGTAGTTGCCCTCGGGCGTGTAGAACTTCAGCGCGAAGCCGCGCGGGTCGCGCCACGTGTCGGGGCTGCCGCGCTCGCCCGCCACGGTGGAGAAGCGGGCCGCCACGTCGGTGCGCGCGCCCGGCTGGAACAGGGCGGCCTTGGTGTAGGCGCTGACGTCGTTCGTCACCTCGAAGGACCCGAAGGCGCCGCTGCCCTTGGCGTGCGGCTGCCGCTCGGGGATCCGTTCGCGGTTGAACTGGGCCATCTGCTCGATGAGGTAGCTGTCCTGCAGCAGGATCGGCCCGCCGGGCCCGACGGTGAGCGAGTGCTCGTCGCTCTCGACGGGGATGCCTGCGTCAGTGGTCGTGAACCGCGGTTCGGTCGTCGCCATGGCGGACGGGGTACCCACGCCCCGCGGTCTCAACCGTCGCGGCCGGGCAGGATCTCCTGCAGCTTCTCCTTCGCGCCCTGCACGATGAGGTGCACGGCCGACGGGTCGCCGCCCAGCACCGACTCGACCATCGACACGGCCTCGTCGAGGGTCGCGTGCGGCGGGATCGGCGGCACCTCCGGATCGCAGTACACGTCGATGACGGTCGGCCCGTTGATGGCGAACGCCCGCTCCCACGCGGGGCGGAGCTGGCCGGGCTCGCGCACGGTGATGCCCGTGATGCCGACCGCCGAGGCGAAGTCCGCGTAGGAGACGTCCGGCAGCACCTGCGACTCCTCGAACTTCGGCGCGCCGCCCATCGCCCGCAGCTCCCACGTGACCTGGTTGAGGTCGTTGTTGTGCAGCACGCAGACCACCAGCCGTTGGTCGGCCCAGCGGTCGCGGTAGCGGCCGATCGTCAGGAGCTCGGCCATCCCGTTCATCTGCATGGCACCGTCGCCCATCAGCGCGACGACCGGCCGGTCCGGGTGGGCGAACTTGGCGCCAATCGCGTACGGCACCCCCGCACCCATGGTGGCGAGCGTGCCGGACAGGGAGCCCCGCATCCCGCGCCGCATCCGCAGCACCTTGGCGTACCAGTTGGCGACGGACCCCGAGTCGGCGGTGACAATCGCGTCGTCCGGGAGGGTCTGCGACATCTCCCACACGATCCGCATGGGGTTCACCGGGTCGGCGTCGACCATGCTCTGCCGCTCGACCGTGGTCCACCAGTCGGCGACGTTCTGCTCGACCTTCGTGCGCCACTCGGCGTCCGTCCGCGGCGCCAGCAGCGGCAGCAGCGCGCGCAACGTGGCCCCCGCGTCGGCGACGATGTTGAGCTCGGTGGGGTAGCGCATCCCGATCAACGCGCCGTCGACGTCGATCTGCACGGCGCGGGCCTTGCCGTACTCCGGCAGGAACTGGCTGTAGGGGAAGTTGGAGCCGACGATCAGGAGCGTGTCGCAGTCGCGCATGAGCTCGTAGCTGGGACGGGTGCCCAGCAGCCCGATCGAGCCGGTGACGAACGGCAGGTCGTCGGGCAGCACGTCCTTGCCGAGCAGCGCCTTCGCCACCCCCGCCCCCAGCACGTCGGCGACCTGCTCGACCTCCGCCGCCGCGCCGCGGGCGCCCTGTCCGACGAGGATGGCGACGCGGTCGCCCGCGTTGAGGATCGCGGCGGCCCGCTCGACCTCGGCCGGGTCCGGCGAGAGCGTGGCGGCGAACGCGTTGGGCGGGCTCGAGGGCACCTGCTTGAACGCGTGCTCCGGAGCCTCGTACGGCTCGCTCTGCAGGTCGCTCGGGATGATCACGGCCGTGGGGGCGCGGCGGGCCAGCGCGGTGCGGAACGCGCGGTCGAGCGCGTTGGGCAGCTGCTGCGGCACGTTGACCTCGACGAGGTACTCGCTCGCCACGTCCTTGAGCAGCGCCTGGAGGTCGACCTCCTGCTGGTAGGCGCCACCCATCGCGCTGCGCTCGGTCTGCCCGACGATCGCCACGACGGGCACGTGGTCGAGCTTGGCGTCGTAGAGGCCGTTGAGCAGGTGGATCGCTCCCGGCCCCGACGTGGCCATGCAGACGCCGGGGCGACCGGAGAACTTGGCGTACCCGACGGCCGCCAACGCCGACATCTCCTCGTGGCGGGACTGGATGAAGCGCGGCTGGTCGTCGGCGTTGCCGAACGCGACGACCAGGCCGTTGATCCCGTCGCCGGGGTAGCCGAACACCTGCTCGACCCCCCATTCGCGCAGCCGGGCCAGCACGTGGTCGCCGACGGTCTCGGCCATGGGTCCTCCCTTGATCGACGACAAAACGAGTTCCCCGGATCGGCGGAGTGAAACGCGCTCCGCCGTGACAGGCCCCCGTGGGCGGCGCATCCTTAGGACATGTCGGCTGATCAACCGTCGGATGCGACCGTGGTTGACGACACCCGCAAACCCGCCAAGGGCTCGGCGGCGGGGCGCGTCGTGCGCCGGGCCGCCGCGGGCGCCTGGGACGACGACATCTTCACCGAGTCGGCCTCGGCGGCGTTCTGGCAGACGCTCTCGCTGCCGCCGCTGCTGCTCGGGCTGTTCGGCATCCTCGGCTACGTCGGCGGCTGGTTCGGGCCCACCACGGTGGCCGACGTCGAGCAGTGGATCGTCACCAACACCAGCGCGGTGTTCGCGCCCGACGCGGTCGAGCAGATCATCGCGCCGACGGTGAACCAGATCCTCACCACGGCCCGCGGCGAGGTCGTGTCGATCGGGTTCCTGCTGAGCCTCTGGTCGGGCTCGTCGGCCATGTCGTCGTTCGTCGACGCCATCACCCGCGCCCACGACCAGTACGAGCGGCGCAACCTGGTGTGGCAGCGCTGCCTCGCGGTGCTGATGTACGTGGTGGCGCTCTGCTCGGGCATCGTGCTGCTCCCGATCGCGGCGGTCGGACCCGGCACCCTGCTGGCGCTGCTCCCGGCGGTCGTGCAGCCGCTCACCCGCGAGCTCGTCGACGCGCTGTACTGGCCGGTGCTGACGATCACGCTGGTGATCGCGCTCACCACGCTCTACAAGATCGCGCTGCCCTACAAGCCGCCCTGGTGGCGGGGCCTGCCCGGCGCCGTGGCGGCCGCCGTGGTGTTCCTGGCGGGCGCCACCGGCCTGCGGCTCTACCTCACGTGGCTCACCGGCACCGGCTACACGTACGGCGCGCTGGCGGCCCCGATCGCCTTCCTGTTGGCCACGTTCTTCATCGGCTTCTCGGTCATCATCGGGGCGCACCTCAACGCCGCCACGCTCATCGAGTGGCCCGCCCCCCTCAGGCGGCGGGGCAAGGTCGTCGACCACCCGACCGAGGCGATGGTGCCCGCGCAGCGCACCTCCACCGAAGACGCCGCCGGTGACGCCACCGCCGCCGCCGCCAGGCCCGTCGGCAAGCCGGACGAGGTCGAGGTCGAGGCGCGGTGACTCAGGCCAGCGTGCCGCGCAGGATGCTCACGCCGGAGTGGCCGGGGTTGCCGTCGTAGCGCTCGGCGGACACGTCGACGAGGTCGAGCTGGGTCATCGGCAGGTTCGACGGCACCGTGAACGACCCGGTGTAGCCGGTGTCGTCGCGGGTCAACGCGCCGAGCGCGACGATCTCCGTGCCCGGCCCGTTCATCAGCCACACCTCGAGGTAGTCGGCGCCCGCGGTGTCGGGCACCCCGGTGAGGCGCACCGCCATCGTGCGGACGCCCGCCTGCTCCGTGGCGGTGAGGGTGCCGCTGGCCGCCGGGTCGAGCGGCCCGATGGGCTGCAGCTGCGCGACGACCGTCGCAGGCGGCCCCGCGCCCGGCGTGCCACCCACCGCCCCCACACCCAGGCCGATGCCCACCCCGGCGGCCAGCGCCACCACCGCGGCGGCGACGGCCACGAGCACGCGGCGCCGGGCCTTCGACCGCTCGGGCGGCGGCGGGTCGTCGACGGGCTGGAGCTCGGCCCCGAGCTCGGCCGCGATCCCGGCCCAGACCCGGTCGGGCGGCCCCGCGAGGTCGCCCGCTCCGTCGACGCCGTCTTGGGCCAGTGCCACCGTGCGGGCCAGCTCGTCGACGTGGGAGCGGCAGGCCGCGCAGGCCGCGAGGTGCGCGGCGACGCCCGGGTCGGACGGCTCGGCGGGCAGCGCGGCGAGGGCGAGGGATTCGGGATCGGGGTGGACGCTCACCGCGTGCCCTCCTTCCTCCGCCATTGCCCGCGCAGCCGCTCCAGCCCGCGCCGCAGGTGACTCTTCACCGTGCCGAGTGGCAGCCCGGTGAGCGTGGCGATCTGCTGGTGGGTCAGATCGTCGAAGAACGCCAGCCGCACCACCTTGCCGACCTGGTCGGGCAGGTGGTTCAGCTCGTCCGCGACGGCCAGGGCCTCCACCACGCTATCCGGCGCGGGTGCGGGCGGGGAGCCGAACGACATCCTGCCCACCCGGTCGGCGAGCTCCAGGTCGCGCCTGCGGGAGGCGAGGCGGTCGGCGATCTGGCGGCGGGTGATGCCGACCAGCCACGCCCCGAGCGTGCCCCGCTGGAGGTCGAGCGTCGCCCGGCCGCGCCACGCCCGCACGAACACCTGCTGCGTGACGTCCTCGGCGTCCTGTGGCGTGCCGAGGCGGCGCAGCGCGATGGCGTGCACCAGGCCGCCGTAACGGTTGAAGGCCGCGCGGAGTGCCGTCGGGTCGCCCGCAGCCAGCCGCTCGGCCGTGGCGCGGTCGGCAGCGTCCAGGTCGGACAGCTCCCCGGGGTCGATCATCGCGGCGGCGACGGTCGGCGCATGCGCCCAGGATCGCACGGTAAACCGATCGCCGCCCTTCGCGGCGTCGCAACCCAACCGTGACCTACGGCTGCATCCGTGGCGGCAGGCCGCCCGGTAGTGGGGGTATGAGACGACGATTCCTCCTCGCGGGCGCCGGGCTCGTGGCCGGGCTGCTGGCCGCGCTGTCCCCGATGTCCGTTGCTTCGGCCGCGTCGACGGCCACCGTCTACGTGGTGCACGGCATCCCCAAGACGCCCGTGGACGTGTACGTCGACGGCCAACGCGCGATCGATGACTTCCAGCCCGGCACCAGCCAGGGCCCGGTCGAGCTGCCCGCGGGCCCGCACAAGGTCGCCATCTTCGCGGCGGACGCCGCCGACGGCTCCGGCTCGCCGGTGCTGTCGGCCGACGCGGACCTGCCGGAAGGCGCGAACGTGACGCTGGTGGCGCACCTGGACGCCGACGGCAAGCCGACGGTCACCCCGTTCAAGAACGACGTGGCCAAGGTCGCGGCCGGACAGGCCCGGCTCGTGGTGCGGCACACCGCCGCCGCGCCCGCGGTGGACGTGCTCGCGGGCGGCAAGCCCGTGATCCAGGGGCTCACCAACCCGAACGAGAAGGAGCTGACGGTGCCCGCGGGCTCGGTGTCGGCCGCGGTCGCCGCGGCGGGCAGCACCGACCCGGTGATCGGCCCGGCGAACGTGGACCTCAAGGAGGGCACCGCGACCTTCGTGCAGGCCATCGGCTCGCTGCAGGACAAGAGCCTCGGCCTGGTGAGCTTCACCATCTCGAACCTGCACAGCTCGCCGTCCGGGGTGCCGTCCGGCGCGCCGTCGGGTGCCCCTTACGAGCCGGGCCCGCCCGCGTGGGTGCTGGTCCTCGGCGTCGCAGGGCTGGCCGGGGTGCTGTTCGTGGCCCGGCAGCGCGTGCGGAGCGAGCGCTGATCCCTCGCCTGCCCACCGCCGGGATGGTCGGCCGCCGTGTGCTGCCGACCGTCCTGGCCGGGCTGGTGCTGGTCGGGTGCGGGGCCACCCCCGCACCCGCGCCAGCGGTCGTACCCGCGGCACTCGCAACGGCGACGGCGACGGCTACTGCGACGGCGGGGGCGTCCGATCCGGGGGACGTGGCCCCGCCCGCCCGGATCCGGCTGCCGTCGTTGGGCGTCGACACCGCCGTCGTCGCGGTGGGGGTGGACGCGCGCGGCGAGATGGCGGTGCCCGAGGACGTCCGGGAGACGGGCTGGTACCGCTTCGGCCCGGCGCCGGGCTCGGGCGCCGGGTCGAGCGTGGTGTCCGGTCACGTGGACGACAGGGTGCAGGGCCGCGGCGCGTTCTACCGCCTCGTCGACCTGGCGGTGGGCGACCCCGTGGTGGTGACGACGGCGGCCGGGGCGGACCTGGCCTTCCGGGTGAGCGCCGTGCGCCGCATCCCGAAGTCCACGCTGCCCGTTGACGAGCTGTTCGCCCGCGACGGGCCGCCGCACCTCACGCTCGTCACCTGCGGTGGCACGTTCGACCGCGCGCTGGGCAGCTACCGCGACAACGTGGTGGTGACCGCGGTCTCGGCGCCGTGACGCTCCGCGGTGCGGCCGCGGTCACTTCAGGTGCCAGTCGGTGTCGTCGCCGTCGTCGATGCTGCCGTCGCCGCTGATCGGCGTGGTGGAGCGGGGCCAGCCCCCGGCCGGGAACGCGGTGTCGTTGCTGAGCCGCCGCTGCAGGCCCGCCGCCTGGTCGCGGATGGCGGTGGTGATCGTGGTGAGCTGGGTGAGCGCCTCGTTCACCGCCACCGCGGTGGCGCCGACGGCGGCGATGGCGACGGTGATCCCGACCGGCGCCCCGACCCCGGTCGCGGCGGTGGCGACGGCGCTCGCCACGGCCACCACGAAGCCCACCAGCGCCACGGCCACCGCCAGCCAGAACCGGACGATCGCCGACGCCAGGTCGTTGAGCGTGGTGTCGATCTCGTCGCCGACGGCCTTGACCGTGGTGAGCGCGGACTGCTGGGCGGGCAGGGTGTTGCGGTAGGCCTCGGCGGCGACCCCGCTCCAGTGGTCGTCAGCGCGGATGCCGTTGAGGGTGGCCAGGCCGGCCAGCCGCGACACCATCCCGCCGATCTCACCGGACCACACGGCCCCGGCCGCCCGCAGCGCGGTGGGGCTGCCCGCCTGGGCCATCAGCGCGGCCAGCTCGCGCATGGCGTCGTCGAACATGCGGCGCAGCCGGGCCAGCGCCTCCCGGAGCTCGTCGCCGAACATCCCGGGCAGCACGGTGAGCGCGGCTTCGCCCGCGGCGATGACGGTTTCGACCGCGCGTCGCGCCTCACCGGCTGTGTCGCGCACCGCCGCGAGCGTGGTCGCGAGGTCCTCGGCGAGGAACGGGGCGGCCATCAGTAGATGTTCCGGAGGCGGTGGAGGTTGCGCAGCTCATCGGCCTCGTAGGTGTCGGCCGCCGCGCGCAGGGACTCGGCGATGGCGCCGAACTCCCGGGCTCCGGCGGCGAGCAGACCCGCGGTGTTGACCCGCAGCAGCTCATACGCCTGCGCCACCGGCCCGCCCGCGAACGAGAACGCTGCAGACGGGACGACGGCGGCGTCGGCGCGACGGCCCGCGACGCGCAGCTCGCCCGCGGCGTGCTCCCAGTCGGCGGCATCGGCCCGCAGCGCCTCCAGGCTCACGGTGATCTGCTCGGCCGACGGTCGCGGGCTCACCGCGGCGCTCCGACCCCGACCGGGCTCCGCAGCTCGCCGGAGCCGGTGAGGCGCAGCACGGCGGTGAGCGCGGGGCAGCCCGCCATCGCGTGCCGCGGCGTGTCGGCGAGCAGGCGCAGCCCGGCGCCCAACGCCTCGCCGAGGCCGTGGGCGAGCGTGGTGTCATCGGCCCGCTCGCACCAGCCCGCGTCGACGGTCAGCCCGACGATCTGCCCGCCACGCACGGTCGCGGTGACCCGCCCACCCGGGGCCGCCGCGGCGCGCGGCGCGGCGTGCAGCGCGGCCAGCTGCACGGTGAACTCCCGCAGGTCCCGCACGGCGTCGGCCACCAGCGCCACCGTGTCGTGGCCGCTGCCGAGCGCGCGCAACGCCGCCGCCGCGGTGAAGTCGAACTGCGGCGGCGGTGCCTGCGCCGCCAGGCGGGCCGACAGCGCGGCGGCGAACGCCTGGAGCACGACCGGGCCCAACCGATCGGCCGCGCCTGCCCGCCACCCGGGGAGCAGCTGCACCCTGACCGTGGCGCAGGCCCCGGACAACTCCACCCGCACGCCGCCGTGCCCCGCCGATCCGACGAACCCCACGATCCAGCCCCCTCATCCGGGAAGCCCCGACGGTAGCCAGACCGCCCGCCCGCCCGTGGGCGTTTGGGAAAACTCGTCGGGCGTCGTTCGGCAGGCGAGCGTCGTCAGCAGGGCAGCAGACCGATCGCCGTGCGGGCCCGGCGCACGGTGTCGGCAGCCTGGCGGCGGGCCCGCTCGGCGCCCTCGCGCAGCACGGCGCGCACGCGCTCGGGCTCGGCCGTGAGCTGGAGGTAGCGCTCCCGCAGCGGGGCGAGCGTGTCCACCACGGCGTCGGCGACGGCCCGCTTCAGCTCGCCGTACCCCTCGAAGCGCGCGGCCAGCGGGGCCGGCTCCTCGCCGGTGCACGCGGCCAGGATGTCGAGCAGGTTGGCCACCCCCGGCGCCCGGGCCGGGTCGTACGCCACGGCCGTCCCGGCGTCGGTGCGTGCGCGCATCACCTTGCGGCGCAACAGCTCCGGCGGGTCGAGCAGGCGCAGCGCCCCGGCCGCGGACGAGCTGGACTTGCTCATCTTCGCTCCCGGCGCGGCCAGGTCCAGCACCCGCGCGGCCACCGGCGGGTGCACGGCCTCGGGCACCGTGAACGTGCGGCCGTAGCGGCTGTTGAACCGCGCGGCGAGATCGCGGGCCAACTCCACGTGCTGGCGCTGGTCGTCGCCGACGGGCACCTCGTCGGTGTCGTAGAGCAGGATGTCGGCGGCCATCAGGATGGGGTAGGTCAGCAGCGAGGTGCGCACCTGCTCCTGACGCCGCGCCTTCTCCTTGAACTGGATCATCCGCAGGGCCTCCCCGTAGCTCGTGACGGACTCCAGCAGGTAGTGCAGCTCGGTGTGCTCGGGCACGTGGGACTGGACCATGAACAGGCACGCGTCGGGGTCGAGCCCCGCCGCGAGCAGCAGGGTGGCGAACTCCTGCGTGCGTTCTCGCACTTCGGCCGGATCGTGCTCCAGCGTCAAGGCGTGCAGGTCGGAGACGAACACCACGGTGTCGGTGGTGTGCTGCTCGGCGATGATCGGGCGGATCGCGCCGAAGTAGTTGCCCAGATGCAGGTGTCCGGACGGGGTGAACCCGGTGAGGCGACGGGACATGGATGGCTCCTGATGGGTCGGGACCGCCCGAGCCCGGGGGCGTGGAAGCGTGCAGGAGCCACCTCGACCGGCCGCCGGAGCTGGGCGGCCGCGGAAAGGTGAATGCGCGAAGAAACGGTGCCGCCCGACTCAGGGGCGCCACCATCCGGCCGTGGAGAGGCGCGTACGCACGTCGCCGAGGATACTGCGGCGGGCTCGTCCGAGTGGCGCATTTACCCGCCCTCGGACAAACTGAATCGGTCGGTGTACCCGACGATCACCGACGGTCACCGGAAGCGACTGCGACGGAACCGGAGGGGTGATGGGCGCATTCGACAGCGCGTCCGAGCAGTCCGCCGTGCCATTCGGGATGTTGCGGGATCAACCGGGCGATCGCGTCGGGTCCACAGTGCTGCGGATGGCCGTCGGCGCGCAGTTGCGGAAACGGCGCGAAGCGGCCGGGGTCAGCCGGGACGAAGCCGCGTACCTGATCCGGTCGTCGGGCGCGAAGGTCAGCCGGATGGAATTGGGCAGGCACCGGTTCAAGGAACGCGACCTCGTCGATCTCCTCGCCCTCTACGGCGTCGACGAGGACGAACGGAAGGAGTTCCTCGATCTGGCCCGGCAGGCCAACGTGCCGGGGTGGTGGCAACGGTACGGCGACCTGTTGCCGTCGTGGTTCGAGACGTACGTGGCCATGGAGCACGCGGCCTCGGTGATCCGCACGTACGAGGTGCAGTTCGTGCCGGGGCTGCTGCAGACCGACGAGTACGCCCGCTCGGTGGTCCGGCTCGTGCACAGCGACCCGGAGGAGGTGGAGCGCCGCGTCGACCTCCGCCGTCGCCGCCAGGAGCTGCTGACCTCCGCGAACGCCCCTCAGCTGTGGGCGGTGATCGACGAGGCCGCCCTGCACCGCGCGCCTGCCGACGGCGGCCTGTGCCGCGCGCAGCTGAAGCTCCTGCTCGAATTGAACGAGCTGCCCAACGTGTCGCTGCAGATCGCCACGTTCTGCCGCGGTGTGCACCCGGCGACCTGCGGCTCTTTCACCATTCTGCGTTTCCCGGTGCAGGACCTGCCCGATGTCGTCTACCTCGAACACCTCAACGGCGCGTTGTACCTGGACAAGGCATCGGAGGTGGAGGATTACGTCGACATGTGGCACCGGTTGTGCACGCGGATCGACCCGCCGGAAACCAGCGGGTCCACTCTGGAACGCATTCGTACCGAGGTGTGTGCGGCGAGCTGAACGGTGAGGTCGGTGATGGGCGACGTGGCGACGGGCGTGGACCGCACGGTCGCGCACTCCGCTCGCATGTGGAACTACTACCAGGGCGGCAAGGACAACTACCAGGTCGACCGCGATATCGCCGAAGAGCTCCTCGCGATCTACCCCGGATACGGGATGAAGGCACGAACGTGCCGCTACTACCTGTTCCGGACCGTCCGGTACCTCACCGTCGAGGAAGGCGTGCGGCAGTTCCTGGACATCGGCACGGGGCTCCCGACCGCCGAGAACACCCACCAGGTGGCGCAGCAGTTCGCGCCGGAGTCGCGCATCGTCTACGTCGACAACGATCCGCTGGTGCTGGCGCACGCCCGGTCGCTGCTCACCAGCTCGCCCGAAGGCGCCACCTGCTACGTCGACGCCGACCTGCGCGATCCCGACCGGATACTCGGCGAGGCCCGGGCGTCGTTGGACTTCCGGGAGCCGGTCGGCCTGCTGCTGCTCGGCGTACTCGGCCACATCACCGAGTACGAGGAGGCCCTCGGCATCGTCCGGCGGCTCGTCGACGGCCTGCCGCCCGGCAGCTACCTGGTGCAGTGCGACGGCACGACCACCGACGCGTCCTACGTCAAGGCGTTGGCGGAGTACCACGACGCGATCGGCGTGCCCTACAACCCGCGGTCCCACGAGCAGATCGCCGCGTACTTCGAGGGGCTCGAGCTGCTCGAGCCGGGCGTGGTGCCCATCCACCAATGGCGCCCGGAGCCCGGGCTCGTGGGTGTGCCCGCCGCCGTCGACGAGTCCGGTGGGGTCGGCCGCAAGCCGCTCAGGCCGGGATGACGGCGCTCAGCACGTCGTGCAGCCGGGTGTTGGGCCACTCGCCCGTCAGCTGGTCGCTCCCGGGCCCGACGGCGAGCACCGGGGTCGGGATGTCCGTGTGGTCGCCGGTGCTCCAGCGCAGGCCCGCATCCCCGTCGACCGAGAGGCCGCCGGTCTCGTGGTCGCCGGTCACGATGAGCAGTGTGTCCGGGTGGTCTTCGGCGAACGCGCGGGCGACGCCGACCGCGGCGTCGAGGTTGCGCATCGCCGCGAGCACGGCGTCGCCGTCGTTCGCGTGGGAAGCCTCGTCGACCCGTTCCTCCTCGACGAACAGGAAGAACCCGTCGGGGTCGGCGGACAGCCGTTGCAGGGCCGCGGTCGTGAGGGTGGCCAGCGCCGGGGGCGAGCCGCTCCGCCACAGCTCGCCGTCGGCGAAGAGCCCGAGCAGCTTGCCGTCGCCCGCGGCGCCGAGCGCCGCCGCGTCGTCCGCGTAGCGGTAGCCCGCGGCCCGCGCGCGGTCGAGCAGGCCGTCCGAGTTCCACACGCCCCGGCCGCCGCCGAGCACGACGTCCGGGCCGCCGCCGTCGACGTACTGGCGGGCGATCCGGGCGTCGAGCGTGCGGTCGGGGACGCTCGCGAAGAACGCGGCGGGCGAGGCGTCGGTCACGGCCGCGGTGGTGACCAGCCCGGTGGCCCGCCCGGCCGCCTCGGCGGCGCGGCCGAACGTCGGCAGGGGATCGCCGTCCGGGTCGACGCCGACGGAGCCGTTGGTGGTGCGCATGCCGGTCGACCACGCGGTGGCCGCGGCGGCCGAGTCGGTGACGGTCTCGTCGCCGTCCGCGGGCGGCCCGCTGACCATCCGCCCGCGCTCCGTGAGCCGGTCCAGCTCCAGGCCCGACCGGTCGCGGCGCGCGGCCTCGATGTGCGCGGGCCCCATCCCGTCCCCGCTGATGAGGATCACGCTGCGGGCCCGGGGGCTCCCGGCCGACGGCAGGAACCCCGGCCCGGCGCACCCGACGGCGACGAGCACCGCCGCCAGCGCGGCCACCAACGCCCCTCGTGCTCGTTCCACCGCCGCCCCGTTCGTCCGCTTTCGGGAGCGAGCCTAGGAGCGGTGGCTGAAGGGAGCCTGAGGCCGCGGAGGGACCAGACCGACGGGTGACAGGCTCGGGGGATGCCGACCTCCTGGATGCACGCCTTCGTCGATGTGCCTGCCGAGGACGTGGCGACGGCGCACAGGTTCTGGTCGTCGGTGCTCGGCTGGCCGGTCGGCGACCCGTGGCCCGGGCTTCCGGAGTTCACATCGTTCGTGCCCGACGCCGGCGCGCCCTACGTGCACGTGCAGCGCATCGACGGGCCCGCGCGGGTGCACCTCGACCTCGTCGGTGGGATCGAACGCGACACCGCGCGGCTGGAAGGGCTCGGCGCGACCCGGGGACACCGCGGCCCGGCCTGGCAGGCGATGGCCTCGCCCGCGGGCCTGCCGTTCTGCGTGTGCGAAGAGACCTGGCCGCACGAGCGGCCGACGGCGGTCGCGTGGCCCGGCCATCGCAGCAGGCTGGTGCAGCTCACCCTGGACGTGCCCGCCGACCGGTACGACGCGGAGCTGCAGTTCTGGCGCGCGGCCACCGGCTGGGCCGACGAGGAGGTCGACGCCCCCGAGTTCCACCGGCTGGTGCACCGCTCCGAGAGCCCGCTGCAACTGCTGGTCCAGCGGCTCGGCCCGGACGACGGCGGCAGGCACGCCCGCGCCCACCTCGACCTCGGCACCGACGACCTCGACGCCGAGGTCGCGCGGGTGCGGTCGCTCGGCGCGCACGTGCTCTGGGCGAACGACGGCTTCACCGCGCTCCGGGACCCGCTGGGCCTGCCGTTCTGCGTCACCGCCAACGACCCGGCCCGCTGAGACCCTGTTCACAGGACGCATGGCGGACGCGCTAGCGGGCACCCGACCGGCATGGCTACGACCACCAACCCCGAGACCGTCGCCACCGACACCCTCGTCGTCCAACTCGACGCGCTGAGCCAGCTCACCCGCACCGAGGCCCACATCGCCCGGGTGCGCGTGGCGCAGGCCCGCACCGACGCCGTCCGCCGCGAGCTGCGGGAGAACGCGGCCAACGCCGACCGCCGTGCCGCTCGCATCGCGGCGCAGCTGCGCAGGCTCGACGCCGTGCCCGACGTCGTGAGCCCGGCGCTGGGCCGCGTGCTCGCGCTGGTCAAGGCGACCGTCGACCAGGTGCAGTCGATCGACGAAGCGCTGCTCGGCGACCTGACCCTCGAGCACCAGCTCCTCGACCGGGCCCGCTACGTGCGCGTGCTGGCCGAGCGGGCCGGGCTCCCCGAGGTGCGGGAGCTCGCCGACGACCTCGTCACCGCGCACTCCGCGACGGTCGACTGGCTCACCACCGTGCTCGCCGAGGAGGCGCTCGGCGGCCCCTCCGCGCTGGTGCCGACCCCGCTCCAACGCGTGGCGGGCGGCGTCGTGCAGGCCTTCACCTTCCCGACGCGCATCGCCGTGCGTGGCGCCAAGCGCGCCGTCAACACCGTGTACCTGCGCGGTGGGCAGGCCCGCGAGTCCGTGGAGGAGTTCGCGGGCACGGTCGTGAAGATCGGCTCAGGCACGCGCGAGGTGGCGAGCACCGGCCGCAACGCGATGCTGCAGCGCGCCGAGCGGGTGGCCGACCGGGAGGGCGCGGACGCCACCGCGGACGCCCTGCACGAGACCCGGGCCGAGCTGGGCGTCCTCAAGGCCGCCGAGCTGCCGATCAAGCGCTACGAGGAGATGACGGCGCAGGAGTCGATCGCCGCCCTGCGCAAACTCTCCGACCCCGACGAGCTGAACGCCATGATCCGGTTCGAAGAGAGCCACAAGAACCGCTCCGGGGTGATCTCGGCCGCCCAGACCCGGTATGCCGCCGTCGCCAAGAACTCCGCGGGCATCTGACGCTGACGCCGTCACGCTCATGGACGGCGTGTGTGCCGGATCGCGCGATCGATGCCTGCCGTGCATCGACCGGGTGCAACATCGCTATTTCACGCATCGCTCCCGGTGGTTGACCATAAGACGATGACGGTGATGGACACGCCTGAGCGCCAGAACCTGCGCGCCGAGGTGCGCGCGCTGTGCCAGAAGTTCGACGACGAGTACTGGCGTCGCTGCGACGAGGAGCGGGCCTACCCGGACGCGTTCGTCGAGGCGATGACCGAGGCGGGCTACCTGTCGGCGCTGATCCCCGCGGAGTACGGCGGGCTCGGGCTGGGCATCACCGACGCCGCGATCATCCTGGAGGAGGTCAACCGCTCGGGCGGTCACTCCGCTGCGTGCCACGCGCAGATGTACACGATGGGCGCGCTGCTGAAGCACGGCAGCGCGGAGCAGAAGCGCCGCTACCTCCCGGAGATCGCCCGGGGCACGCTGCGGCTGCAGGCGTTCTCCGTCACCGAGCCGGACGCAGGCTCCAACACGCCGGACATCACCACGTTCGCCGAGCGCACCCCGAACGGCTACCGCGTGACCGGCCACAAGAACTGGACGAGCCGCATCGAGCAGTCCGACCTGCTCATGCTGCTGGCGCGGACCAGCCCCCGCGCGGACGACCCGGCGCGCCGCGCCGACGGGATCAGCCTGTTCCTCGTCGACCTGCGCGAGGTGCGCGCCCACCAGTCCGAGGCCCTCGAGGTCGAGCCCGTCCGCACGATGTTCAACTACGCCACCAACCAGGTGCGCTACCACGGCATGGAGATCCCCGCCGACGCGCTCATCGGCACGGAGGGCAAGGGTTTCCGCTACGTGATCGACGGCTGGAACGCCGAGCGGATCCTGCTCGCCTCCGAGGCCGTCGGCGACGGCTACTGGTTCATCGAGCGCGCCAGCGCCTACGCCCGTGAACGCGAGGTCTTCGGCCGCCCCATCGGCGCCAACCAGGGCGTGCAGTTCCCGATCGCGCGCGCCTACACGCAGGTGCTGGCGGCCGACCTTCTGCGCGTCCGCGCCGCGGAGCTCTTCGACCGCGGCGAGAAGTGCGGCGCCGAGGCCAACACCGCGAAGCTCCTGGCCAGCGAGGCGAGCTGGCAGGCGGGCAACGTCTGCCTCGACACCCACGGCGGCAACGGGTTCGTCGACCGCTTCCACGTGGAGCGCAAGTTCCGGGAGACCCGCATCTACCAGGTGGCGCCGATCAACAACAACATGATCCTGGCGTTCCTCGGCCAGCACGTGCTGGGGCTGCCGCGCTCCTACTGACCTTCCTGACCTTCTCCGCGGAACCGGTCGGCCACGTAAGCGGCGAACCGCGCCACCACCGGCGGCCGGGGTCGCTCGCGCAGCCACACCAGACCGATCACGCGGTGCGCGGCCGCGTCGGTGATCGGCAGGTAGGCCACGCCGGGCTCGGCCCGGTGCGGGCGCGGCACGGGCACTACCGCGACGCCCAGCCCGGCCGCGACCAACCCTTCGAGCGTGCCGATCTCGGTGCTCTCGAACGCGATCCGCGGGGTGATGCCCGCGCGGGCGCAGAGCTCGTCGGTGAGCCTGCGCAGCCCGATCGGGGCGCGCAGCGTGACGAACGGCCCGTCGCCCGCCTCGGCCAGCGCGACGTCGCGCCGCTCGGCGAGGGGGTGGTCGGCGGGCACCGCGAGGCAGAGCTGCTCCCGGTGCAGGGCGTGCCAGGCGAGGTCCTCGTCGGCCGGGCGGGGTGCGGTCAGCCCGAGGTCCACGCGGCCTGCACGCACGTGCTCGGTGATCTCGTGACCGGTGGCCTGGGTGAGCTCGAACGTCACGGCGGGCGCCGTCGCGCGGTAGCCGCGCAGCAGGTCCGGGGCGAGCCACACGGCGATCGAGTGCAGGAACGCCAGCCGCACGGTGCCGCGCTCCGGATCGCGCAGCGTGCTGATCCGCTCCTTGGCGGCGGCCAGCTCGGCCAGGCTGCGCCGGGCGTGCTCCAGCATGATCTCGCCGGACGGGTTGAGCCGCAGCCGCCGGTTGACCCGGTCGAACAGCGGCGCGCCCACCTGCCGTTCCAGGCGCCCCAGCGCGCGGGAGAGCGTGGGCTGGGCCACGGACAGCCGCTCGGCGGCCTGCGTCATGTGCTCGGTCTCGGCGAGCGCGACGAACCACTCCAGCTCGTCCACGGTGGTCACGCGCCAATCATGCTCGCCGCACGGCGCGGACCTCTCAGCGGAAGCCGACGGTGGCGGTGAGCGACGGCGGGGCGCCCTCGGCGGCCACCGCCACCTCGGCCGCGTCGCCGTTGCGTTGGCCCGCCGCGACGATCCGCGACGGCAGGAACGCGGGCCGGACCAGACGGTAGGCGAACTCGACGACGGTCGCGTCGAGCGCGTGGCGCCGCGGCAGCTCCAGCGCGAGCAGGGCCAGCAGCGGGCCGTGGACGACCAGGTCCGGGTAGCCCTCGACGCCGGTGGCGTAACCGGTGTCGTAGTGGATGCGGTGCCCGTTGTAGGTGAGCGCGCTGAAGCGGGCGAGCAGCACGGGGTCGGTGGCGAGCGCGGCCCGCCAGGTGCCCGTCGGCTCGGGCGCGCCGCCGTCGGGCCGGGCCGTGGCGCGCCGCGGCGTGCCGGGTGGCTCGGAGCGGTAGACGATGTCCTGCTCCTCGACGGCCACCGGCGCACCGGCGACGGACATCTCGTAGCGCGTGGTCACGAACGCCATCTCGCCGGTGCGCCCGGACTTGATCGCCACGTCGGCGACGGCGGCCCGCCACTCCAGCGATGTCCCGAGCGGGATCGGCGCGAGCTGGGTGAGCCGACCGCCCGCGAACATCCGCCTGCGGCCGGGGATCGGCGGCAGGAACGGACCGTGCGCCGGGTGCCCGTCGTCGCCGATCTCCGCCTGCGCGGGGTGGTCGAGCACGGTGAACCAGTGCCACATCGGGGGCAGGGGCGCGCCCTCGTCGAGCGCGGGTGCCTCGGTGTCGAGCAGCGCGGCGAACGCGGCCGCCGACCACGGGTCCACCCGGCGGGACCGCTCGACGGTGGGCGGCTGCCAGCCGCGCAGCGCTTCGGCGAGGGGGGAGGTGGCGGTCTCCGGCATGCCACCAGCATCCCCCGGCGGGCGCCATGCGTGAAATGACGATTGGTGTCGCCGTTGATGCGACGGCGGCATCACCGGTCAGGGCTCGAAACGGTAGCCCATGCCCGGCTCGGTGATCAGGTGCTTCGGCCTGCCGGGGTGTCGCTCCAGCTTGCGGCGCAGCTGGGCGACGTAGACGCGCAGGTAGTTCGTCTCGGACCCGTAGTTCGGACCCCAGACGGCGCGGAGCAGCTCGCGCTGACCCACGAGCTTGCCGCGGTGCCGTACGAGCAGCTCCAGCACACCCCACTCGGTCGGGGTGAGGTGCACTTCGGTGTCGTTCGCGCGCCGGACCTTCTTCGCGGCCAGGTCGACGACGAAGTCGCCCGCGTCCACCACGGCCTCGCCGTCGACGGGCAGCACGGCCGCGCGCCGCACGGCCGCCCGCAGGCGCGCGAGCAGCTCGCCCATGCCGAAGGGTTTGGTGACGTAGTCGTCGGCCCCGGCGTCGAGGGCGCGCACGGTCTCGGCGCCGCCGGTGCGCGCCGTGAGCACGATGATCGGCACGCTCGTCCAGCCGCGCACGCCCGCGATCACGTCGGTGCCGTCCATGTCCGGCAGGCCGAGGTCGAGGACGATCACGTCGGGGAGCTCGTCGGCGGCGGCCCGCAGCGCCGTGGCGCCGTCCGGGGCGAGCGCCACGCGGTAGCCGTTGGCGCTGAGGTTGATCCGCAGCGTGCGGAGGATTTGCGGGTCGTCGTCGACGACCAGCACCTTGTGGGTCACGACCACACCTCGGCCGTCGTGTGCGCCACGGGCAGGGCCACGACCACCGTGAGGCCGCCGCCCGGGGTGTCCTCCGCCGTCAACGTGCCGCCCATCACCTCGGTGAACCCGCGCGCCACCGCGAGCCCCAGCCCCACGCCGGTGCGCCCGTCGCGGTCGCTGGGGTCGGCCTCCAGCCGCCAGAACGGGGTGAAAAGACTTTCCCGCCCGCGCCGGGGCACCCCGGGACCGGCGTCGACGATACGCAGCTCCACCCGCTCGCCGTACACGCTGGCGCGCAACACGATCGGGGCGTCGCCCGCGTAGCGTAAGGCGTTGTCGACCACGTTCGCCACGACCCGCTCCAGCAGCCCGGCGTCGGCGAGCACGTCGGGGAGGGACTCGTCGATGTCGAGGGTCACGCGACCCGCGCCGTCGAGCCCGACCAGCGCCCGCACCGCCACCTCGTCGTAGCCGACGGGCGCGAGCAGCGGCGTCACCGCGCCCGCGGCCAGGCGCGAGGAGTCGAGCAGGTTGTCGACCAGCGCGGTGAGCCGGTCGGCGGACTCCTCGATGGTGGCGGTCAGCTCGAGGCGGTCGGCCGGGGGCAGGCGCAGGCTCGGGTCGCGGAGGCTCGCGGCGGCCACCTTGATCGACGTGAGCGGGCTGCGCAGGTCGTGCCCCACCGCCGACAGCAGCGCGCTGCGGGTCTCGGTGGCCTCGGCCCGGCGGCGGGACTCCTCGGCCTGCGCCGCCGCGCGCTGGCTGCGCAGGGCCAGCAGCGCCTGCCCGCCCACCACCTCCAGCAGGCGCCGGTCGGCGGCGGCCAACGTGCCGCCGGAGCCGATGAGGTGCAGGTCCTCCTCGACGGCCACGTCGACGTCGGCGTCCTCCGGCGTCCGGCACGCGAGCGGGCCCGACGAGGCGACGCAACGCCACTCGGCACCTCGCTCCAGCAGCGCCACCGAGGAGAGCCCGAACGACTCGCGCACCTTCTCCAAGAGCCGGGGCAGCGGGTCGGTGCGGGTGAGCACCGTGCGGGCGACCGAGGCGAGGAGCGCCGCCTCCGCACGCGCCCGCTCGGCCTGCTGCGCGCGCCGGGCCGCGCGGTCGACGACCAACGCCACCAGCACCCCGACGACGACCATCGCGGCGAGCGTCACGACGTTCTCGGGTTCGGCGATCGTGAACGAGTACAGCGGCGGGGTGAGGAAGAAGTTGAGCAACAGCCCCCCCAGCAGCGCCGCCAGGAACGCTGGGCCGAGGCCGCCCACCAGCGCCGCGACGACCGTGGCCAGGAAGTACAGGACGACGTCGGTGGACAGCGCGACCAGGCCACCCAGCGCGGTCGCCACGACCGGCAGGACGACGGCGAGCGCCCAGCCGAGCACCTTGCGCATCTGGGAGAGCGACCCGCGCAGTGCGGGCAGCCGGAGGCCGCGGCCCGCCTCGTCGTGGGTCACCATGTGCACGTCGATGGTGCCGGACTCCGCCGCGACCCGACTGCCGACGCCCTCGACGAACATCCGCGCGAGCCGGGAGCGCCGCGAGGTGCCGAGCACGAGCTGGGTGGCGTTGGCGCCGCGGGCGAAGTCGAGCAGTGCGGTCGGCACGTCCTCGCCGCCGACCACGGTGTGGAAGCTGGCGCCGACGTCCTCGGCGAGGCGCCGCAGCTTCGGGATCGCCGCCGCGGGGGCGCCGATCAGCCCGTCGCCCCGCAGCACGTGCACGGCGAGCAGGTCGGCCGCCCCGGAGCGCTTGGCGATGCGCGCCGCGCGGCGCAGCACCGTCTCGCTCTCCTTGTCGCCGGTGAGCGCGACGACCACGCGCTCGCGGGTCTCCCAGACCTCCTGCACGTTCTTCTCGCTGCGGTAGCGCTGCACGGCGACGTCGACCTCGTCGGCCACCCAGAGCAGCGCCAGCTCCCGCAGCGCGGTGAGGTTGCCCGGCTGGAAGTAGTTCGCGAGCGCGGCGTCGACCTTCTCGGCGCCGTACACGTTGCCGTGCGCGAGCCGCCGCCGCAGCGCCTCGGGGGTGATGTCGACGAGCTCCAGCTGCTCCGCGCGGCGGACGACCTCGTCGGGCACGGTTTCCCGCTGCCGCACACCGGTGATCCGCTCGACGACGTCGCCCGCCGACTCCAGGTGTTGGACGTTCACCGTGGAGATCACGTCGATGCCCGCGTCGAGCAGGTCCTCGACGTCCTGCCAGCGCTTGGGGTGCCGGGATCCGGGCGCGTTGGTGTGGGCGAGCTCGTCGACGAGCGCCACCTCGGGCTTGCGGGCGAGCACGGCGTCGAGGTCCATCTCGTCGAGCCCGCTCGGCACGACCCGGCGGGGGACGACCTCCAGCCCGGCGAGGAGGTCGGCGGTCTTCGCCCGGCCGTGCGTCTCCACCAGGCCGACCACGACGTCCGTGCCGCGGTCGAGGCGTCGCCGCGCTTCTCCCAACATCGCGAACGTCTTGCCCACGCCCGGCGCCATGCCGAGGTAGATGCGCAGCTCGCCGCGTCTGGTCACGCCGTCATGGTCGCTCATCGGCGACGGCGACGTTGAGCTCGGTGACGTTCACCGTCGGCTCGCCGAGGAAGCCGAGCACCCGCCCGTCGGTGGCCTGCGCGACGAGCGCCTGCACACGGTCGAGCGGCAGCCCGGTGACCCGCGCGACCCGGGGCACCTGCAGCGCCGCGTAGGCCGGGCTGATGTCCGGGTCGAGCCCCGAGCCCGACGCCGTCACCGCGTCGGGCGGCACCGCCGCCTCCGCCACGCCCTCCCGCGCCGCGATCTGCTGCCTGCGTTGGTTGATCGTGTCGAGGAGGTCCTGGTTGAAGGTGCC
>DATAOO010000065.1:0-33938 GCA_036265695.1 Pseudonocardia sp. | reverse complement strand
GAAGCCACCCGCCGAGGTCACCCGGCGCGCCATGGCGATGTAGCCGACCGAGAAGATGGTGAGCGCGATCGTGGCCACGAGGAACGCGGCGGGCGAGGCGTAGCCGCCGCCGAGCGTGGCGACCGGCACGTTGAAGAGCATTGCCGCGAGCGGGGCCGCGCCGGTGACGATGCAGAACAGCACCGAGGGCAGCCCGAGCACGCCGCCTGCCAGCTCGCCCGGCGGTCCGCCGGTCGGTACGGTTCCGGTGGGATTGGTCGGTGCAGCAGACATCAGACCTCCAGAAAGGCGGGTAGGGCGCCTCGTGGAAGCCTTGAACATCTCGCGCGCGCTTCGCGTCACCCGTCTGGGTGCAATCAGTAACAACGGCGTATCACTTGACCCGGTAAACGGGCACTTCGGTCACGGAGCGCGAGCGGTACCTGCCCTTGGAACCGGCCACCCGGGCAACTAGCCTCAGTCCGGTGGCCGTCGGGAAGGGCAGGCAGCCCCGCGTCCTGCTGATCGTGAACGAGGCGAGCGTGCCGGTCGGCACGTTCGGGCCGACCCTGCGGGCCGCGGGCCTCGAGCTGGATCCCTGGCACATCTTCGAGGAGCCGCGGCGCTCGCTCTCCGGGTACGACGCCGTGGTCGCCCTCGGCGGCACGATGCACCCGGACGAAGACGACGCCTACGCGTGGCTCGCCCCCGAGCGCGCGCTCCTGCGCGACGCCGTGCGCCGCGGCCTGCCCGTGATCGGCGTCTGCCTGGGCGCCCAGCTGCTGTCCCAGGCGCTCGGCGGACGGGTCTGGCGCAGGCCGCTCGCCCGCGTCGGCTGGGCGCCGCCCGCGCTGACCCCGGCGGCCGCGCACGATCCCCTCGGCGACGCGTGGCGGCGGCCCGACCAGGTGCTGTTCTGGCACGGCGTGAGCTTCACCCTGCCGCCCGGCGCCGAGCTGCTGGCGGGCACGACGCAGTCGGTGGAGGCGTTCCGGGCGGGTGCGTGCGCGTGGGGTTTCCAGTACCACCTGGAGGCCGACCTGGCGCTGGCCACCGCGTGGGCCGACGGATATCCCGAGCACCTGGCCGCCGCGCAGGTCGACCGGGCCCGCGTGGTGAGCCCCGGCCCCCTCGGCGACCCGTCCCACGGCGTCCTGGTGGCCGAGCGGTTCGCCGGGCTCGTCCGCACGAGCTCAGCCGCCGCCTGACCGGGCGCCGTCAGCCGCCGGAGCGGCGTTCCGGCAGCCACCCGCCCGCCCCACCGGACCCGAGGAAGCGAAGACCTCGGATCGAAGATATGTTCGGGTCATGACCGAACCGGTGAACACCAACCCCGAGAAGGACCCCGACGCCTGGACCACCGGCGACGAGCCGATGACCGGGCCGCAACGCTCCTACCTGCACACCCTCGCACAGGAGGCGGGCGAGGAGCCGCCCGGGGACGACATCACGAAGGCCGAGGCGTCCAAGCGCATCGACGCGCTGCAGGAGCGCACCGGCCGCGGCGCCTGACGGGGACCCGCTAGCGTGCGCACATGACCGAGAACGTCGTGGTGGTGACCGGCGTGGACCCCCGTGCCACGCTCGACACGCTGCAGGCCCTCCACGAGGCGGGCTCCCTGGAGCTGCGGGCGGCCGCGGTCGTGCGCCGCGACGAGCACGGCAAGCTCTCGCTGGACCACGAGGCGGGCGACGCGGTCTCGTTCGCCGACCGCCACCCGCGGCTCGGCGCCGTGGTCACCCTGCTGCTCGGGCCGCTCGACACCCTGCTGTTCGGCAACCAGCTGGTGTCGCTGTTCGGCGCCACCGAGCGCACGGCGGAGGAGCTCGCCGTCGGCCAGGTGGCGCAGGCCGTGCCCGCGGGCGGCGAGGCGCTCATCGCCGACGTCGACGAGCCGGACCCCGCCGTGCTCGACGCGAAGCTCGCGGGCGCCACCGTCACACGGCGCCCGTACGCCGAGGTCGAGCAGGAGATCGGCACCGACGGTCAGCCCAGCGGCTCGGTGTAGCAGACGGCCGAGCCGTCCACGGCCACCACGCCGTCGTCCCGCGTCACGCGCACGTCCAGCACGGTGATCGGCTTGTCGGCGCGGGCCGAGGTCACCTCGACCGTCCCGGTGATCACATCGCCGGGCCGGACGGGCGCCCGGAACCGCAGGTCGAGCTGCAGGAACACGCTCCCGGGGCCGGGCAGCTCCTCGGCGACCACGGCGTTGAGGATCGCCGTGGTCACCCCGCCCTGCACGACGATGCCGCCGAAGCGGCTGGCGGTGGCCAGCTCCTCGTCGTAGTGCAGCGGGTTGCGGTCGCCGGAGATCTCGGTGAACAGCGCGATGTCGCGGCGGGTGACCAGCCGCGAGCGGCTCGCGGTGGTACCGACGGTCGGGACGGTCATGGCTCCTCCTCAGACGCGGGCAACACGGGTGGGTGCGGGCAGGGGCGCCGGGCGTTCGACGTAGGCGAGCCACAGGTAGGCCGTTCCCGCCAGGAAGACCAGCCCGGTGGCGACGCCCTCGATCTGCATCGACACCAGGCCGAGCGGCAACGAGGTCACGGCGGCCACGCCGACGAACGCGTAGAGCACCGGGTCCAGGGCCCGCAGGGCGCGCCCCGGCAGCGCCCGGGGGAACCCGGGTGCGGCGAGGAAGCCGAGCGACTCCACGAGCCCGGCGGCCGTCGCCAGCAGCGCAGCCGCCCGCCAGAACTGCGGTTCGCCGCCCGCGAGCACCGCGGCCAGCCCGGTGGCGCCGGGCAGGAGGAAGTGCAGCGCGACGTGCAGGTCGTAGCGGTGCCGGGTGGGATCGGTGCGCCAGCCCCCGTGGGAGAGGCCGACCACCACGAACCACAGGCCCAGCAGGGTGAAGCTGGCCGTGGCGAGCAGCTGGTAGAACGCGAGCGCGGCGATCATCGGACCGGCATCCGGTAGCAGCGCCGCACGCTGGTGCGCCGCTCGCGCAGGTCGGCCCCGTACACGTGCAGGGACACGGCGACCACGTCGCTGTCGTTGACGACGGCGTGGATGTCCCCGGGCGGCGTCAACACGGTCACCGAGCCGTGGGCGCCGACGGTGTGCCCGTCTTCGACGAGGTGATCGTCGACCAGGCGGTAGCGGATCTCGTGCTCCACGCCGCGGTGCACGCCGACCACGCACCAGGCGCTGTGGTCGTGGATCGGCGTGCGCTGACCGGGCCGCCACACCGCGGCGACGAGCGAGTACGCCCCGTCGTCCGGGACGTGCAGCAGATGCGTGCGGAACCGGTCGGGGTCGCCCGCCTCCTGCTCGGGGGTGAGCAGGCCGGGTCGGCCGAGGAACGGCTGCAGCGCGGCGGCGACGGCCTCCGCGGCGGCCAGGCCGTCGCCCGCGGACGCGACCGCGGCGTCGAGCCGTTCGACGAGCTCGGCCAGCAGCGCGGGCCGGGTGATGGTGATCATGGTCGGTCTCCCGTGGCGTTGGATCGCGGTCGGTCCGAGCATGGCGTCGGACCGGCCGCGAGATCGTCGGCAGTGACCGCCCATACCGGGCGGCGGGCTGCCCATGTCGGTCAGGCCGCGGCGGCGTCCTGGGTCTCGAGCAGGTCGTCGACCAGGGCCATGAGCGGCCGGTCGGCGCCCAGCCGGTAGCCGAAGTCGGCCCAGGCGAGCAGCTCGCGGGCCAGGACGGTGCCCGCGGGCCCGGGGTAGCGGCGGGTGGCGCGGAAAGCGGCCACCGTGAAGCGACGGCGGTTCGCCAGGTCGGGTCCGGCGGTGTCGGGTGCGGTCATCGGGTCCTCCTCGGTCGGCGCGTTGGACCCGATGGTTCGCGTTCGACGAGGACCGCACATCGGCACCGGTCACGCATCTCGGGCGGGCCGCTGCCTATAACGGGCGACCTATGCGGAGGTGGTGCCCACCGACCGCCTGCGCACGAGGCCCAGCCCGACGTACATGCCGACCAGCGCCACCACGAGGCCCAGCACCGCCTGCACGGTGAGCGACTCGCCCAGCACCGGCACCGCGACCAGCGCCGTCGTCGCAGGCACCAGGTTGAGCAGCGCGCTGACGTGCACCGTCGACCGCCACCGCAGCAGCAGGAACATCAACGCGAACGCGCCCGCCGAGTTGAAAACGCCGAGCCAGGCCGTCGACAGCCAGCCGCCCAGGTCGTGCGGGAGCCAGTCCACGCCGAGGAACGGCATCGCGGCGGCCGTCGCGACCAGCGACGTCAGCATCTGCACGGCGACGCTCGTGGTCACCGGCGTGCTGTCGTTGAACTTCTTCTGGTAGAGCGTGCCGCCGGTCAGCGCCAGCATCCCCAGCACGGGGAACACCACCTGCACGCCGAGGCCGCCGACGAGCCCGTCGGACAGCACGATGTAGACCCCGCCCGCCCCGATCAGCAGCCCCAGCACCGGCGCGAGGCCGAGCCGGGTGGCCAGCACCAACGGTGTGAGCAGCCCGACGAGCAGCGGCGCCATGCCCAGGATCAGGCTCGTCAGACCGGCCGGGACCCCGTGCGACAGCCCGGAGTACACGAACGAGAACTGGCCGACCTGCAGCAGCAGCGCGGTGACGGCCAGGTGCAGCCACGCGCGGCCGCGCGGCCGGGGCGGGCGCACCACGGCCACGACCGCGGTCATGACGGCCAGCCCGATCAGGAGCCGCCACAGCAGCACCGTGGGCACGGGCATGTGCCCGGTGGCGATCTTCCCGACGATGAAGCCCGACGACCACAGCGGCACGAACAAGACGCTCAGCAGCGGGATGACCCAACGCGCGGTCGGCGCGGCCTGCGACGAGGCGCGCCGGTCGAGGAGCATGGCATCCAGTGCAACGCATTGCTAACAACGGCACAAGTCGGAGTGGCGCAGGTCGCCCGACCCGTGGCCGGCCTCGCCCCGGGATGGAGGCTGGCCTCGTTCCGACGCGGCCGGTCCGTTCCTAGCGTTCGGGCATGACCTCCTCGCGCACCCTGCCCGCGACCCTCGGCACCCTCGGCGCCCTCGTCTTCACCGGCGTCGGGGTGCTGCAGACGATCGATCCCACGTTCCCCGGCGAGCCCGCGTTCGCGGGCCGCAACGTGCCATCGGCGATCGGGGCGCTCCTGATGGTGGGCCTGGTCGTCGGGCTCCACCGCAGCGGAGCAGTGGGCGACCGGCGCCTCGTGCGGGTCGGGCTGGGCGCCGCCGCGCTCGGCTGGGTGGCGGACGCGGCGGCCCAGCTCATCTCGCAGGCGATGGGCGTCGACTACCCGCCGCCCTACATCGCCGCCTCGGCATTGCTCGTCTTCGGCATGCTGCCGCCCGGCATCGCGGCCCTCCGGGAGGGCGTCTGGTCGGGATGGCGGCGGTGGACACCGCTCGTCACCGTGATCTGCCTGGTCGTGGCGTCTCCGCTACTCGGCGCGCCCGGGGTGGTGGCCAACGCCGCAGGCGCCGTCTGGGGCGCGTGTTGGGTCGCCCTCGGCGGGGCGCTGTTGACCGCGCGTCAGCCGACGGTCTCGGCCGCGGTGTCGAACGAGCGGTAGAAGCCGTCGGGGATGAGCAGCAGCTCCGGGCGCAGCTCCTCGATCGACGACAGCCCCATCCCCAGCAGCGCCGAGTCGACGCCCGAGCGCAGCACGTCCAGCACGTTCTCCACCCCGGCCTGCCCGTTCGCGGCCAGGCCCCACAGGTACGCCCGCCCGATCATCACCGCACGCGCACCCAGCGCCAGCGCCTTCACCACGTCCGAGCCGCGCCGGATCCCGCCGTCCAGCAGCACCTCGATCTGACCCCCAACCGCGTCCGCGACCGGCTTCACCATCCGGATCGTGGCCGGGGTGCCGTCCAGGTTGTTGCCACCGTGGTTGGACACCGAGATCGCGGTGACCCCCGCATCGACCGCGCGGCGGGCGTCGTCGACCCGACACACCCCCTTCAACATGAACGGGCCGCCGTCCAGCTGCGCCCACTGCTCCCGCATCCACGCCACGTCCTCCCACGACGGTGGCGGCGTGGTCATCCACTCGTAGTAGGCACCGAAGAACGTCGGCGCCTCACCGCCAGGCGGGGCCAGGTTCGGCGCGGTCAGGTCCGGGATCCCGGCTTTCGCGAACTGCAACGCCCACCGCGGCCGCAGCGCCACCTGCGGCGCCATCCGCACCATCGTCTTCAGATCCACCTTCTCCGGGATCTCCGGGCTCCCCCAGTCCCGACCCATCGAGAACGACCAGTCCAACGTCGCGATCAGCCCCACCGCGCCCGCCTGCTTGGCCCGCTGCATTCGCTGGATCATCGTGTCCCGGTCGCCGGTCCAGTACATCTGGAACAGCGTCTGCGGGTTGGCTGCCACGACCTCCTCCACCGGCTTGGAGGCGAAGTTCGACAACCCCATCACCGTGCCGCGCGCGGCGGCCGCCCGCGCCACCGCCACCTCCCCGTCCGGGTGCACGGCCTGCACCCCGGTCGGCGAGATGATCACCGGCAGGGAGATGTCCTGGCCCAGCACCCGCGTGGCCATCGACCGCTGCGCCTGCTGCCCCGCCACGTGCGGGGCGAAGCCGATCTCGCGGAACGCCGCCTCGTTGTCCTCGATCGTCTGCCCGCGCTCCGAGCCCGCCACCAGCGCCCCGTACACCGGCGCGGGCAACCGCTTGCGCGCCCGCCGTTGCGCGACGGCGACGGACTCGAACCACGGGTTCTGCTTCCACGGGTTCGCTAACCAGGTCGGCTTCGGCATGCCGCTGATTCTGTGCGTTCGACCCCGCCGCGGTCACCTCTCGGGTTGGACGGGTTCCGGTGGTCGGATGGACGGTTCCGTTGGGATGCGCGGCGGAGCAAGCTAGCAGTCTGCGATCGACCCTGGAGGAGCTACGCAATGACGCGCGCGACCCCCGATCCCACCCGGTGGCTCACGGACCTGCTGAAAAGCGGCAACCTCCGCTGGCCGGCCCCCGACGTTTCGGCCGTGGCCAAGGCCATGACGGCCGCGACGGAGCCGTGGACCAAGGCCGTCGCCGACCTCACCGCGCTCCAGATGGAGACGTTCAGCACGCTCACCAAAGGATGGGCTGCCCTGCTGCCCACGGCGACCCCCGAGCCGATCGCCGACCGCCGGTTCGCCGACGAGGCGTGGTCGAAGGACCCGCGCTACGCGGCCGTCGCCCGCACCTACCTCGCCCAGACCGAACAGCTGCGCAAGGCCCTCGACGCCGCGCCGCTGGACGAGCGCACCAAGGCGCAGTGGGGGTTCGCCCTCGGCCAGGTGATGGACGCGCTCAGCCCGGCCAACATGCTGGCTACCAACCCGGAGGCCGTCCAGCTCGCGTTGGAGTCCGGCGGCAAGAGCCTCGTCGAGGGGATGCGCCTCTACACCGAGGACCTCGCGCGGGGCCGCATCGCGATGACCGACGAGTCGGCGTTCGAGGTGGGCGTCAACGTCGCCACCACGCCGGGCACGGTCGTGCTGCAGAACGAGCTCATGCAGCTGATCCAGTACACGCCGACCACCCCGCGGGTCTACAAGCGCCCGCTGGTGATCGTGCCGCCGTCGATCAACAAGTACTACATCCTCGACCTGCAGCCCGCGAACTCCTTCGTCGCCCACGCGGTCGCCGAAGGGCACCAGGTGTTCCTGGTGTCCTGGCGCAACATGGGGGCCGAGCAGGGCACCCTCACCTGGGACGACTACCTGGAGCACGGCGTGCTCGCCGCGATCGACGCGGCCCTGGCCATCACCAAGGCCGACAAGGCCAACACGCTCGGGTTCTGCATCGGCGGAACCCTGCTCGCCAGCGCGCTCGCGGCCCGCGCCGCGCGGGGCGAGCACACCGTGGCGAGCATGACGCTGCTGACGTCCATGCTGGACTTCAGCGACACCGGCGACATCGGGCTGCTGGTCACCCCCGAGGGCGTGCTGGCCAGGGAGGCGGCGGTCGGCAAGGGTGGCGTGGTCAAGGGCAGCGAGATGGCCCAGGTGTTCGCGGCGCTGCGCTCCAACGACCTGATCTGGCCCTACGTGGTCAACGGCTACCTGAAGGGCAAGCCGCCGCCCGCGTTCGACCTGCTCTACTGGAACAGCGACGGCACCAACCTGCCCGGCCCGATGTTCTGCTGGTACCTGCGCAACACCTACCTGGAGAACAAGATGCGCGAGCCCGGCGGCACCACGGCGCTCGGCGAGCCGGTGGACCTGGGGACGATCGACGTGCCGACGTTCGTCTACGCCTCGAAGGAAGACCACATCGTGCCGTGGAAGACCGCGTACGAGAGCACGCAGTTGGTCGGCGGCGACGTCGTCTTCGTGCTCGGCGCGAGCGGGCACATCGCGGGGGTGATCAACCCGCCCGCGAAGAACAAGCGCAACTACTGGACGGGCGATCTCGACGCCGACCCGGAGCGCTGGTTCGAGGCGGCGGAGAAGGTTCCGGGCAGCTGGTGGCCCGCGTGGTACGCCTGGCTGGCACCGCACGGCGGCACCAAGGTCACCGCGCGCAAGACGCCGGGCAACGCCGAGTTCACCGCCGTCGAGCCCGCGCCCGGCAGCTACGTGAAGGCGAAGGCCGAGTAGCGCCCGGGCCTGCCGGATCGACCGCGTCGGAGTAGCGTCGCTAACCGTTGAATACTCACGTATCTCGGGGGTTGGCGTGGCCGATCTGAAGCTGTCCCATCTCGCTCTCCGCACCGTCGCGGGGGCGTTCATCCTCAACGCGGGCATCGGGAAGTGGTCCGGCAGCGAGGCGACCGCCGCCGGGGTGCACGGGATGGCCGCGAACACCTACCCGTTCCTCAAGCCGGTGCCGCCGCGCCGGTTCCTCAAGCTGCTCGCCGCCGCCGAGATCGGGCTGGGCACGGCGCTGCTGGTGCCGCTCGTCCCGGCCGGGGTGGCCGGTGCCGGGCTCACCGGTTTCGCGGGCGGCCTCCTGGGGCTCTACCTGCGCACGCCGGGCATGCACACCCGGCTGCGGCCGACGCAGCAGGGCACCCCGATCGCCAAGGACGTCTGGCTGCTGGGCATCGGCGTCGGGCTGCTCGCCGACGAGCTGGCCGAGCGGTCGGCGGCGTAAGGCTTCTCCGGCCGGGACAACGTCGGCCACCCCGGTTATCCGATCTGGACATCGTCGCGGGCACGGCCCGGGGTTAGCGTCGGGCCATGGCTGCGGGCGGGGCGTTGGGCCTCATCGAGACCAAGGGGCTCGTCGGGGCCATCGAGGCGGCCGACGCGATGGTGAAGGCGGCCAACGTGCAGGTCGAGGGCTACCGCACGCTCCGCAACGGGCAGGTCGCCGTGCTCGTGCGCGGTGACGTCGGCGCGGTCAAGGCCGCCGTCGACGCCGGGTGCGCGGCGGCGCGGCGGGTCGGTGAGCTGTACGCCAGCCACGTGATCCCCCGACCGCACGGCGAGACCGAGGTCGTCATCGGTGACGCCGTGGTGCACCTCTAGACGTCTTCGCACTCGTCCTGCGCCGCCTGGTTGATCTGCAGGAGCCGCAGGGCGAAGTCGGCCCGCATCCGGTCCTCGTGCCGGGCGAGGTCCAGCCCGGTGAGCTGGCGGATCCGCTCGAGGCGGTAGCGGAGCGTCTTGTGGTGCACGAACAGCCGCTCGGCTGCGAGGCGCTGGGAGCAGTCGCAGTCGAAGAACGCGCGCAGCGTGCGGATGAGGGAGCCGTCGTTCTCCCGGTCGTAGGCCATCAGCGGGCCGGTGACCTCGTCGATGAACGTCTGGAGGTCCGGGTCGTCGCCGGAGCCGAGCAGCAGCCGCACGATGCCCAGCTCCTCGTAGAGGAAGACGTGCTCGCCGCCGAGCCTGCGGGCGGCCGAGATCGCCGTCTTGGCCTCGTTGAGCGCGCTCGGCAGCTCCAGCACCTGGCGGTGCTCGCGGCTCACCCCCCAGGTCAGCCGCAGGTCCGGCCACACCCGGCGCACCGCGGCGCTGAACGCGCTCACGAGGTCCTTCGCCGCGACCCGGTCGAGGTCGGCGGCCACCGCAACCAGCAGGTCGCCGCGCAGGCTCGCCAGCGCGAGACCGCGGCCGTCCTCGAGGGACCGGACCGTGCGCAGCACCTGGCGGCGTACCCGGTCGGTCTGCGAGGTGTCCCAGCCCTGCTCGCGGGCGAGCTGGTCGATGTTGTCGAGCTTGCCGTGGATCACGCGCAGGCCGCCCGCGAGGCTCACGCCCAGCTGCTGGGCGCGGGTGCGGGCGCCGAGCCGGTGCTCGACCGGGCCCTGCAGGAGGTCCCACAGCAGCTGTTCGGTCGCTTCCAGGCGGGCCCGGCTCGCCGCCCGTTCGCGCAGCAACGCCAGCGAGCAAGCCATCGCAACCTGGCCCGCCACGGCGTCCATCGCCTCGTTGGCCGTCTCATTCGCCCCGCCGATGGGGCGCAGCACCACGTACCCCACCTGGTCGCCGTCGGCGTGCACCGGGCGGATCCACGTCGCGGCGTCCCCGTCGGGCGCGCGGGCGCCCCGCGCAGGAGCGGGCGCGGTCTGCGGCAAGGTCGAGGTGAGCCTGCTGCCGCTGTGCAGGGCAACGAGCGTGCCGTCCGGGCCGTAGACGCCGACCTCGCAGTCGAGCTCGGCCGCGACCGCGCGGGCCAACGCGGGCAGGCCGCCGCCGTCGATCACCGTGGTGAGCAGGCTCTGCTGCAGCCGCGACGAGTGGTCGAGGATCGCGACCTGGCGCTGCAGCGCGTCGCGGGCCCGCTCGGTCTCCGCCGCCGCGGCGGCCTGCTCGTCGTGCAGGCGGGCGTTGTCGATGGCGATCGTGGCGTAGTCGGCCAGCGTGACGAGCCGCCGCACGTCGCGCTCGGTGAACACCGACGCCCACCGCCGCCAGACCTCCAGCACACCGACGAACTGGCCGCGCAGCCGCAGCGGCACCGCGAGGGCGGAACGGGTCTCCTCCTTCACGGCCAACGACATGAAGTCCTGGCTGATCGTCTCGTCGTCGAGGTAGGAGTCGACCTTCGCGGGCTCGCCGGTGAGGAACACCAGCCCGGCCACCCCCTGGCCGCGCCGCATGCGCAGCCGGGCGGTCTCGGCGATGCGGTTGCCGACGCAGGCGCGCATCCGCACGACGTCGCCCTCGCGCAGCATCACGCCGCAGATGTCGGCGTCGAGCAGGCGCAGCGTGCGCTCCGCGATCGAGAGCAGCACCTGGTCGACGTCGCGCACGGACAGCAGCTGCTGCACCACCTCCCGGATGGCGGCGGCCTCGGCGCCCGCGGCGTCGAGCTCGTCGTGGGCGGCGTTCGCGGCGGCGGCGAGCGACAGCCAGGCGCACGCCTGGCGCAGCAGCGAGCGGGTGCCCCGGTCGATGCGCAGTCCGGGGTCCCAGCACAGCGCGACGGAGCCGTCGCCGACCGACACCATCCCGCGCTCTTCGATCACGGCGGTGCGCCGGGCGGGCCCGGTGACCGGCAGGCCCGCGAGGCCGGTGCCCGCGCCCGCGAGCCGCGACCAGCCCTGCTCGGACCACGAGCCGACGGTGACCGGCGAGCCGAGCAGCAGCGATGCGCGGGCGACCACCGCGTCCGCGGCCGCCGACAGGTCGGTGGGCACGCTGGCCAGCAGCCGGGCCAGACCGTCCCGGGGGTCGTCCACAGCGGAATCGACGCTTGCGGTGACGGCACGTGCCGGGCCGACTGTCGTCATGCTGCCCCCGCTCGGCTACGTCGCGATCAGCGACTTGAGAGTACGGCGATCGGCCATGCGCCGGTACGCGTCCGGCACGTCCGCCAGCGCGACGGTCTCGGAAGCGACGACCGTGGGGTCGACCGCGCCGGAGCGCACGAGCCCCGCGAGCGCGTCCCCGTCACGCATGAGGTCGCCCACCGCGAAGCGCAGGGCGAGCTCGTCGGTGAACGCGCGGGCCACGGGGAGCGGCCACGTCGGGCCCGACGGCACACCGACCGAGACCACCGTGCCGCGGCGGCGCACCAGGGCGAACGCCGTGTCGAGGCCCGCCGGTGCGCCGATCGCGTCGACGACCCGGTCGGCCCCTCGCCCGTCGGTCACACGGTCCACGAGCGCGCGGGCGCCGTCGGGCGTGGCCGCCAGCGCTCCCTCGTGGGCGGCGAGGGCCCGCCGGGCCTCGACCGGCTCGACCAGCACGACGACCCCGGCCCCGCAGGCCTGCGCGACGAGGCTGGTGAGCTGGCCGACCGGGCCGCCGCCGACGACCGCCACCGTGTCCCCCGGCTCCAGGTCCGCGCGGCGCACGGCGGCGTAGCCGGTGGCCAGGGTGTCGCCGAAGAACACGGCGGCGTCCAGCGAGATCCCCGCAGGTACGGCGCGCAGCACGGTGTCGGCGTGGGGCACGCGTACGAGCTCGGCCTGCGTGCCCGCGAGCGGCGGCCCGAACGCTTCGCCGGTGCCGAAGAAGCGGCGTTCGGCGCATTGCCAGTGATCGCCACGGCGACACCACCAGCAGGTGCCGCACGCGGTGTAGTCCGCTCCGACGACGAGCGCGCCCGGCCGGTGGACCCGCACGTCGGCGCCGACCTCGGTGACCTCGCCGACGAACTCGTGCCCGAGCACCGTGCCGCGCGGCACGTGCTCGGCGTGGGCGACGACGTGCAGGTCGGTGCCGCAGACCGCGGCCCGCCGCACCCGCACGACCGCGTCCGTGGGGTCGACGACCTCGGGCTCACCGACGCGCCCGACGCGCACCGCCCCGTCGCCGACGTACAACACCGCCTCCATCGCCGCCGTCCCTATGAGGCGGCGGCGAGCTGCCCGAGCCGCTCGCGGATGCGGTCGGCGGCGGCGCGCAGGGCGGCGAGCTCGTCGGGGAGCAGGTCGAGCACGACGATCTCGCGCACCCCGGAACGCCCCAGCCGAACGGGTAGGCCGACGTAGACGTCGCTGATCCCGTAGGCGCCGTCGGCGAGGACGGCGGCGGGCATGACCGCGCCCGTGTCGGCGGCCATCGCCAGCACCATGCGGGCCGCGGACAGCCCGGGCGCGAGGAACGCACTGCCCTTCGCGAGCAGGCCGACGACCTCCGCGCCGGACCCGCGCGTCCGGTCGACGGCCGCGCGCAGCCGGTCGTCGGGCACGACGTCCCCGAGCGGTCTGCCGTCGACGGCGGCCTGCGACAGCGGGATGACCATCTCCTCCCCGTGGCTGCCCAACGCCCACGCCGAGATTGCGTCGGCGCGCCCGACGCCGGTGAGCGCGGTGAGCGCCTGGAAGCGCGCGGTGTCGAGCACGCCCGCCATCCCGAGCACGCGGGAGGCGGGGAAGCCGGACCGGACCCACGCGTGCTGGGTCATCTCGTCGAGCGGGTTGGTCACGACGACGAGCACCGCGTGCGGCGACGTGGCCGCCACCCGCTCCGCGACGTCGCCGACGATCGCGGCGTTCGTGCCGATCAGGTCGGTGCGGCTCATGCCGGGCTGCCGGGGGCGGCCCGCGGTGATCACGACGTAGTCGGCGGGGCCCGCGGCCTCGACGGTGCCGACGCCGCGCACCCCCGTGGCGAAACCCGCGAGCGCCGCGGTGTGCGCGAGGTCGAGCGCTATCCCCGCGGCGCGGCCCTGGTCGACGTCGACGAGCACGACCTCGTCGAACACGTCGGCCTCGACCAGCCGCAGCCCCGCGATCGTCCCGACGTTGCCCGCGCCGACGACCGCCACCCGCCCGGTGCGCCCACCGCCGCGCACGAAGGTGGGGAGGGGCGCGCCCCGCCGGTAGAGCGCGCCCGACGGCGGCCGGAGCGACCGCCCGGGCGTCGCGGCGGCGGCACCCGGCCTGCTCGTACCGGCGCGGGGAGGCAGCCCCGGCGCAGGCGCCGAGGTACCTGACCGGCCCGCGCCGTCGCGGGCGGGTGGCCCCGGCGCAGCCGTCGAGTATCCCGGCCGCGCCCGGCCTGCCGGGCCCTGCCGTGCGACCGCCGCACCCGGCCGCGGGGCGGCCGTGGGCGATGGCGTTGCGGCGGGCACTGCCGATCCGACGACGATCTCCACGCCCAGGTCCCGGGCCCGCTCCCGGGCCAGTGGGGTGACGACGTCGCGCGGGCCGACGTGCAGCCGCCCGCCGCCCGCAGCCGCGCCCCTCCCCGCGGCGCCGCCCGCTGCCGCTTCGACCGCGGCCGCACCCCAGACCGTCATCGCCGGTCCTCCCGCCCGTGCACACCCTCCAGCGCGGCGACCGCGGCGTCACGCGCGCACTGCACCTCGCTCTCCGTGCCCGCGAGGAACATCCGGCCGAACCGCCCGACCGCGCGCAGCTCGATCACGGTGATGTTGGCGGCCTTCTCCGCCTCGTTCGCCGCGATCGCGATGTACGCCGCCGGGGCCACCTCCATCACGAACAGGCTCTGGCCGGGCATGAGCATCGAGCCCTTGCGCCACTTGTTGAGCAGCTGCGCCTGGTACGGGTGGACGTTGGTGATGAACTGCGCGGAGGCGATCGTGGGCCGGATCCGGTCGGCTTCGGTCAGGCCGAGCTCGTCCAACACGGCCTGGCCCGAGGCCAGCACCTCGGCCTGCTGCTCGGAGTGGATCTCCAGCAGGCCGAACTCGCGCTCGATGATCTGCAGCGCGGGCCGCACGCCGGCGGCCTTCAGCGCGATGTCGGCCGCCCGGAACACCTCGTTGCCCGGCGCCATCTCGATGTAGAGCTCCGCCATGCCCGCGAGCGGCACGTCGCCGGGGCTGGTGGCGGCGATGTGGGCCGCGCACTGGGGCTGCATGCGGTCGACGAACGCGTAGGTGCGCAAGGTCGGGGTGCTCACGCCGACCTCGCTATGCCCAAGGGGGTGATCAGCAGCGCGTGGGGGTAGGTCACGACGGTCCGTTCCAGTCGGGTGGCCAGCACGTCGTCGGCGCCGGGCAGCATCAGCGCGCCACCGGCGAGGTGCAGCGGCAGGTCCTCGGCGCCGACGGTGAGCGCGCGCACGTTCTCGGCGACGCGCTGCAGCCCCGGTACCAGCACGCCGAACGCCTCGGCCGGGTGGGACCGCTTGTAGGGCTCGGCGTCCTCGAGGGCGATGCCCAGCGCCCCGGCCAGCACGAGGTCGAGGTGGTGACCGCCGCCGGCGCGGTCGTCGAGCGCGACGAGCTCGCCGTCGCGGAACACCCCGACGCCGGTGGACCCGCCGCCGACGTCGACAACCACGCCGTCGCGCACGCCGAGCGTGCGCTGGGCGGCGCTGACCTCGTCGACCAGCACGACGTCGGCGAACCCGGCCGACTCGCAGACGTAGGTGCAGGCCCGCGCGTCGGCGGCGGGCACGCACGGCGGGTGGGCGGTCGCGGCCGTGGTCAGCTCGACCCCGAGCGCCGCCTCCGCTGCCGCCTTCAGCGCCCGCACGGTGCCCGTGGCCCGCGCGAAGTCGACGACCACGCCGTCGCGCAGCGCCCCCGACGGCTGGGCGCCGACCCAGACCGGCCGGTCGCCGTCGAGCACCACCAGCACGCAGCTCGCGGTGCCGAGGTCGACGCCCACGCGCAACGCCGCGCCGTCTCCCACGGCGCGCACCCCACCGGCGGCCACGGCGGCGGCGTCGGCGAGGAGCGCGTGCGGAGTGGTGGCCATGACCGGCATCTACAGCTCCACCGGGTCGTACACGGTGCGCCAGGGCCGCACCTCGTGCGCGATGCGCTTGATGTTGATCAGGTGCAGCGGGGTGACGTTGTCCGAGCAGATGGAACCGCTCCAGGTGCCGGTGCCGAGTTGGAAGGACGGGTCGACCTCGGTCGAGTAGCCCATGCCGCCGAACAGGGCAGGCGTGTTGATGACGATCCGGCTCGCGCGGAGCGTGCCGAACGACGCGATCTCGGTCGGGTCGGCGGCGTGCACGGCGGTGGTGTGGCCTTCGCCGCCGAGGGCGAGGACCTCCCGGCACCGCGCGAGCCCCGCGGCGGCGTCGCGGACGCGGTACACCGACAGCACCGGGCCGAGGATCTCCCGGGAGAGCGGGGTGTCGGCGCCGACCCGGTCCAGCACGCAGGCCAGCACCCGCGTGGGCGACGGCACGGCGAAGCCTGCCAGCTCGGCGAGCCGCACCGCGCTCTGCCCGACCGCGTCGGGCCGCAGGGCGCCGCGGTCGTCGAACAGCACGCGGACCAGCGCGGCCTGCTGCGGCGCGTTCATCCAGTAGGCGCCGCGGGCCTCGAACTCCCGCAGGAACGCCTCCGCCACCGCCTCGTGGACCACGACCGACTGCTCGGCCACGCACGCGGTGCCGTTGTCGAACGCCTTGGACGTGATGATCATCTCGGCGGCCTCGGCGGCGTCGGGCACGCTCGCCCCGACGTACGCGGGCACGTTGCCCGCCCCGACCGCGATGGTCGGCTTGCCGCTGGAGTACGCCGCGCGGACCATGCCCGGCCCGCCGGTCGCGAGCACCAGCGCGATCTCGGGGCGGCCCATCAGCTCGCGGGTGGCGGGCAGCGTGGGGTTCTCGAGGCACGAGATCAACCCCTCCGGTGCGCCCGCCGCGACGGCCGCCTCGGCCATCACCTCGGCGGTGCGGAGCGTGCAGCGGGCCGCGCGGGGATGCGGCGCGTGCACGACCGCGTTGCCCGACTTCACCGCGGCGAGGCTCTTGAACAGCGCGGTCGAGGTCGGGTTGGTCACCGGGATGATCCCGGCGATCACGCCCATCGGGGTGCCGACGGCCGTGACGCGCGCGTCGTCGTCGACCCAGAGCACGCCCACCGCCCGGCGCTCGAGCATCCACCGCGCGACGAACCCGGTGTTGTAGCGGTTCTTGTGGATCTTGTGCTCGTAGACGCCGTAGCCGGTCTCGTCGACGGCCAGGCGCGCGAGCTCCTCGGCGGCCTTCGTACCCGCCAGGGCCATGGCGCGCACGAAACGGTCGAGGGTCTCCTGGTCGGCACCCTCCAGCTCGTCGAACGCGCGCTGCGCGGCGCGAGCCTTGGCGCGGACGTCGGCGAGACCGGCCAGGTCGGTGTCCAGGGGTGTCATCGGTGCGCCTCCGGCCGGGCCGAGGGGATCAGCCCTTCGGGCGGGTCAGGACCGCGAGGATGCTCTCGGTCTCCTCGTGCGGGCGCGGGATGACGTGCACGGAGACGACCTCGCCCGCCTTCTCCGCGGCGACGGCGCCCGCGTCGGTGGCCGCCTTCACCGCGCCGACGTCGCCGCGCACCATGACGGTCACCAGGCCGCCGCCGATCTCGCGGTGGCCGAGGATCTGCACGTTCGCGGCCTTGACCATCGCGTCGGCGGCCTCGATCGCGCCGACCAGGCCCTTCGTCTCGATCAAGCCGAGCGCGCCGCGGAGCGCGGGCGCGGCGGCCGCTCCGGTCGTAGGTGGCATGTCGTCCTCCGTGTCGGTGGTGGTCATCAGGCCTTGCGGTAGCTGACGGTGCCCGCCCGGATGACGGTGTCGGCGATGGCGACGACCGCGCGGTCGGTCGGGGCGTCCGCGCCGGCGGCGACGCGCGCCGCCCCGCCGGAGGCGACCAGGACGATCTCCCCCACGCCCGCGCCGACGACGTCGACCGCCACGTACGCGGGCCCGCTGGCGCGCTCCGGATCAGGCCCGGACGCGTCCTGCACGACCAGCAACGTGAAGCGCGAAAGCCCCGGCTCCTTCACCGTGGAGACGACCTGGCCGAGCACCTTGGCCAGCTGCATGCGCCGTCACCTCCCGGCGCCGGACATTAAGGCGCCCTGATCTGATGGGCGCTATCCCGACGGGACAACCCCGTCGGGGCCCGTTATCCCGGGCCGTACTGGCCGAGGTCACAGGGCCCGGACAGGCTCGCCGCAACACCCCGAGGAGGTTCGCGGTGATCCGAGCCGAGGACGCGCAGTTCCACCCGCCGACCACTGACGACCCGCTCTGGGCCGAGACCAACTACTTCGGCCTCTACGCGGGGCAGGACACCGAGCGGCCGTTGAACATCGGCGTCTACGGGCTGTTCCGGGAGCCGCTGGGCGTCGTCGGCGCGACCGTGTCGGTCAACTCGCGCCGGGTCACGATGCCGTGGGCGGCCGACTACTGGGACGCGTGGGAGCACCTCGTCGTGCCGCAGCCGTCCGACCTGCTGGACTACCGCCTGGCCAACGGGCTGTCCGTGCGCTGCACCGAGCCGAACCGTGTGTGGGACGTCGACTACGCCGACCCGGCGGCCGGGCTGGAGCTGCACTTCCGGTGCACGGCGCTGATGGACCCCTACGACATCAACGACCCCGACATGGACCCGATGGCCGCGCGGGTCGACAGGGACAAGACGTGGGGCCACGCCTACGCCGGGCACTTCGATCTCACCGGGCACTTCGAGGGCGAGCTCGTGCTGCGCGGCACCCGCACGCCGATCGACTGCGTGTCCACGATGGACCACAGCTGGGGCGTGCGCGCCGAGCGCCAGACCTCGCGGCTGTCCTGGCAGCACGCGCACGTCTCCCCCGACCTCGCGATCCACGTGATCTGCGACTTCGGCACCGACGCCGGTCCCGACTCCCCGTCGGCCCAGACCATGACGCACGGCTACGTGCTCGACCACGGCAAGGTGTACGGGCTCAAGGCGGGCGGGGGCACCACCTCGCGGCGCGGCTTCTACCCCGAGGCGATCGAGCTCACCGTCACCGACGCGGCCGACCGCACCTGGACGCTGTCGGGCGAGGCGCTCACGACGTTCCCCTGGCAGGCGTGGCCGGGCACGGTCGGGCACAACTGCCTGCTGCGGTGGAGCGTGAACGGGCAGGACGGGTACGGCGAGTGCATGGACTTCATCGGGCTCGGCGAGCTCGGGGCGGCCTACCACCGGGTCCACACGGGATGAGCCCGCCGCCGGTGCGGGCGGTGCTGTTCGACCTGGACGGCACGCTCGTGCAGACCCGGGTCGCGTCGTGGGAGATCTTCTCCCGGGTCAACGACCGCTTCGGGTTGGGGGTCGACGAGCAGGAGCAGTACTTCGAGCTGTTCCGCGGCAACATCTACGCCTCGATCCGCGAGCTGTGCCGCGACGAGGCGCACGCCGCCGAGGTGAAGGCGGCGTTCCTGACGCTGCTGCGCGAGGAGTACACGCCGCCGCTGGTGCCCGGGGTCGCCGACGTCGTGCGCCGCCTCGCCGCCGAGTGCACGCTCGCGGTGATGTCGTCGAACGCGACGCAGGTGCTGCGCCGGGTGCTGGAGGGGGCCGGGCTGGCGTTCTGCTTCGCGCACGTGTTCGGCGGCGACGTGATCCCCGACAAGCGCGCGGCGATCCGGGCGTTCCTCGCCGACGCGGGCAGCGCGTTCGGGCGTCGGTGCAGCGCCGACTACGACGAGGGCGGCCGCGGCCCACGACCCGACCCGTCCGGCACCGTGCTGGTGACCGACACCGCGGGCGACGTGCGTGACGCCCTGGAGGCGGGCATCCGGGTCATCGGCGTGGCGTGGGGCATGCACTCGGTAGCGGACCTGACCGCCGCGGGCGCCGAGTTCGTCGCGCTGTGGCCCCAGGAGATCGCGTCCCACCTTCTGGGCGACGCGGCCGCCCACCCCCCCGCGGGCGCCTGCGTCGTGCCCGCCGCCGAGCAGGCCGCCGTGCCCACCGCCCCTCACCCTCCCGCCGCTGGTCCCGCCGCCGGTCGGCCCACCGCTGGGCAGGCCACTGCGCAGGCCGACCCTCCCGCCGCCGCCGATCCGCTCGCGGTCAACGCGGCCCGCCGCGCCCGCCGCCGCGCCGCCACCGCGGCACTCGGGTCGGCCGCCCGCCCGGCCACCCCCCCGACCACCACCGTCCGGAACGCGTCGGGCTCGGGCGCCGACGAGCTGCTGGCCGCGATCCGGCGGGTGGTGCCGCCCTCGCCGCCGTGATCGGCGTGGGTTCGGCGGAACGGCCACGCGGCACCGGCGCCAGGGGTCATGCTTCGGCCGTGAGCTGGGAGGAACCAAGCGGCGCCGACTCCGCCGCCGAACGTCTCGTCGTCAAACACGTCCGCGCAGCGGGCATCACGGGGTGGGTGCTGGGGTTCCCGTTCGGCCCGTACCCGATCGACCTCCCCCAGGCCAAGGCCGGGACGGCGATCATGACAGGGCGGCCCGGCCGAGGGCGAGCACCATCGGGCGGACCTCCCGGGTCTCGGCGGCGAAGCGGCGGAAACCCAGGGCGTAGAGCTGGGCGGCGGTTTCCTGGGAGACCTCGCCGGACAGCCGCGGGCCGATCGCGCACCCCGGCGCGTCCACTTGGGCCAGGCGCGTGAGCAGGTCCGCCACCGCCGGGTCGATCGTCGTGCGCGGATCGCAGGCCAGCAGGCCGCGGCGGCGGTAGTCGTCCAACGGCTCGGCGGTGAGCAGGTGCCGCCCCGGAAGCCCGAACACCGAGGCCTGCAGCGCCCGCAGGTCGATCCAGATCACGTCGCAGGCCGCGGCGATGCCCGCCGCGTGGTAGGCCCCGCGGGCGCTGGTCAGATACGCGCCGACGCCGACGGTCCCGCCCGCGCGGTCGGCCAGCGCGCGCAGTTCGCGCGCCTCGGCGGGATCGGAGATGTGCCGCACCGCGAGGTGGACGCGCACGGGCGCGCCTGCCTCCGCGACCGCCCGCGCCAGCCCCCTCAGCTGCGCCTCGACCAGCGCCGGGCTGCCCAGCGGCACCGACAGTTCGGGGTGTCGGGTCGTCACGGCGGTCTGCTGCAGGAGCTCACGGGCCTCGTCCGCGACCAGGTCGATCGCGCGCACGCCGACCTCGCCCGCCCCCGCGGCCGCGAAGAGGTGCGCGAACTGCTCGGCCACCAGGTCGGCGACGCGGGCGAACCCGGTGTCGCCTGCGAGCAGTTGCGCGACGAGCCCGTCGAGGTGGCCGGTCGCGGCCAGCACGTCGTCGACGGCGGTGACGAGCCCGACGGCGCCCGCTTCCCGGGCGGCCGCGACGTCGGCGGGCAGCGTCACCCGGGCCAGCAGCGACCCGCCCGATGCCCGTTCGGCCGCGGCGAGCAGCGCACCGAGCGACCCGACCGCGGCGGCCGGGGTGGAGGTGGCCATCCGGCCCGCGAAGAGCTCGCCGGAGGCGCCGTCGAGGGAGACCTCCTCGCCCTCGTGCAGCACCCGGTTCCCGATCGTCAGGGTGCGGGCGGTTGCGTCGACGGCCATCTCCCCCGCGCCGACGACGCACGCCGTGCCCAGCGCCCGCGCGACGACGGCGGCATGGCTGGTGGAGCCGCCCGTCGCGGTGACGATGCCGCGGGCGGCGATCATCCCGTGCAGGTCGGCCGGGCTGGTGACCGCGCGGGCGAGCACGACGTCGCCGCCGTTCTGGGCTGCGGCGACCGCCCGGTCGGGGTCGAGCATGAGCAGGCCCCCGACCTGGCCGGGGCAGGCACCGATGCCGGTGGTGAGCAGCCGCTCGCCTGCGCGTGCCGCGGCGAGCTCCTCCTCGTCGAACCCCGGACGCTGGATCTGCCGCACCTGCGCCGGGGTGACGCCGCGTAGCACCGTTCCCGCGTCGTGGCCGTCGGCGAGGAAGTCGGCGGCGATGCGGACCGCGGCCTCCGGCGTGCGCTTGGCGCTGCGCACCTGCAGGAAGTAGAGCACCGACCGTTCGACGGTGAACTCGATGTCGAGGACGTCGCCGTGGTTGCGCTCCAGGTCCGCGCAGGTCGCGCCGAGCTCGGCGAGCAGGCCCGGCGCCAGCGCGGTGTCGACCGGGTCGGGGGTGCGGGTGCCCGCGACCACGTCCTCGCCCTGGCTGTGCGCGAGGTACTCGCCGAAGAGCCCCTGCTCCCCGGTCACCGGGTTGCGGGTGAACACGACCCCCGACCCGGAGTCGGCCGTGAGGTTGCCGAACACCATCACCTGCACGACGACGGCCGTACCGAGGTCGTGCGGGATCTCGTGGTGGTCCCGGTAGGTGCGGGCGCGGCGGGTGTTCCAGGAGCGGAAAACGGCCTCGATCGCGCCGAACAGTTGCGCACGCGGATCGGTGGGCACCGGCTCGTCGGTCTCCTCGGCGAGCGCCTGCGCGCAGGCCGCCCACACGCGGTCGTACACGACGCCCGGGTCGTCGTCGGGCTCGACTTCGTCGACGCCCGCCCCCGGGTCGAGGGCGCCGAGCACGGTCTCGGCGTACATGGCGTGGAAACGCGCGACGACGTCGGCGACGAACCGGACGTCGCCGGTGGCATGCCCCAACGCGACCGCCGCGGCTCGGCTCAGCCCCAGGTTGAGGATCGTGTCCATCATCCCGGGCATCGACACCGGCGCGCCGGAGCGCACCGAGAGCAGCAGTGGTACCGGACCCCCGCCGAACCTCTTCCCGGTAGCGCGTTCGAGGGTGGCGAGCCGCGCGAGGACCTCGTCGGCGAGGCCGTCGGGCAGCGCCTTCTCCGCGAGGTAGTCGCGGCAGGCGGGGGTGCCGATCACGAACCCGGGCGGCACCCGCAGGCCTTGCTGGGTCATGCGGGCGAGGCCCGCGCCCTTGCCGCCGAGCCACCCGACGTCGGCCGGATCCGCCTCGCCGAGCGTGCGCGTAGCGCGCCCGCTCATTCGGCCCGGTCCCGACCGAGGGTGCGGAGCAGGTCCTCGTGGAACTCGAACCAGATGTTGTGCACCGAGTCGACCGTCGGCGACGAAACGAGCTCGTGTCGCCCGTCGTCGACGCCCGCGAGCGCGGTCGTGAAGCGGCGCGGGTAGGCCGCGAACCGCGGGTCGTGCGCCGCCAGCGCGTCCAGCAGCGGGTCGAGACGGGCGACGAGCTTCTCAAGGCGGCCGATCACCTTGTCGTCGTAGGCGGAGTCGGAGTGGTCGTTGGTGACCTTGCGACCGCCCACGTCGACCTGCTGCCAGGCCGACATCGTGGTGAGGAACTGGGCGTTGACGTTCTCGAAGCGCTCCGCCAGCGCGAGGACGTCGGCGTCGGTGCGCACGGCCGCGTAGCGCGCTGCGGCCGCTGCCGTGAGCGTGGGCTCGGCCTCGTCGGTGGGCAGCGCGGCGTCCCCCGCGACGACGAGCAGGCCCCGCTCGGCCAGCCGGTCCAGTGCGGCGCCCACCGCGTCCGGTGCCGCGCCGCACGCGGCGGCGACCGCGTCGGCGGTGGCCATCTTCTTCAACACCACGACGTTGAGGACGTCGTAGTCGGCGTTGTCCAGGGCAGCAGCGGGCATCAGCGGTCCTTCGGCCGAACGGGCGGACGGCGCGGCCGAGCGCCGCGCCGTCCGAACGAGGTGGGGCTACAGCCAGCGGCCCTTCGAGCTGCGCAGGCTCGCCCCCTCCGGGAAGGGCAGGTAGCCCGCCCCGGAGAAGATCTTGCTGGGCACCGTCTCCTGGGCGAAGCCGCGCTTGACGATGTCGTAGTAGTAGTTCGCGACCCGCTGGTCGATCTCCCAGAAGTCGTAGTCGCGGCAGGCTTTGTCGTAGGTCCCGGCGAGCCGCAGGTGCGGCAGGATCATGTCGATGTAGTACACGTACTGGCCGTTCCAGATGAGGTCGCGCCGGTTCATCCGGGCGGTCTTCTGGTACAGCTTGAGCGTGGCGGTCTGCACCCTGCCGAGGTGTTCGGCGAGGTCGTCGACCTTGATCGGGTACACCTCGCCCATCGGGGTGTTCCACTTCTGCCGCGCGAACACCGCGCCGCCGACGATGGCCTCGATGTAGTTCTTCGGGCGGGTGAACGTCGTCGAGATGTCGTTCACGCGGATCTCCGCGAGCGCCATCTTCTCCGGGTCGATGATGATCGCGAGCGTGTAGCAGTGCGGCAGCCCGGCGTCGTCGCAGACGTCGCTCCAGTGGAAGACCTCCTCGTTGACGAAGAGGTCGCGGAGGATGAGCAGGTTGCCGTCGGGCAGTTCGTAGGGGCCGGTGTCGCCGAGCCCGAGGCGGCAGTCGTAGTGGTCGAGGAACGACAGCAGCTCGGCGGCCGCGTTGAACTGGGTGAACGCCCCGTGCTTGGGGCTGCCCGGCTCCAACGGCTCGACCTGCGCCGCGATCTGCGCGAGGAAGTCGGGCTCATGGATGCGGCAGCGGTAGCGGTCCTGCGAGTTGAGGATGTAGCCGTCCTGGCGCTTACCCCACAGGACGCGCTGCATGAACTTGAGGATCTCGTTGGACTCGCCGACGTAGTCGCCCGCCTTGATCACTTCGAGGGCGAGCAGGCCGCAGCGGCCCATGCCGAAGCCCACCGCGCCGATGCACCAGTCGTGCACCGCGTTGACCTTGGTGCCGATCTCCCGACGGGCGGTGGCCCCGATGTCCATGATCCCTTGGCCGCCGCCGACCTCCTCGGTGGTCATGCGCAGGATCTCCGGCCACCGGTAGAACTCGTGCATGAAGGCCAGGATCTCGTACTCCTGGCGGGGGATCATGCCGCTCACGCCCTCGGTGGCGCGCATGACGAGCACGTCCCAGATGTTCCAGGCGAGGTAGTTGTTGAGGTCGTTGAGCTCGTCGATGGTGAACTCGTCGCGGAGGACGTCCTCCTTCGACACCATCTCAAGAACCTTGCTCTTCGCCCGCGACTTCATCATCTTGTCGCCCTTGATCCCGTCGGTGACGGGATCCATGCCGACGAAGTTGCCGGTATAGGTGAGGTCCTGGAACCGCAGGCCGTCGTCGGCCTCCTCGTACCGCTGCTTGAACGTCGCGCGCTTGCCCTCGGTGGTGGTCATGTCCGGCTCCTGTCTGGGGTGGGGGTCAGTCGTCGGCGATCACGCGACCGACCTCGTGGTCGGTGCAGTCGAGCCGGACCCGCCGCCCGTCGAGGGCTTGCGCGATCTCCTCGAAGTGCGCGTCATCGGTGTTGCCGACCACGTAGCGCGAGTCGCTGGTCGTGAGGTGGGCGGTCATCACGCAGGGGGTCTGGAACTCCCGGGACAGGATGCCCAGGTGCGACTCCGGCGCGCCGGACATCGTGATCACGCCGATCGCACCCATGCTCAGCGCAGGCGCGAGGAACGTCGTGGTGCCGCCACGCACCAGCAGGATGTGCTCGCCCAGCTTGCCCGACTGGATCAAGTTGATCACATCCGCGGGCGCAGACAGGTACCTGATCGTGCCACTCGGGGACTTGCTCGTGTCGAAGACGTTGTACCCCTCGGCCAGCACCTCGGCCATGGACGTTCCTCCTTGAACTCGTGAGCGCAAGCGCCACAGTGCCGTGGCTCACAGACACGGCCGATGGACTGCGAAGACAAAACTGCCCGGCCGCGTTGTCTGGCGCGGATAGGCCCCGCGCGCCGGAAGTTCTGCGGGGGCGGGGCCGTTACGCGAAGGGCAACGCCTAACGAAGGAGTGAGTCGTGTCCCGCACCGTCCTCCAACCCGGTCCGCAGCACCCCATCACGGTCGAGCCCGCCGCGGCCCGGATCACCGTGACGGCGGGCGGCACGCCCGTCGCCGACACCACTGCGGCACTCGCCCTGCAGGAAGCCAAGTACCCCACGGTGTACTACATCCCGCTCGCCGACGTCCGGTCCGACGTGCTGAAGCCCAGCGACCACACCACCTACTGCCCGTACAAGGGCGACGCGTCGTACTACTCGATCGCCACCGCGGAGGGCGAGCTCACCGACGTGGTGTGGTACTACGCCGAGCCCTACCCCGCCGTGGCCGACATCGCCGGGCACGTGGCCTTCTACGCCGACAAGGTCGACATCACCGCGACCTGAGCGGGGCTGACCAGGGCTTACACTTCGCCCGTGCGGCTGTTGGAGCGCGACCACCCGATCGACGTGCTGCAGACCCGGGCCGACCGGGCGGCGGCGGGCCACGGCGGCACCGTGCTGCTCGTCGGCGAGGCGGGCATCGGCAAGACGGCCCTGCTGCGCGCGTTCGCCGAGCGGGTGTCGACGCCGGTCCTGTGGGGCATGTGCGACCCCTTGAGCACCCCCCGCCCGCTCGGGCCGCTCCGCGACGTCGCGGGCGCGCTCGGGCAGGCGGTCACCGCGAGCCTGCGCGGCTCCGCGGCCCAGCACGAGATCTTCGCCGCGGTGCTGGACGCCTTGCGCGAGACCCCCCGCGTGCTCGTCGTGGAGGACCTGCACTGGGCCGACGAAGCCACGACCGATCTCGTGCGCTTCCTCGCCCGTCGCATCGACGCGCTGCCGTTGCTGATGATCGTGTCGTGCCGCGACACGGTCGGCGCCGACCCCGTGCTGAGCCCGGTGGTGGGCGACCTCGTCTCCACCCCGGGTGTGCGGCGCATGCAGCTCACGCCGCTGAGCCGGGCGGCGGTCGCCGAGCTCCTCGAGGGCCACCTCCTCGATCCCGCCGACGTCCACCAGCGCACGGCGGGCAACCCGTTCTTCGTCAGCCAGATCATCGACCAGCCCGACGCGCCGCTGCCGGAGAGCGTCCGCGACGCGGTCATCGCCAGGACGGCGGGCCTCTCGCCCGAGGAGCGGCACCGCCTCGAGCTGCTCGCGTGCGCGCCCGACGGGGTGAGCGGCGCGTTGCTCGGGGCGCTCGACGTGTCGGCGGGCACGGTCGCGGCGCTGGCGGCCACCGGCCTGCTCGACCGGAGCGGCCGCGGGGTCGCGTTCCGCCACGAGATCGCCCGATCGGCGGTGCTGGGCGCGGTCGCGCCCGGCTCCGAGTCGGCGCTGCACGCCACGATGATCGCCGCGCTCGAGCGGATCGGCGGCGACGCCAGCGTGCTCGCCCACCACGCGGTCGCCGCGCACGACGTCGGACGGATCCTCCGCTACGCGGCCGAGGCGGCCGGGGAGGCCGCGCGGGCCGGTGCGCACCGCGAGGCCGTCGCCTTCTACGAGCTCGCCCTGCCGCACGTGGCCGACCCCGCCGGGCAGGCCGACCTGCTCGAAGCGCTCTCCGTCGAGCTGTACCTCACCGACCGGCTCGACGACGCGATCGCCGCCCGGGAGCAGGCGGTCGCGTTGCGGAGCGACCTCGCCGACACCGTCGCCGTCGGCGCCGGGCACACCGCGATCTCCGGCCTGGCCTGGTACGACGCCGACCTCGCTACCGCCGTCCGGCACAAGGACGCCGCGATCGCGATCCTCTCGGGCACCGACGACACGCGATCGCTGGGCTTCGCGTTGGCCAACCACTCATTCCTCGCGGCCCAGCAGGGCGACACCGCCGAGGCCCGCGCCGCGGGCACCCGCGCGTTGCAGCTCGCCGGTGGCGACCCGATCCTGCACGGGTTCGCGACGATCGGGGTCGCCGTCGCCCGCCTCCTCGACGGCGACGTCACGGCCCGCGCGGACCTCCTGGCGGCCCGGGACGCGGGCCTGCGGCAACACCACGACGACCTCGCCACCACCCCGATGAGCAACCTCTGCCACCTCGACGTCGAGCAGGGCCGGTTCGACGAGGCCGAGGAGTCGATCGCGGCGGCGCTGCGCATCAGCGAGGAGCGCGACACCCCGATCTGCACGATGTGGCAGCTGGGCGTGCGGGCCCGGCTGCGGCTGCTGCAGGACGACTGGCCCGCGGCGGAGCGCGACGCCCGCGCCGTGCTGGCCGCCGGGAAGTTCCCGCTCGGCAGGCTGTGGCCGCGGCTCGTGCTCGGGGTGCTCGCCGCGCGCCGGGACGCGCCGCCGGACAACCCCGACCTCGACGAGCTGTGGGGCATCGCCGACCGGATCGACAACCTGGGCAAGATCGCGCCCGCGGCCGCGGCGCTCGCCGAGCAGGCGTGGATCCTGCGGCGGCCCGACCCGCGGCTCACCGACCCGCGGGTCGGCGTCCTCCTCGAGCGCGCGGCGCCGAGCGGTGGGCCTGCCAGCCTGTGGGCGTGGGCCCGCAGGCTGGCGCGGGCGGGCGTGCAGGACCTCGGGCCCGTCGAGGACGGGCCGGTGGCGGCGCCGCGCGGTCCCTACGAGCAGGTCCTCGCCCACTGGGACGAGGACTCCCCGGACGCCCTGCTCGCCGCGCTGCCGTCGCTGGACGACCTGGGCGCGCGGGCCGTCGGGGCGCTGTTCCGCGGCAGGCTCCGCGAGCGGGGCGTGAACAGCATCCCGCGCGGCCGGTCCGCGACCACCCGAGCCAACCCGGCCGGGCTCACCGAACGGCAGCTCGACGTGCTGGCCCTCCTGGTGGACGGGCTCACCAACGCCGAGATCGCCGCCCGCCTGGTGATCTCCCCCCGCACCGCCGACCACCACGTGTCGGCCATCCTGGACAAGCTCGAGGTGCGCACCCGCAAGGAGGCCGCCGCCCAGGCCCGCAAGCTCGGCGTCTAACCGGCCGTCTCGGGGCCGATCACAGCGGCGACCGCGACGACGACGTCGGCGGGGAACCCGCCGCGCCGGGCGTGCTCGTGCACGGTCTCGGCGTCGTCCGTCTCGTGCACGCAGTAGATCTTGTCGCCCGCCACGTAGCTGTGGCGCCACGTGTACACGACCCCGAGCGAATCGACGACGCCGTTCGAGGTGGCGGCGAGCTCCCGGAGCTGCTCGGGCGTCATCTCCGACGCCCCCGGGACGTTGCGTTCGATCATGAAAGTGGGCACTTGGCTCCCCCGTTCCCTGTGTGGTGGGAGGACGCTAAGCGGGGGCGGCGGGGCGGCACATCGGCAACACCTCCCCATGAGACGGTCCGATCTCCCTATCTCTGGGTCCCGCGGACGACCGGGCAGGCGGCGTGGGAGTCGACCGGCCCGGTCGGCCGGACCGATCGGCCCTGCCCGCGCCCACGCGCGCTCCGCATGACGAAGTTCTGGGGCAAGCCGCTGATGATCAACTTCGCGATGGGCGTGGTGTCGGGCGACCTCTAGGCGCGCCTCATGACCGCGCAGCAGCCCGGTGGCGGGTGTACTGCGGGCCGACGGCGTGGACGTTCACGAACGCACCGGGGACGAGGCGCGCGCAGGCATCGCGTGGTGTGGCGCCCGCACCTACCTCTTCGACAGCACCCTGCGGGCGAACCTGCGGGTCGCCGGCCCCGACGCCACGGACGCCGCGCTGCTCGCCGCGCTGCGCCGGGCCCGCGAGCTGCTCGCGACGACGTATGGCCGCACGGCGTTGATCGTCACCCACCGGCCGGACCAAACGCCGGGGCTGCCGGTGGTCGAGTTGCGCCCCACGAGCGAGGTCACGTGGGCAACGGCACGCTGACCCGTGTCGTCGAGCCCGGGCCGCCGCTACCTGCCCGCCATAAGTCAGCGCCCGGCCTCGCGCCGCCAGGCGGGCCCGACCTGGGCCCACTCCCGCTCCCAGGTCGCGGCGTTGCGCGCGGCCGCCGCGTGGCGCACCACCCACCAGATCCAGGCGAGGACCGCGCCACCCGTCAGCACGACCACGACGCCCACGCCGAACCCGACCGCCTCGGCGTCCAGCGCCGACATGGGCGCCGGGACGACCGCCCCGGACCGGTCGACCCACACGGGCACCTCAGCTCCCGCGACCAGACCCACACCGGCCTCGACGACGCCGGTGTGCACAGCGCCATCGGCGTCGCGCCACGTCGCCGCCGCGGGCATCCGGCCGGTGGTGGGGTTGGCGACCGGGACGGTCGGCACGTCCTGCACCAGCACCGCGGTCGTCGGGGTGCGTTCCACCGCCTCGACGCTCGCACGCTGCACCGAGGCCGCGTACACCGCGATGCCGGTGACCACCCCGACCGCCACCACGAACAGCGCGCACGCCAGCAGTGCCCAGGCCACGACGCCCTCCACGCAGTCGGTCACCCGGCGGGGCAGGCCCGCGGTCGTCGGTCTCATGGGATTCGCCTCCGGCGGGTCGCGTTGCGTCCACGCCAGGCTCGGCCGTGCGGAGGCGACACGGTAGTCGGCGGTGGTCCCGACGAACCGGGACGAAGGTCCCGGTAAAGTACAGCGCGATGATCGTTTATCCCGCGGTCGACATCCGCAACGGACGGTGCGTGCAGCTCACCCAGGGCCGCCCCGACACCGAGGTCGTCCACCACGACGACCCGGCCGCGCAGGCCGCGCTCTGGGTGTCGCTGGGTGCGGACGCGATCCACGTGGTGAACCTCGACGGCGCGCTCTCCTACGGTGCGGGCACCGCGAGCGCGCTCAACCTGGAGCGGGTGCAGGAGATCCGCCGCGCCGTCGACGTGCCGCTGCAGTTCGCAGGCGGCCTGCGCGACGAACGCGACGTCGAGACGGCGATCGGCCTCGACGTGGACCGGATCGTGATCGGCACGGCCGCGGTGGTGCGGCCCGAGCTCGTCGCGTGGGCGTTGCGCCGCTGGGGGCCCGACCGCGTGGCGGTGGCGCTGGAGGTCAAGGGCGGGCAGGTGGTCACCCACGGGTGGCAGCAGACCACGCCGCTCACGCCCGTCCCGTTCGGCGAGGAGCTGTACCGGATGGGGGTTCGCACCGCGCTCTACACCGACGTCGACCGGGAAGGCCTGCTCGGCGGCGTCGACGCCGCGGGCGCGGTGGCGTTGGCCGAGGCCACCGGCCTCCGGCTGGTGATCAGCGGCGGCGTCGGCGGCATCGAGGACATCCGGGCGCTCGCCGACGCGGGCGACGCGGTCGAAGGGGTCGTGATCGGCCAGGCGCTCTACACCGGCAGGCTCTCGCTCCCCGAAGCGTTGGCCGCCGCGGCCTGACGGGCTCACCCCACCCGGGCCGCCAGCACAGGCAAACCCGGGCCCGCGAGGTCGCCGACGGCGACGGGACGGCCCGCCATGGCCATCAGCAACGCCTCGCCCGGCCCCGAGACCTCGGCGCCCCTCCCCCTCGACCAGTCCAGGTCGGTGGCGACCAGCCGCAGGCCGCGGATGCGGCGGAACGCCCCGACCGGCGGCGCGGTGCGGGCGAAGTCCAGCACCGGCCGGAGTCGTTCGGCGGGGATGTCCCGGCCGATCCCGAGCGGACGCCGGATGTCCTGCTGGTGGATCAGGCCGTCGACCAGCGCGATGCGGCCGCCGAACCCGGCCGTCAGCCCGCGCGGTCGGAGGTGGCGTTCGAGGACCTCGACCAGTTGGTCGGGTTGGTGCCCGGCGTAGTCGGCCACCCCGACCGCGTTGACCCGGCGTGGCACGAACCGACCGCGGGCGTAGCGGCGCAGGAGGCCGCGCCCGTCGAGCTCCTCGTAGCTGATCACGTGCGCGACGACGTCGCGCACCGGCCATTCCGTGCACAGCGTCGGCGCCTCCCACTGCTGCGGCGTGAACTCGCGCAGCATCGCCGCGAACTCGGCGCGCTCGGCGCGGGCGAGGCTCATGAAGTCGTCTGCCACGGGTCTCCTCTCGGAACGGAAGTTCGATCGGTAGACGGGGCGGACGCGCCTGCCGTGACACCCTTGACCTCAACCGCGGTTGAGGTTGCACGGTAGTGCGATGCAGGCGGTGGTGGTGAAGGAGTTCGGCGGCCCCGAGGTCCTGGTCGGGGCGGAGGTGCCCGATCCCGTGGCGGGCCCTGGCGAGGTGGTCGTCGCGGTGGCGGCGGCGCACGTGCTGTGGGTGGAGACGCGGATCCGCAGCGGCGTGGGTCGCGAGTACTGGGGCGTCACGCCGCCCTACGTGCCCGGCAGCGGGGTCGCGGGCCGCGTCGACGCCCTCGGGCCCGGCGTCGACCCGGCGCTGCTCGGCGCCCGGGTCGCGGCGCACACAGGCCGGTCCCGCGACGGCTACGCCGAGCGGGTCGTCGTCGGCGCCGACGGCCTGGTCCCGATCCCCGACGAGGTGTCGGGCCAGCAGGCGGCGGCGCTGGTCCACGACGGCGTGACGGGCTGCGCGCTGGTGAACGAGCAGCGGGTCGGCGCGGGCGACCGGGTGCTCGTGGTCGGCGCCAGCGGCGGTCTGGGCATCGTGCTGGTGCAACTGGCCAGGGCCCGCGGAGCGCGGGTCGTCGCGCTGGCCCGCGACGAGCGGAAGCTCGCGCGGGTGCGCACGCTCGGCGCCGACGCGGTGATCGACTCCGCCGCGCCGGACTGGGCCGAGCAGGCACGCACAGCCCTGGGTGGCGCGGGCGCCGACGTGGTCTTCGACAACGTCGGCGGCGACCTCGGCGAGGCGGCGTTCGGGCTCATCGCCCCCGGGGGCCGGTTCTCCGCCCACGGCACCCCCGGCGGCCGGTTCGCGCAGATCGACCCGGAGGCGGCGGCCGCCCGCGGCGTCACCGTGCGCGGCATCCGCGACGTCCAGCTCCCGCCCGCCGAGCGCCGCCGCCTCACCGAGCAGGCGCTGGCCGCGGCCGCCGCGGGCGAGCTGCGCCCGGTGATCGGGCAGACGTTCCCGCTCGCGCGGGCCGACCGCGCGCACGCCGCGATCGAGGACCGTTCGGTGTTCGGGAGCACGCTGCTGGTGGTCAGCGCCTGACGCTCAGCTCGGCGCGGGCCGCGTCCAGGCCTCGGCGGGCAGGTAGGCGGCGACGTTGTCCATGCGCCGTTGGACGGCGGAGATCTCCCGGACGGCCTCGGCGACCACGCTGCGGTCGATCGGCGACATCTTGTCGCGGCTGACCACGTCGACGGGCTTCTCGCCGCGCTGGTACTCGATGAGCTGGTAGCGCAGCCGCAGCCGCTGTAACACCGTGAAGACGTCGATCAGGTTGTGCGCGTGCTCGTCGGGGAGCATCGCCGACCCGGCGGCCGCCTGCAGCCGTTCGGTGGTCGACAGCGCGGACGAGCCGACGGCCAGCGCCGCCCACCGGGCCGTGTTGACGATCGGCAGCACCGCGTCCTTCTTGAGGTTGATGGTGTCGCGACGGGCCACGAGATCGCGGAGCGAGCGCGACTTGGCCCGCGCGGCCAGCGACGCCTCCAGCAGGAGCCGCATCGTGCCGGGATGCCGCCGCAGGTCGCTGAACACCTTCACGACCTCGGGGAGGCCGGGGTCGCCGTGGATCGGCCGCCCGTCGACCAGCAACGACGTCATCATCGCGCCCTGGTTCTGCACGGGCTCCGCCATCCACTGGCGGGCGGCCTCGCGCCACTCGGCGTTGGTGCGGGAGAACGCGGGTCGGCTCGCGGTGGCGCCGTGCGAGTCGGCGGTGATGCCCGCGGCCGCCAGCTCCCGCTGGATGTCGGCGAACGTGGACCGGTAGCGGTCGATCTCGGCGCCGTCGCAGTCGTCCCGGAAGGCGACCGCGGAGTCGATGTCGGAGCTGAGCACGGCCTCCCGACGACCGTTGCTACCCAGCGACAGCCACGTGAAGGCGTCGAGCGAGAGGTCCGGGTACTGCGCGAACGTCAGGGTGATCGCGCGCCGCACGATCGTGTCGAGTATCGACGAGTACACCGCGATCGCCTTGCCGGATGCCATGCCCCACGACAGCAGGTCGTCGACCACGGCGGGCGCCCGGCGCGCCCGGCGCCGCAGCTCCTCGGGCGTGGTCGCCCGGCGGATCTGCTCGTGCACCGAGACCCCCGCGGTGGCCGCGGAGACGGTGAAGTCCCGGGGCGTGATCACGCCGTGGAGCCTGCCGCCCCGGTCGGTGACCACCAGGTACTCGGCGCCGCGGTCGAGCATGAGGATGAGCGCCTCGGCCGCGGATTCGCCGAGCGCGACGGTGGGCACCGAAGCATCCATCACCTCGCGGGCCGGGGCGTCGGCCTGTCTGCCCTCCACGAGCACCCGGCTGCGGAGGAGCGCGTCGGTGACCAGCCCGAACCGGCCGTCCTCCAGCGGGACGACGGCGTACCCGGTGCCGCGGCGCGTCATCGCGGCGGCGACCTCGCCGATCGGGTCGTCGGCGTCGACCTCCAACGGGTGGGTCTCGATGATCTCGTCGACGAGGCTGTAGGAGGACAGGCCCCCGCGGCCGCGGGCGGCTGCCCCTTGCGCGGCGAGGAACCGCGCGCCCTGCCGCGAGGCGAACGCGGGCTCGACCGCCGATTCGGGGATCGCCGCCACGGTCACCGCGTCGACGGCCACCGCCCGCGGCCCGAGCGAGCGCTCGGTGAGCATGGCCGAGAAGCCGAAGACGCCGCCGGGCCCGAGGTGCTGGTCGGCGGCCTCGCCCAGGGCGTCGGCGTCGTGCCACAGGTCCACACGGCCGGTCAGCACGACGAACACCTCGACGCTCACCTGTGTGAAGGCGTCGAGGATGAGCTCGCCCGGCCCGAACCTGCGTACTTCGGTCGCCCGGATCATCACGGCCCGGTCGGCGAGGCTCAGCCCGTCGAACGGCGGGGTCTCGGCCAGGACGCGGTCGAGGACCGCCCCGTCGATGGGGCG
>DATAOO010000064.1:0-21854 GCA_036265695.1 Pseudonocardia sp. | reverse complement strand
CGCGCCGCCCACCGCCGATCCGAGCGCGGCGTCCGCCCCGCCGAGCGCGGCGTCGGCACAGGAGGCGGAGTCGCCGTCCCCGCTCGCACCCGAGGCGCCGCACCCGCTCGCGTCGGAGGAGCCGTTCTCCTCGGCGACGGACGCGGCACGGACCTCGGCCGAGGACGCGCCGCACCCGCTGGCACCGGAGTCACCGTCCGGCGCAGCGACCGACGCGCCGTCCACCGCACTCGTCGACGCTCCCGCCCGCACGCCGAGCGCCGACGCGGGACACCCGCCGGAGGACGACCTCGAGTCCGGCGCCGACCCGGAGCCCACCCCGACGTCCGCCGAAGAACCCACCGTCTCGATTCCGGCGGGCTGGGACCTCCCGGGGCAGGGCGCCTCCGACGAGGCCACCGTGAGCATCCCGGCCCCCCACGACCGGGGGGCTCAGCCCGTCGACGAGGCGACGGAGACCGTCGAGGACTCGTCCGGCGACTCCGCCGACGACGAAGGACCGGGCAGCGCCCACCGCAACAAGACGGCCCAGTAGCCGAGCAGGATCACGAAGTAGAGCGAGCGCCCCGTGGCGACGGCGGGCACCACGGCCGCGTTCCACGCCACGGGGATCACCGCGACCGCGAACATCACGGTGGCGGTGGCCGTGCGCCCGAGCGCGATCAGCACGAGCACCCCGGGCCACAGCAACATCAGGTAGTTGTGCCAGGCGATCGGCGACAGCAGCAGCCCCGCGGCGAGCACCGCCCACACCGCCGTGCCCGCCGGGTCGACCCGGTGCCGGAGCCGGGCCAGCACCACCAGCGTGCCGCCCAGCACGATCACCCCCGCGACCAGGCCCAGCACCGGCGGCAAGCCGAGCCGCACGGCGAGGCCCGGCAGTGAGGCGTTGTCGACGGTGTCGGGCACCGGCGAGTTGAACGCGATGCGCAGCCACTCCGGCCCGCTAGCCGGGCCGCACACCGCCACCCCCACCAGCGACGCGACCACCGCCGACACCACACCCGCCCGCAGCGGCGCCCACCGGCGCTGGGCCGCGTAGAGCAGCAGCACCGGCGCGAGCGAGGGCTTGAGCGACACCGTGATCCCGAACAACGCCGCCGCCAGCACCGGGTGACCGCGCCGCTCGGCCACCCAGCCGGCGGCCAACCCCACCAGTAGCACCGGGTAGATCTGGCCCAACACGAGCGCGCCGTGCAGGGGTGACGACGCGAGCACCGCCGCCATCACGAACACCACCGGCACCGCGCGCAGCCGCAGCTCACGGGCGACGACCAGCAGCGATCCGACCACCATCAGCACGCTCAACCCCACCCACACGCGGTAGGCGGTGAGGGCGTCGAGCCAGGCGAACGGGGCCAGCAGCACGGTGAGCAGCGGCGGGTTGAGGTTGGTCAGCTTCGCGGGCGTCGTGTAGATGTCGTTGCCCTGCCACAGCGCTACGGCGGAGTGCCAGAACGTGTCGAAGTCGGCGTGCACCTCGTACATGTCGGTGGTCGGGATCATGACCGGCAGCGGCGGGTACAGCACGTCGAGCCACACCATGGCCAGCACCGACGCCACGGCGACGACCCCCGCGACCACCCATCCGACGGTGGGTCGGGAACGCGACAGAACGAGGTGCACGGGTGCGACGCTAGCCGCCCGGGTCGAGTTGCTCGGAAACGCCTCCCCGGTGGCGCGGGCGCAGGCATCATGGCGGCATGCCCTGCACCGCCCGCGCGCTCGTCGTCGCACTGGCTGCGGGGCTGCTGCTGGCCGGTTGCTCGCAGGTCGTCGCGGGCAGGCCGAACGCCGCGGCGGGCGCGGCGCGCATCACCGTCGCGCCCGTCGCCGACGCCGAGGTGGCCCCCACGGCGGTCGCCGCGCTGCAGGAGTACTGGCGCGCTCAGTTCCCCGCCGCGTTCGGCCGTCCCTGGCGCGACATCGGCCGGTTCCTCCCGGTGCACGCCCGCGACCGCAGGGTGCCGTGCGTGCGGTCGGCGGCCGACGTGAAGGGCCAGGCCTTCTACTGCCCGGCGGCCGACACGGTGGTGTGGGACGCCGACGGGCTCATCCCCGAGGTGCTGCGTGTGGAGGGGCCGACGGGCGTGCTGGTGGTGCTGGCCCACGAGGTGGGGCACGCGGTGCAGAACCGGCTGGGGCTCGACGAGCTGCAGGAGCGGCAGCCGTCGCGCTACCCCACGATCCTGCTCGAGGCGATGGCCGACTGCTCCGCTGGCGTCGCGCTCGCCCACTTCGCGCAGCAGCCGCCCCCGGGCCTCGCACTCGGCGCCGACGAGCGCGACCGCGCGATGTCGGCGCTCATCGCGTTCAGGGATCCACTCGGCGTCGAGCCCGGCGATAACGGGGCCCACGGCAACGCGTTCGACCGCGTGTCGGCGTTCCAGGACGGCTACGACGGCGCCGCCACCACCTGTGCGCAGATGACGATCACCAACCGCGCCTTCACCCAGCGGGCGTTCGGCTCGCGGGCGGATGCGGCCCGCCGCGGCAACCTGCCGGTCGACGAGCTGCTCGAGGGCGTCGGCACCGACGCGCCGTCGGCCTTCGCCCGGCTGGCGGCGTCCGCGGGCCTCCCGGGGTGGCAGGCGCCCCCGCTGAGCACCACGGCAGGCCGGTGCGCGGTGGCCGCGCAGGGCCCGGCCGCGTGGTGCCCGGAGGAGAACACGGTCGTCGTCGACCGCGCTGCCATCGGCCAGTTGGAAGATCGGTTTGGCGACTTCGCGGGCGCAACGCTCATCGCTAGCCGCTACGGGCTGGCCGTGCTCCAGGCGCTGCGTCGGGAGACCACCGGCGCGTCGGCGATCTGCCTGGCGGGCGCCTACACCGGCGGCTTGCTCAAGGCCGACGGCTCCTTCACCCTCTCCCCCGGCGATCTCGACGAAGCCGTGGAGGTGCTCCTGCGCCAGGACTGGGCGGGCCGCGACCCCGCGGGCGCCGCCGACCCCCGCCAGCACGGCTACGAGCGCATCGCGCTCTTCCGCAAGGGCGTGGTCAGCGGCCCGCAGGCCTGCCTCGCGTAGGTGACGGCGAGCCGCCAGTCCGACCCCGTAGACGGCACGGCGGGCTGAAGGCCCGGCTCGCGCAGATCCCCAGGCCCGGCTCGCGCAGGTCGGGCGAGGCGCCCGCCCCCGTAGACGGCGGCACGGCGGGCCGCAGGCCCGGCTCGCGCAGATCCGCAGCCCGGCTTGCGTAGGTCGGGCGAGCCGCCCGCCGCGCCTGGTAGACGGCACGGCGGGCCGCAGGCCTGCCTCGCGCAGGCCTGCGCACCCACCGGTGCGCGGTCGCGGGCATGCGACGGCGAGCTGCGCAGCCCACGAGCTCGCAGCGGCGCGCGCAGGCTAGAACAGCGCGCGAGCCAGCGAGCGGCGGGCCGCGGTGACGCGGGGGTCGTCGGTCGGGAACAGCTCGAACAGGCCGATGAGGTGCTCGCGGGCCCTATCCCGGTCGTCACCCGCGGTGCGGCCGACCGTCGCGACCAACCGCTCGAACGCGGCCTCCACCGCGTCGGCGGCCACCTCGGCGTCGGCCGCGGCGAGCTGGGCGTCGACGTCGTCGGGCGCGGCGTCGGCCCGGGCGATCGCACCGGGGTCGGCGAGTTCCGCGCGAGCCAGGAACCGCACCTGTCCCAGCGCCGCCGCGGCCTGCTCGTTGCCGGGCTCGGCCGCGAGGATGGCGGAGTAGGCGGCCTCGGCGGCGGCCCAGTCCCCTTCCTCGACGGCCTCTTCCGCGGCGACGAACCGCGGGTCGTCCGGCTCCTCCTCGGGCTCGGCCGCGCCGCCCTGGCGCTGCTCGGCTTCCCGGATGGCGGGCATGCGGTCGCGCAGCGCGTCGAGCAACCCCGAGATCCACTTGCGGACGTCGGGCTCGGGGAGCGCGCCCGAGAACCCGTCCACGGGCTGACCCGCGACGACGGCGACGACCGTTGGCACCGACTGCACCCCGAACGCTTGGCGGATCCGCGGGTTGTCGTCGATGTCGATCTTCGCAAGCACCCACGCGCCGGCCGCCGCTTCGGCGAGCCGCTCCAGGACCGGTGACAGCTGCTTGCACGGCTCGCACCAGGTGGCCCACAGGTCGACGACCACGGGAACCTGCATCGAGCGATCGATGACCTCCGTCTGGAAGGTCTGCTCGGTGACTTCGACGGCGAACGCGCCACCCGCGGTGGGCGAGTCGGCCGTGGGGCCGGTCTTGGCGCGCGCCTGCGCCTCGGATCGGGCCTTGACGGCGGCGAGATCCACCGCGCCCGCGATGGACAGCCCAGGGGCGGGAGGTGCGGCCGCACGCGCGCGGCCGCGGGGATCGGGTCGGGACACGCCGTTCATCCTGGCACGACGCTGCCACACGTGTAGCGGGCCGGGGCTGCCGTCGTCACCCAGCGGAGCCGCTCCGTACCGGCCCCGCCGCCGCGATCACCATTCTGGCGGAGAACCAGCTCCGAGCCGCGCTCGTTGAGCAATCGGGAGTGACGGAAGCGTCGCTCTGCGTAGTCATATTCGTGGCCGCGGCCCCGCGGCACCATCCCCCGGAGGAACTGCATGAGCTCCGAGAACGACGTCGCCGATCGCCTGCTCTCCGAGGCGCGGAAGAAGACCGCCAAGCAGGACAGCCCGAAGATGGGCAAGGTGGCGCTCATCGTCGGCATCATCGCCGTGATCGTCAGCCCGATCTCGATCCTGGGCTGGATCGTGGGCGGGGTCGCGGTGGGCACCGGCGTGGTGGCCGTGCGCCGTCCCGTCTCGTCCAAGCGCGGCAAGATCGCTATCGTGCTCGGCGTCGTGGCGATCCTCGTCGGCGTGTTCTTCTTCACGCTGAGCCTCGCGATGAACTACTGAGCCGCTCAGCGCCCGGAGGGGGATCACCGCTCGGTGGTCCCCCTCTCCCGTTGCGCAGGGCCGTCAGCCGTCGGCGGCGCTCCGCAGCGCCTGTTCGACCCGCTCGACCTTCGCCGCGAGCTGCCCGCTGTTGTGCGCGGGCCGGATGTCCGCCTTGAGCACCAGGCTGACGCGCGGGGCGCGGGCCTGCACGACCTCGACCGCCTTCTTGACCACCGCCATCGCCTCGTCCCAGGTGTCGGCTTCGATCGTCGTGAACATCGACGTGGTCTCGTGGGGCAGGCCGGACTCGCGGACGACCCGTACGGCTTCGGCGACGATCTCGCCGAGGCTCTCGTCGCCGAGACCGGCCGGTGCGACGCTGAAAGCGAAGAGCATGTGGTGAAGCCTGCCGCACACGCCGCCTCGGCCGCGACCGCGGGAAGCCGACGCTGCTAGCGTCGCCCGTCATGACCTCGCGCGAGCCGTTGGCGTTCGACCCCATCATGCGGGCGGCGTCGCTGTGGGAGCGGCGGATCGGGCCCGCGCGGACGATGGCGGCCGTCACGAGCGTGATGCGGGTGCAGCAGATCCTCCTTTCGGCGGTGGACGGGGCGCTGCGCCCGCACGGCCTGACGTTCGCGCGTTACGAGGCGCTGGTGCTGCTCACGTTCGCCCGCAGCGGCAGGCTGCCGATGCGCACGATGGGTGAGCGGCTCCAACTCCACCCCACAAGCGTGACGAACATCGTCGACCGGCTCCAGGCCGACGGGCTCGTGCGCCGGGTGCCGCACCCGACCGACCGGCGCGCCACCCTGGTGGAGATCACCGAGGCGGGCGCAGCGCTGCGGGAGAAGGCGACCGAATCCGTGACGGCCATCGACTTCGGGCTCGTGGGGCTCGGGCCCGAGCAGGAAGCCCAGCTGACCGAGCTGCTCGGACAGGTGCGCCGGGCCGCGGGCGACTTCACCTGACGGTCGGCGACCGCACGCTCGACCACGCCCGCCACCGCGTGCACCGTGCCCGACACCGCACGAGCTCACCCCGCACCGTCGTCGTCGCGGCTCTCCGGGGCTGAACGCGCGCCGCGCGGACGTGAACCGCTGCGGCGCGCCGGACAGGCATCGGCGCGCTGACCGCCGGGCCACGCCCGCATCGTGCGGCTGCCACGCACGGCGCGCCTACTTCGGCACCGACCTCGCCTGCCCGCCGCCAGGTAGCCGCCGACGGCACCTCCCGCCGAGGCCGCCAGCACGCACGCCGAGCACGTCGTCAGGCTCATTTCCGCTCCTCACCGCAGCAACGGGGCATGCGCTGACGCTAACCGGCACCACCGACAATCCCGGTTCGACGACGCGCCCCGTGAGCTACCCGGGATCCAGCTCGTCGGCCGCGGCATAGGGGTCCAGCTCGCCCGCCACCACCCGTTTGGCCAGGTCGGCGAGGCCTGCGCCGCCGTGGACGTCCCGGATGCGGGCGCGCAGGCGGGTCACCGCCACGGCCTCGATCTCCGCCTCGGCGCGCGCCACCCGTCGACGGTCGCGTTCGCCCGAGCCGTCCGCCCACTGCCGGTGCGCGTGGAGCGCGGCCACCAGTTCGTCGACGCCCTCGCCACGGGAGGCCACGGTCCGCAGCACGGGCACCCGCCACCCGTCGTGCTCGCCGAACCCGACCATGTGCTGCAGCTCGCGCACCGCCCGGGTGGCGCCGTCGCGATCGGCCTTGTTCACCACGAAGACGTCGGCCACCTCGAGGATGCCCGCTTTCGCCGCCTGCACGCCGTCGCCCATGCCCGGAGCGAGCAGCACGACGGTCGTGTCGGCCAGCGCGACGACGTCGACCTCGGACTGGCCGACGCCGACGGTCTCGATCACCACGATGTCGCACCCTGCCGCGTCGAGCACCCGGAGGGCCTGAGGTGTGGCGCCTGCGAGGCCGCCGAGTTGGCCGCGCGTCGCCATCGACCGGATGAACACCCCGGGGTCCTCGGTGTGCTCGGCCATCCGCACGCGATCGCCGAGGAGCGCGCCCCCGGAGAACGGCGAAGTCGGGTCGACCGCCAGCACACCGACCCGGTTCCCCCGCGCGCGCAACGTCGTGACGAGGGCCGACGTGGTGGTCGACTTGCCGACGCCCGGTGGTCCCGTGAGCCCGACGACGTGGGCACGACCGCCGTGGTCGGCCAACGCGGCCGCGACCTGCCGCCCCCGCTCACCCCCGGCCTCCACGAGGGAGAGCAGGCGCCCGACGGCCAGCGGCTCCCCCGCGCGGGCGCGCGCGACGAGTTCCGCGACGTCCGGGCCTGTCACGCTTCGCCCGCCTCCCACCGTCCCGACTCCGTGCGGCGCCAGCGTCCCACCCCTTCGCGGACGCGGCGCACACCTCCGCGCCCACCCTCGCGGCCGGCATGCGACCCGCCACGAGGACGCCCAACTCACTCGGGCCGATCGTGCGACTCGCCGCGGCGAGATGACCAACTCACCCCGCCGAACGGCCAACACGCGGCGGTGGATCGTACGACTCAGGTCAGGGGGTGGGGACCTTCACGATGAGGGCGTCGCCCTGGCCGCCGCCGCCGCACAGGGCGGCCACGCCGATGCCGCCACCCCGGCGCTTCAGCTCCAGCGCCAGGTGCAGCGTGATCCGCGCGCCGGACATGCCGATCGGGTGGCCCAGCGCGATGGCGCCGCCGTTGACGTTGACCTTCTCCTCGTCCACGCCCAGCTTGCGCGCCGACACGATCCCGACGGCGGCGAACGCCTCGTTGATCTCGATGAGGTCCAGGTCGGCCGGGTCGATGCCCTCCTTGGCGCACGCCTTCGCGATGGCGTTGGCGGGCTGCTCCTGCAGGCTCGCGTCCGGCCCCGCGACCACCCCGTGCGCGCCGATCTCGGCGAGCCAGGACAGCCCGAGCTCCTCCGCCTTCGCCTTGCTCATCACGACCACGGCCGCGGCGCCGTCGGAGATCTGCGAGGCCGAGCCCGCTGTGATCGTGCCGTCGGACGCGAACGCCGGCCGGAGCTTGCCGAGGCTCTCGACGGTGGTGTCGCCGCGGATGCCCTCGTCGTCGGCGAACGCCACCGGGTCGCCCTTGCGCTGCGGGATCTCCACCGGCGCGATCTCGTCGGCGAAGAAGCCCTTCTCGACGGCCGCGGCGGCCCGCTGGTGCGAACGCGCCGCGAACGCGTCCTGCTCCTCGCGGGTGAGCCCGTAGCGGTCGTTGTACTTCTCCGTCGACACACCCATCGCGACCTGGTCGAACGCGCAGAACAAGCCGTCGTAGGCCATGTGGTCGGCCATCGTGACGTCGCCGTACTTGAAGCCCTCGCGGGACTTGCCGAGCAGGTGCGGCGCCTGCGTCATCGACTCCTGGCCGCCCGCGACGACGATCTCGAACTCGCCCGCGCGGATCAGCTGGTCGGCCAGCGCGATGGCGTCGACGCCGGACAGGCACACCTTGTTGATCGTGAGCGCGGGCACGTCCATCGGGATGCCGCCCGCGACCGCGGCCTGCCGCGCCGGGATCTGCCCTGCGCCCGCCGTGAGGACCTGACCCATGATCACGTACTCGACCTGCTCGGGCGCGACCCCGGCCCGCTCCAGCGCGGCCTTGATCGCCACGCCGCCGAGCTGCGCACCGGAGAAGCCCTTCAGCGAGCCCAACAGCCTTCCCATGGGCGTGCGGGCTCCGGCGACGATCACGGACGTCGACACATGTCCTCCAACGGCTGCGACGGCGGGGGTTACCAGTGACGATACCCGCAGGTAGGGCCGCCCTCCGGTGACGGAAGCTACATTCCCCACCTATGGGAGAGCACAGAATCGTCGGCGTGGACCACGTCGGTATCGCGGTCGCCGACCTCGACGAAGCGATCGCCTGGTACCGCGAGACCTTCGGCCTCGAGGCCACGCACACCGAGGTCAACGAGGAGCAGGGGGTGCGCGAAGCCATGCTGTCGGCGGGTGACGGCGGGGCGGCGATCCAGCTCCTCGCCCCGCTGCGACCCGACTCGGCCATCGGCAAGTTCCTCGACCGCAACGGGCCGGGCATCCAGCAGATGGCCTACCGCGTGGTCGACATCGAGGCGACCTCGGACGCGCTCCGGGCCCAGGGCAAGCGTCTGCTCTACCCCGAGCCGCGTCGCGGCACGGCGGGCTCACGCATCAACTTCCTGCATCCGAAGGACGCGGGGGGCGTGCTCGTCGAGCTGGTGGAGCCCGCCGCCACCAGCCATTGACCGATTCACGAACCGATCCAGCGCGGTGACCCCGGTCACAGGCCAACCCGTTCCGTCGGGTCATCCCGTTTACCATACTGTGCAGTAACGTTCGGGATACCATGCAACGACGAGGCAGGAGGCCACCGCCGTGCAGGAGATCCTCGACGCGATCCAGGCCGAGCAGTTCGATGCGCTCGCCGGGGTCGCGGTGCCCGACCACTACCGCGGCGTCACCGTGCACGCCGACGAGGTCGACATGTTCGCGGGCATCCCCTCCGCGGAGAAGGACCCGCGGAAGAGCCTGCACGTCGACGAGATCGCCACGCCCGAGCTGGGCCCGGGCGAGGCGATCGTCGCGGTGATGGCGAGCGCGATCAACTACAACACCGTGTGGACGTCGATCTTCGAGCCGCTGCCGACGTTCGGCTTCCTGCGCCGGTACGGCCGCATCTCGCCGCTCACCGCACGCCACGACCTGCCCTACCACGTCGTCGGGTCGGACCTCGCGGGCGTCGTGCTGCGCACGGGGCCGGGCGTCAACGCGTGGAAGCCCGGCGACCGGGTGGTGGCGCACTGCCTCTCGGTGGAGCTGGAGAGCCCCGACGGCCACGGCGACACGATGATGGACCCCGAGCAGCGCATCTGGGGCTTCGAGACCAACTTCGGGGGGCTCGCCGAGCTGGCGCTGGTGAAGTCCAACCAGCTCATGCCCAAGCCCGCCCACCTGACCTGGGAGGAGGCCGCGGCCCCCGGCCTGGTCAACTCCACGGCCTACCGGCAGCTCGTCTCGCGCAACGGCGCGGGCATGAAGCAGGGCGACACCGTGCTGGTCTGGGGCGCGTCCGGCGGCCTCGGCTCCTACGCGACCCAGTTCGCCCTCAACGGCGGCGCGACACCCGTCTGCGTGGTCTCCTCGCCGAAGAAGGCCGAGATCTGCCGCGCCATGGGCGCCGAGCTGATCATCGACCGGTCGGCCGAGGGCTACAAGTTCTGGCGCGACGAGCACAACCAGGACCCGAAGGAGTGGAAGCGATTCGGCGCCAAGATCCGCGAGCTGACCGGCGGCGACGACCCGGACATCGTCTTCGAGCACCCGGGCCGGGAGACGTTCGGCGCGAGCGTCTACGTCACCCGCAAGGGCGGCACGATCGTGACCTGCGCGTCGACGTCGGGCTTCGAGCACCAGTACGACAACCGCTACCTCTGGATGAACCTGAAGCGCATCGTCGGGTCGCACTTCGCCAACTACCGCGAGTCGTACGAGGCCAACCGGCTGATCGACAAGGGGCTCATCCACCCGACGCTGTCGAAGGTCTACCCGCTCGAGGAGACCGGCCAGGCCGCGCTGGACGTGCACACCAACAGCCACCAGGGCAAGGTCGGCGTGCTGGCGCTCGCGCCCGAGGAAGGACTCGGAGTCACGAACCCCGAGAAGCGGGCCCGCCACGTCGAGGCCATCAACCGCTTCCGTGGCGTCTGACCTGCACCCTCTGCAACAGGACCTAGCGCGACCCGCCCGGTACGGTGAGCGCATGGCCGGAGACGCTGCTGCGCCCCTTCCCCCCGCCGGCTTCGAGGTGGTGCGTCGGGGGTACGACCAGGAACAGGTGGAAGCGCACCTGCGCAGGCTGGACGCGGAAATGCGGATCCTGACCACCGACCGGGACGCGGCGGTCGACCAGTCCGCGCAGCTCACGCGCGAGCTCGACGACTCCCGGGCGCGCGCCGAGCGGCTGCGCGCCCAGGTGCGCACGCTCGTCAGCCCGCAGCAGAGCGTCCAGGGCATGAGCGAACGGATGCGCTCGATGCTGCGGATGGCCGAGGACGAGGTCGCCGAGATGCTGCAGCGGGCCCAGACCGAGGCCAGCAGGAACCTGCACGACGCCGAGCAGAAGGCGGCCTCGATCGTCGAGGACGCGCGCGCGGAGGCCGACGCGATCCGCATGCAGTCCAAGGCCGACGCCGAGGCCGCCGAGGAAGCGGACACGCGGCGGCGGGCCGAGCTGGAGGCGGCCGAACACGCGCACGACGAGCGCCTCACCGCCGACCGGGAGACGTTCGAGCGGGAGATCGCCGAGGCGCGCGCCCGGTTGGCCGCCGAGCAGCAGGAGCACGCCGAGGCCGCGGCCGCCGCCGATGCCGAGGCCGAACGCCGCCGCTCCGACGCGTGGACGGAGTCGGAGAACCGGCGCCGTCAGGTGGAGGCCGATTTCCGCATTGCGATGGACCAGCGCCGCAAGGAGGCGCTCACCGCGCTCACGGCCGAGCAGCTCGCCACCCGCACGGCCACCGAGGAGATGCGCGAGCGCGCGCACGCCGACGGCAGGCGGGTGGTCGAGGCCGCGCAGCAGGAAGCGGCCCGGATCGTGGCCGACGCCCATGCGGCCGTGGTGCGGCTGCGCGAGCAGAGACAGCGCATGGTCGCGCAGCTCGCGGCGTCGCGGGCCGACCTCGACGCGCTCGTGGCCGCGCTCGGGCCGCTCCCGGACGAGCAGGACTCCGAGCGGGCCACCCCGCCCGCCGGGTCGCCCGTCGTCGAGCCCGCGCCCGCGTTCGCGCCCACGCCCCACCCGCGCTGATCGCGGCGCCGATCCCCGTCACGCGATCGGCCGGGCGCAACGACGACAGCCACCCCACCGCCGGGTCTGCGGCGAGCGCAGGCGGCCTAGCGGCTCCGCCCGCCACCCGACCGGCGACGGGCGCGGCGGCCTAGCGGCTCCGCCCGCCACCCCAACCTGCGGCGAACGCAGGGGCCTAGCGGCTACGCCCGCCACCCGACCTGCGCCGAGCGCACGCGACCTAGCGGCTCCGCCTGCCACCCGGCCTGCGACGGGCGCGGGCGGCCCAGCACGGGGTGTGCCAGTGCCGCCGGTCGGCGACCGAGCCGTGCTCGGCCGCGGGCCACGCCACCACGTGCGGCGTGCCCGCCGGGATGACCTGGTCGCAGCCGGGGCAGCGGTAGTCGCGGACGGCCGCGGCGCCGCTGACCTGCCGCACCTGCCACTCGCCGTCCGCCGCGACCTCGACGCGCCCGGCCGTGGCCGAACGCAGCGGCACGTGGTCTTCGCGGCGCCGGTTGTTCCGGGCCATGGACTCAGCGAACGTTGTAGTCCCTGAACCCGTGGCCGGTCTTGCGGCCCAGCCGACCCGCCGTGACCAGGTGCTCCAGCAGCGGCGCAGGCGCGAACCCGGCCTCGCGGAACTCCGCGTACAACGACCGCTCGATGGCGAGCGAGACGTCGAGCCCGACCACGTCGAGCAGCTCGAACGGCCCCATCGGCAGCGCGCAGCCGGTCTTCATGGCGGCGTCGATGTCGTCCACCGTGGCGTAGTGCGCCTCCAGCATCTTCACCGCGTCGTTGAGGTACGGGAACAGCAGCGCGTTGACGATGAAGCCCGAGCGGTCGCCGCAGCTCACCGGCACCTTGTCGATCCGCTCGCACAGCGCGCGCACGGTGACGGCGGCGTCGGGCGCGGTGGTGACCGTCGAGACCACCTCCACGAGCTTCATCACGGGCGCGGGGTTGAAGAAGTGCATGCCGACCACGTCGCCGGGCCGCGTCGTGGCCGCCGCGCACTCCACCACCGGCAGCGACGACGTGGTGGACGCCAGGATCGCGCCCGGTTTGCAGATCTCGTCGAGCGCCGCGAACACCGCGCGCTTGACGTCGAGCTCCTCCGCGATCGCCTCGACCACGAGGTCGACGTCGGCGAGGTCTTCCAGCCGGGTGGTGCCCCCGACCCGGGCGAGAGTGGCGTCGCGCTCCTCCTCGGTGAGCTTGCCGCGCACCACGCCCTTCTCCAGCGACTTGCGCAACGCGCCCAGCGCCGCCGCGACCTTCGACTCGCTGCGCCCGCGCACCACGACGTCCAGCCCCGCCTTGGCGAGCACCTCGACGATGCCCGTGGCCATCGTGCCGGTGCCGACGACGCCGACGCGCTGCACGTCGCGCACCGTGACGTCGTCGGGGAGGGCGCCGCTCGGGGTGTCGGCGTCGGGCACGACCTTCGAGCTGTGCGGTTCGGCGTAGGTGTAGAAGCCGCGTCCGCTCTTGCGGCCCAGCAGGCCCGCAGTGATCATCTGCTTGAGGATCGGCGTGGGGGCGTGCAGCTGGTTGCGCGACTGCGCGTACATCGTCTCGAGGATCTCGTACGCGGTGTCGAGCCCGATGAGGTCGAGCAGCGCGAGCGGCCCCATCGGGTAGCCACAGCCGTAGCGCATGGCGGCGTCGAGGTCCTCGCGGGTGGCGTAGCGCTGCTCAAACATCCGCGCGGCGTGGTTGAGGTAGCCGAAGAGCAGCGCGTTGGCGATGAACCCGGCCCGGTCGCCGATGACCACCGGCACCTTGTCCAGGGTGGCCGCGAACGCCTTGAGGTCGTCGATGACGTCGGGCTCCGTGACGACCGTGCGCACGAGCTCGACGAGCCGCTGCACCGGCGCCGGGTTGAAGAAGTGCATGCCGACCACCTTGCTGGGACGGCCGGTGCGCACCGACAGCTCGGTGATCGACAGCGACGACGTGTTGGACGCCAGGATCACGTCGGGCCGACAGATCTTGGACAGGGCCGCGAGCACGCCCGACTTGAGATCGAGGCTCTCCGGTACGGCCTCCACGACGAGGTCGACGTCCGCGAGGTCGGAGAGCGACGTGGTGGTGGTGATGCGCGCGAGCAGCGCGTCGGCGTCCTCCTGGGTGAGCTTGCCGCGGCCGACGGCCCGCGACGTGGAGGTGTCGAGGTGCGAGAGGCCGCGGGCGACGGCGTCGTCGTCGATCTCGGCGGCGATGACGTGCAGGCCGTTGCGGGCGAACACCTCGACGATGCCCGCGCCCATCGTGCCCAGACCGACGACACCGACCGTTCGGAATTCCCGCACCATCCCGTGATCCTCCCAGACGACCTCGGCCACCCGCTGTGACGCGGATAACGAGCCCACCGTTCGGGCTAGGCCGCACCCGCGCGGGGCGCGCCGCGGCACGCCGTAGGCTGGAATCCAGGCCGCCGCAGGCCTGGCCAGCGTGGGAGAGGGGGAGGGGGCTGGCGCCCACGTCAGCCCCCGGATCGCCGGTGCCGGAGCAGCAGAGCGCAGCCGTCGCGGGATGGGTCGGACGCGTGCTGGCCGGGCACCGCATCGAAGCGCTCATCGGCGAGGGCGGCATGGGGGTCGTCTACCGCGCGAGCCACCTGCACCTGCGGCGCACGGTCGCCCTGAAGGTGCTGCCGCCGTCGCTCACCGCCGACCGGGAGTACCGCCACCGCTTCGAGCGGGAGGCCGCCATCGCGGCCAGCCTCGAGCACCCGAACGTCGTCCCGATCTACGACGCGGGCTACGCGAACGGTGTGCTGTACCTGTCGATGCGGTTCGTCGACGGCGAGGACCTCGGCGCGGTGCTCCAGCGCGAAGGCAGGCTCGACGTCGAGCCGCTGTGCACCCTGCTGGAGCCGGTGGCCGACGCGCTCGACGCCGTGCACGCCGCGGGCCTGGTGCACCGCGACGTCAAGCCCGGCAACGTCCTGATCTCCCGGTCCGGGCGCAGGCACGTGTACCTGTGCGACTTCGGCATCGCCAAGGCGGCCGCGGGCGGGCGCGAGCTCACGGCGGCGGGGCAGTACATGGGCACGGTGCACTACTCGTCGCCGGAGCAGATCGAGGGCCGGTGGGTGGACGGGCGCTCCGACCAGTACGGCCTGGCCTGCCTCGCGTTCCGCGCGCTCACCGGCCAGGTGCCCTACCCCCGCCCCGAGACGGCGGCGGTGATCTACGCCCACCTCGCGGCCGATCCGCCGCGGCCGAGCCTGCAGCGACCCGATCTCCCGCCCGCCGTGGACGCCGCCGTGGCCCGGGCCACCGCCAAGCAGCCCGAGCGGCGGTTCCCCACCTGCATGGACTTCATCGCGGCGCTGCGGGCGGCCGTCCAGCCGCGGCCCACGCCCCGACCCCGACGACCGCTGCCCCCCACCCTGCCGCTGCCGGAACCGGACCTCGGCGCGCCGAAAGCCGCCGCGCCGGACGCGACGACCAGCCGGGCCGCCGTCCCGGAGCCGCGCGCCGCGGGGCCGGGGGCCACACCGACCGAAGCCCCCGACGCCGCATCGGCGGCGCGCGTGCCGTCGGCACGGCCGGCGACCCCCGACGCCGTCCCCGCCCCCACGGACGTGCGGGCCGAGCGCGGCCCCGACGACCCGTCGATCACGGTCACCTGGACGGCGACGGGTGGCGGCGACGTCGAGTACAAGGTCACCCGGCTCGCCGCCGACGGCAGGCGGCACGTCGTCGGGCGCACCCGCGCGACGTACCTGGTCGACGGGGCCGTCGCGCCCGACGCCCCCGTCCCCGCGTACGAGGTCCTCGCCCGCGTCGGTCCGAAGGCCGCCGCGCCGGTCCGCTCCGCGCCCGCCGACCCCGGTGGCATCCCGGCCGTCCGCAACCTCACCGTCTCCCCCCGCGGAGCGCTCGTGTTCGACTGGCCCGACGGCGTCACCGAGGCGATGGTGGTGGTCCGCGGCGACCGCCCGCCCGCGGCGCCCGACGACCCCGCCGCCACCGCCTGGAAGATCACCAACATGCGCTACCAGCTCGACGGCGGCCTCGTGCTGCCCACGTCGGTGGCCCGGCCCTGCCACGTCGCCGTGGCGTCCTGCAGGCGCGACGGCGGCGCACTCGTCGTGGCGCCCGGGTTCGGCGCAACCGCCCGGGTCGCCGTCGGCTAACGGCCGTGGCGCAGCCGCGTGACGGCCACCAGCGCGCGCACCGCCCGGCTCGACCGCCGGAAGGTCGTGACGGCGATCGGCGGCGCCCACCGCTGCCGCGCCACCGCCTGCGGCCGGGTGAACGCGCGCAGCCCGTCCTCGCCGTGGATGCGGCCGAAGCCGGAGTCGCCGGTGCCGCCGAAGGGCAGGGCGGGGATGCCCGCGAACGCGATCACCGAGTTCACCGACACCATGCCGCACCGCAGCCTCGCGGCGATCTCGGTGCCGCGCTTCTCGGCGAACACCGTGGCCCCGAGGCCGTAGCCGCCCGCGTTGGCCCGCTCGACCGCCTCGTCCATGTCGCGCACCCGGTTGACGACCAGCAGGGGGCCGAACGTCTCCTCGGTGACCGCGGCGCTGTCCTCCGGCACCTCGACGAGCACCACCGGGTCGATGTAGGGCGGCCGCACCGACGCCGGGCCGCCCACCACGGCGCGACCGCCGCGGGCCAGCGCGTCGGCCAGGTGCCTGCGGACGACCTCCACCTGCGCGGGCAGCGTCATAGGCCCGAACGCGCCGGGCCGCAGCGACTCGGCCTTGGCCACGACCTTCGCCGTGAACGCGTCGGCCACCGCCTCGTGCACGTACACCCGCTCGACGCCGACGCAGGTCTGCCCGGCGTTGGACATCCCGCCCCACACGGCCGCGTCGGCCGCCGCGGCGAGGTCGGCGTCGGCGTCCACGAGCAGCGGGTCCTTGCCGCCGCACTCGACCAGCACCGGCGTGAGCGTCTCGGCGCAGGCGGCCATCACCCGCTTGGCCGTGGCGGTCGAGCCGGTGAACGCGATCATGCCGACGCCGGGGGCGCGGCAGAGCGCCGCGCCCGTCTCCCCGAACCCGGTGACGACCTGCAGCACCGGCCGTCCCTCGACGATCTCGGCCAGCGCGTCGGCCAGCGCCATCCCGACGCCCGGGGTGAGCTCGCTCGGCTTGAAGACGACGGCGTTGCCCGCGGCCAGCGCGTACGCGATCGACCCCATCGGCGTGAAGGCCGGGTAGTTCCACGGCCCGATGACGCCGACGACCCCGATCGGGGCGTACGCGAGCGTGGCCACCTGGTTGGCCATCAGCAGCCCGGCGCGCACCCGCCGCCGCCCGAGGGTCTTCGCCGCGTGCCGGGCCGCCCAGTCGAGGTGGTCGACCGCGAGCGCCAGCTCAAGCCGGGCGTCGTCGAACGGCTTCCCGGTCTCATCGGAGATCGTCCTCGCCAGCCCGTCCAGGCCCCGGACCAGCGCCTTCTTCCACTCCCGGAGACGGCGGGCGCGGCCGTCGAAGCCGAGCTCGGCCCACCACCGCGCGCCCTCGACAGCCCTGGCGACCGCCGCCTCGACCGCCGCGGTGTCGTGCACGGGGTAGGTGCCGACGACCTCACCGGTCCGCGGGTCGAGTGAGCTGAACGTCGTCGCGGTGGCGGTCACCTGCCCGAGCGTAAGAGGCGCTCCAAGTCTCAGAAGAGCAGCAGGTCGTCGGACTCCATGCCGCGCAACGCGTCGTAGTTCACGGTGACGCACCGGATCCCCCGGTCCTGCGCGAGCGTGCGGGCCTGCGGCTTGATCTGCTGCGCGGCGAACACGCCCGCCACCGGCGCCAGCAGCGGGTCCCGGTTCATGAGCTCGAGGTAACGGGTGAGCTGCTCCACCCCGTCGATCTCCCCGCGGCGCTTGACCTCGACGGCCACCGAAGCGCCCGCGGCGTCCCGGCAGAGCAGGTCGACCGGCCCGATCGCGGTCATGTACTCGCGCCGCACGAGCGTGTAGCCCTCCCCCAGCGCCGTCGGGTGCGCGGCGAGCAGCTCCTGCAGGTGCGCCTCGACGCCGTCCTTGACCAGGCCCGGGTCCACGCCCAGCTCGTGCGACGAGTCGTGCAGCACCTCGCCGATCGTGATCACCAGGGACTCGTCGGCCTTGTTGCGCACCGTCCAGACGCCCGGCGCCTCCTCCAGCCAGCACGGCGGGCTCATCCAGTTCAACGGCTTGTAGGCGCGGTCGTCGGCGTGGATGCTCACCGACCCGTCCGCCTTGATCAGCAGGAGCCGCGGCGCCATCGGCAGGTGGGCGGTGAGCCGCCCTACGTAGTCGACCTGGCAGCGGGCGATGACGAGACGCACGGCGAGCGACCCTACTGCTTCCGGCCCGCGGCCCAGGCGGCGATCTCCGAGCGGCGGGTGAAGCCCAGCTTGGCCAGCACGTGACCGACGTGGGTCTCGACCGTGCGCTCGGAGATGTGGGCGCTGGTGGCGATCTGCCGGTTGGTCAGCCCGCGCCCGACCAGCTCGGCGATCTCGGCCTCGCGCCGGGAGAGCACCCCGCCGTCGTCCGCGACGGCCCGCAGCTCCGCGATGCGCGCGCGCTGCGGGGGCATGTCCAGCCGCGTGGCGGCCGCGTCCGCCTCGGCGAGGAGCGCGGCCGCCTCGTCGCCGTCGGACGGACGGGCGCGGGCGCGCAACGCGACGGCCAGCGCGACCCGGGCGAGCAGGGCCGGGTAGGCCAGGCCCGCCGCGTCGTTGACGGTCACCGCCGTGCGCAGGTGCCGTACCGCCACGTCCGGCTTGCCCGCCACGTGCGCGGCGATGCCGAGCGCGCCCCGCACCGACCCGCCGGTGGTGATCGCGCCCGCGCCCCCGACGAGGTGCAGGTCGGCGTACGGCAGGAGCAGCCGGTGCACGGCCTCGGCGGTCGCGGCGTCGCCGAAGTCGGGCAGCAGCAGCGCCCGCAGGCCCTCCAGCGCCAGCGCCATGAACGCCGGGACCTGCGGCGAGCCCGGCCCGGGCAGGCTGGCGTACCACTCCCGGGCTTCGTCCCAGTCCCCGCGCGCGACGAAGTACAGGCTCATCTGCGCCCGGCTGAGCGCCGCCATCGGGAGCATCCGGGCCGGGTGGGTGCGGAGCCAGTCGAGATCGCCGGGATCGCCGCCGGTGCGCGCCGCGATGCCCAACCGCAGGGAACGGGCGGTGGCGTACGCACCGAGGTGCCCGCCCCGCTCGGCGAGCGCGATGGTCTCCTCGTTCAGCGCGCGCCCTTCGGCGAACCGGCCGCGGCCCAGCGCGAGCGTCACCCGGTTGCGGAGCAGGTGCAGCCGCGCCAACGGGCGGCGCAGCGTGGCGACGACCGGCTCGAGCGCGTCGAGCTCGGCCTCCGCGTCGAGCACCCGCCCGGCCTGCAGGAGCGCGTCGAAGCGCCACAGCCTGCCCCACAGCACGTCCTCCTGGTCGCCGGTTCGCTCGCCGAGCGCGAGCAGGCGGCCGCCGAGCACGAGCCGCTCGGCGTTGCCGTCGGCGCCCGCCCGCGCGAGCTGGCGGGCCCGCAGCGCGATGGCCAACGACGACGGGTCGTCGAGCCGTTCGGCCATCGCCAGCGCCGCCGCGCTCGCGTCGGTGATCGTCCGCGGATCCGCCGTGAACAGCGCGCCGTGCGCGACCTGCGCCAGGAGCTTCGCCTTGAGCGGGCTGTCGCCGTCGCCGAGGCCGCGCAGCGCCTCCTCGCACCAGCCGCGCGCCACGTCGAGCCACGGCATCTCGCTGACCTCGGGCAGCCCGAGCGCGGCAGCGGCGAGGCCCGCGGCGTCGCCGGTGGCCCTGGCCAGCTCGGCCGCCTCGGTGAACGTCCCGATCGCGCCCGCCACGTCGTGCGCGAGGCCCCGCGCGCGGGCCAGCTCCAGCAGCACGGACAGCCGCTCGGACGGGCTCAGCACCGGGCGACCCGCGGCGAGCGCGTCGGCCAGCAGCCGGGCCGCCTCGTCGTAGGCGAGCCTGCTGTGGGCGATCGCGGCCGCGCGGCGGGCCCAGGCGGTGGCGGCCACCCGGTCGCCCGCCGGGAGCGCGGCGAGGGCGTGGTGGGCGAGCTCGGCGACCACGTCCGGGTCATCCGCCGAGGGCGTCAGTGCGGCGACGACCGCGAGGTGCACCCGGGCCTGCTCGGTCGCGGGCAGGTCGGCGAGCACGCTCTCGCGGACGAGGTCGTGGGTGAAGCGCAGGCCGACCCGGCCCGCGGGGTGGTCGAGCACGCCGTCGTCGAGGGCGGGCCGCAGGCCGTCGAGCACGCCGTCGACGCCGGTGACGGACGCCAGCAGCGCCGCGTCGACGTCGCGCCCGAGCACCGCCGCCACCCCGAGCAGCGCCCGGCACGGCTCGGGGAGGCGCCGGATGCGGGCCCGCACGACGTCGCGCGCGGCCGCGGGCACCCGCAGTCCGGCCGTGCCCGCCCGCGCCAGCTCACCGACGAAGAACGGGTTGCCGCCCGACCGCCGGGCGACCGCAGCGACGAAGTCCGGGTCGGGCACACCACCGAGCGCGGCGCCGACCTCCGCGTCGTCCCACCCGAACAGCTCGATCACCAGCCCACCCAGTGCGAGGTCGCGCTCGGCGGGCCGGACGGTGACGACGACCAGCAGCCGCCCGCGCGTCACCTCCCGGGTCACGTGCGCGAGCAGCGCCAGCGAGTCGGCGTCGGCCCACTGCACGTCGTCGAGGACGAGCACGAGCCCCGCCTCCTCGGCGACCGCGGCGAGGAAGCGGGCGACGGCGTCGAAGAGCGCGAACCGGTCGCTCTCGACGGGCTCGCCGGGCAGCTCGGGCGCCAGCCGCGCGACCTCGCCGAACCCGACCATCGCCGCGGCGGCGCGCGCGGGCCCGACCGACGCGAGCCAGGAGCGCAGGACCCGCCGCCACGGCCAGTACGCGGGCGCGCCCTCGGCGGCGGTGCAGCCGCCCCACAGCACCGGTACCGCACGGGCGCCCGCCAACGCGGCGAGCTCCTCGGCCAGCCGCGTCTTGCCGATCCCCGGCTCGCCCGCGAGCACCGCGAACCCGGGCCTGCCGTCGAGCGCCGCGTCGAGCAGCCCGACGAGCTCGGCCAGCTCGTCGGCGCGCCCCACGAACCGCGGCTCCACGGAGCGAAACCGTACCGGGAGTACGTGGTTCCCCCGATCTCCGCAGGTCACAACGCCCGTACAACGTGCGGTATGACCCGTACAGCTCTCCGCGCCGCCCGCCTGTTCGACGGCGTCACCACGCACACCGACCCGCTCGTGCTCGTCGAGGACGGGCGGATCAGTGAGGTCCGCACCGGACCCCCGCCCGCCGATGCCGAGCTGCTCGACCTCGGCGACGCCACCCTGCTGCCCGGGTTGATCGACACCCACGTGCACCTGGCGTTCGACGCGGGCCTCGACCCGGTGGCCGCCCTCGCCACCCGCGACGACGACGCCGTGCTGGAGGCGATGGCGGAGGCCGCCGCCGCCCAGCTGCGCGCGGGCGTCACCACGGTGCGCGACCTCGGTGACCGCGACTACCTCGCCCTGCGCCTGCGCGAGTCCCGCACCGGGCTGCCGACGATCGTGGCGGCAGGCCCGCCGATCACCTCGGAGGGCGGGCACTGCCACTTCCTCGGCGGCGTCGCCGAGCGCGGGGTGCGGGACGCCGTCCGCGAGCACGCCGAGCGCGGCGTCGACGTGATCAAGGTGATGGCCTCCGGCGGCTTCCTGACCTCGGGCACCAACGTCGACGGCAGGCAGTTCACCCCCGACGACCTCGTGGCGCTGGTCGACGAAGCGCACCGGCACGGCCTCCCCGTCACCGCCCACGCCCACGCGCTCGAGGCGATCGTCGACGGTGTCGCGGCCGGGGTCGACGGTCTGGAGCACTGCACCTTCGCCGAGGGCGACCGCGTCGTCGCTCCCGATGACCTCGTCGCGACCATCGTGCGGCGCCGGATCGCCGTGGGCGCGACGCTCGGGCTCGTCCCCACCTCGCTGCCGATCGCCCCACCACCCGAGCTGATGAAGATCCTCCCGCACCTGTTGGCGAGCTACTCCCGGCTGATCCGCGAAGGTGCGGTGGTGGTGGCGGGTACCGACGCGGGCATCGCCCCGGTCAAGCCGCATGGCGTGCTGCCCCACGGCCTGCTGCACCTCGCCCAGCTCGGGATGAGCCCGGCCGAGGCGATCACCGCGGGCACGTCGACCGCCGCACAGGTGTGCGGGCTCGGCGACCGCAAGGGGCGGGTGCGGCCGGGCTACGACGCCGACCTCCTGGCCGTCGACGGCGACCCGCTCACCGACCTCAGCG
>DATAOO010000063.1:0-13237 GCA_036265695.1 Pseudonocardia sp. | reverse complement strand
GCGGCCCGGGCCATCGAGCGCGCCGGCCCGGGCTGATCGCGGGCTCGCCGCGACGGATCGCCCGACTCACCGCAGCGAGACGCCCGACTCACCGCGGTGAAACGTACGACTCACCGCGGCGAAACGCACGACTCACCGCGGCGAAACGTACGACTCACCACGGCGAAACGCACGACTCACCACGGCGGAACGTACGACTCACCGCGGGCTGCGTGAGAGCGCTCTCTTGACACGGCGAGCCGGGGCCGCCACCCTGTCTCCGACGACGCCGTGAGAGCGCTCTCACCCACCGGAGGCGATGATGCAACTCCCACCTTCACCCGCCCGCAAAGGCGCCGCGCTGGTCGCGGGCCTCGCGCTGTTGGCCGCCTCGGCCTGCGGCTCGGGGGGTACCGGCTCGGCCCCGCAGGACGCGGCGGGCCCCGTCGAGCTGTCGGTCAGCCTGTTCGGCACGTTCGGCTACCAGGAGACGGGCCTGTTCGCCGAGTACGAGAAGCAGAACCCCGGCGTCACGATCAAGTACGACTCGACGCAGAGCGAGGACGCCTACTGGCCCGCCCTGCAGACCCGGCTCGCCTCCGGGAAGGGCTCGTCGGACGTGCAGGGCATCGAGGTCGCCCGCATCGCCGACGTGGTGACCAACCAGCAGGACCTGTGGACCGACCTGCGCGACACCGCCGCGGGCTCGGCCGTCGCGGGCTACCTCCCCTGGAAGGAGAAGGCGGCCACCACCAAGGACGGCGCCGTGCTGGGCCTCGGCACCGACATCGGCCCGATGGCGCTGTGCTACCGCAGCGACCTGCTCGGCAAGGCGGGCCTGCCCACCGACCCCGCCACCCTCGCCGCGCAGGCCTCCACCTGGCAGGACTACCTCGCGCTCGGCGAGAAGTACAAGGCGAGCGCGCCCGCAGGCTCGGCGTGGACCGACTCCGCGGGCGGCCTCTACAACGCCATCGTCTCCGGCGAGCAGAAGATCTACTACGACGCGTCCGGCGCGCTCGTCTACGCCGACAACCCGGCCGTCAAGCAGGCCTTCGACACCGCCGCGGGCGCCGGGTCCACCGGGCTCACCGCCAAGCTCGAGCAGTTCGTCGACCCCGGCTGGGACGCGGGCTTCGGCTCAGGCACGTTCGCCACGATCGCCTGCCCGTCCTGGATGATCGGCTACATCAAGGGCAAGGCGGGCGACGCGGGCGCGGGCAAGTGGAACGTCACCACGCTGCCCGGCGGCCGCGGAGCCAACTGGGGCGGCTCCTACCTCGCGATCCCGGCGACGAGCCCGCACAAGGAGCAGGCCGCGAAGCTGATCACCTGGCTCACCGCGCCCGAGCAGCAGGCGCGGCTGTTCACGAAGGTCGGCAACTTCCCGTCCACCGCGGGCGGCATCGCCCAGGTCGCGGCCACGACCGACCCGTACTTCGCGAACGCCCCGATCGGCAAGATCTACTCCACGGCCGCGCAGGCCGCCCCGGTGCAGATCCTCGGCCCCGACGACGGCGTGCTCAAGAAGGTGATGACCAAGGCGCTGCTGTCCGTCGAGGCCAACGGCGTGAGCCCGGCCGACGCCTGGAACGCTGCGCAGCAGGCGGCGAAGCAGCAGATCGGCTGAGCGGGTGACCCTGACGCTCTCCCGGCCGGAGCCCGCCGTCGTCAACAGGCGGCGGGCCCGCCGGTCGCGCCTGCACGCGTTCGAGGCCCGCTCGGCCCCGTACGTCTACATCGCCCCGTTCTTCCTGCTGTTCGCCGCGTTCGGGTTGTTCCCGCTGATCGACACCGCGTGGATCAGCCTGCACCGCTACCGGCTCGGCTCCTCGATGTCGTTCATCGGGCTCGACAACTTCGTCTGGCTCTTCACCAACCCGGCCTTCTACAACGCCCTGCTCAAGACGTTCACGATCGGCGTGCTGTCCACGGTGCCGCAGCTGCTGCTCGCCCTCGGCCTCGCGCACCTGCTCAACCACCGGATGCGCGGCCGCACGTTCTTCCGTGTCGCGATGCTCATGCCGTACGCGACGTCGGTGGCCGCGGCCACGCTGGTGTTCGCCCAGCTGTTCAGCCGGGACGCGGGCCTGATCAACTGGCTGCTCGGGGTGGTCGGGGTGAACCCGGTCGACTGGCGCAACGGCAGCTGGGCCGCCCAGATCGCCATCTCGTCGATCATCATCTGGCGTTGGACCGGCTACAACGCGCTGATCTACCTCGCGGGCATGCAGTCGATCCCCCAGGACCTCTACGAGGCCGCCGCGTTGGACGGGGCGAACGGCTGGCAGCAGTTCCGGCACGTCACGCTGCCCGGCCTGCGGCCCACGATCCTGTTCACCATCGTCGTGTCGACGATCGGCGCGTCCCAGGTCTTCGGCGAGCCGCTGATCTTCGGCGGCGGCGCGGCCGAGGGCGGCGCGCTGGGCCAATACCAGACCCTGGGCCTGTTCCTCTACCAGCAGGGCTGGCAGATCGGGCAGCTCGGCCGGGCTGCCGCGGTGGCCTGGGTGATGTTCCTGCTGATCGTGGTGCTGGTGCTCGTGAACGCCGCGCTGGCCCGCCGCCGGGAGCGTTCGGCGTGAGCGTGTTCGTGCCGCGCGCACGCGGCCTGCTCGTGGCGGGCCCACGGACCTACGCCGCGCTCGTCGCCACGGCGTTCGTGTTCTTGCTGCCGTTCTACTACCTGGTGGTCGCCGCGAGCAGGCCGATGGCCGAGATGGCGCAGAGCCCGCCGCCGCTCACGCCGGGCCCGCTGCTGTTCTCGAACATCGCCAAGGCGCTCGACCAGCAGAACATCGGCCTGGCGCTGGTCAACTCGCTCGTGGTCGCGGGCGTGGTCACGCTGAGCACCGTGCTGCTCTGCACGCTGGCGGGCTACGCCTTCGCCAAGCTGGGCTTCCGCGGCCGCGGCCCGCTCTTCGCGCTCGCCGTGGGCACGATGATGATCCCGCCGAGCCTGGGCGTGGTGCCGCTCTACAGCCTCATGGTCGCGCTCGGCCTGGCGGGCTCGTTGGCGTCGGTGATCCTGCCGTCGTTGGTGGCGGCGTTCGGGGTGTTCTTCATGCGCCAGTACCTCGTTCAGGCGCTGCCCGACGAGCTGCTCGACGCCGCGAAGGTCGACGGCGCCACCGCCCTGCGCACCGTGTGGAGCGTCGTGCTCCCGATCGCTCGACCCGGCATGGCCGTGCTCGGCATGCTCACGTTCATGACGGCCTGGAACGACTTCTTCTGGCCCGTCATCGCGCTCGACACCACCAACCCGACCGTGCAGGTCGCACTGGCCGCGCTGGGCGGCGGCTACGTGCCCGACACGGGCGTCATCATGGCGGGGACGCTGGTCGGCACGCTGCCGGTCGTCGTCGTGTTCCTGCTGCTGGGCCGCCAGATCGTCGGCGGCATCGTCGCCGGTGCCGTCAAAGCCTAGGAAGGCACCCATGACCACCACCCAGCCCGACACCCGCACCGACCTGCTCCGCTTCCCCACCGGCTTCCTGTGGGGCGCGGCTACGGCGGCCTACCAGATCGAGGGCGCGGTAGCCGAGGACGGCCGCACCCCGTCGATCTGGGACACGTTCGCCCACACCCCGGGCCGGGTCGCGGGCGACGACACCGGCGACGTCGCCGTGGACCACTACCACCGCTTCCGCGAGGACGTGGCCCTCATGGCCGACCTCGGGCTCACCGCCTACCGGTTCTCGGTGTCGTGGCCCCGGATCACGCCGCACGTGACCGCCGAGGGGTTGGGCCCGGTCAACCCGGCGGGCCTCGCCTTCTACTCCGACCTGGTGGACGCGCTGCTCGCGGCGGGCATCGAACCCGCGGTCACGCTCTACCACTGGGACCTGCCGCAGGCCCTCGAAGACGCGGGCGGCTGGACGAACCGGGCGACGGCCGAGCGGTTCGGCGAGTTCGCCGCCCTCGTCGCGGGCGCGCTCGGCGACCGGGTCGGCCGGTTCTTCACCCTGAACGAGCCGTGGTGCTCGGCCTACCTGGGCTACGCCAGCGGCGTGCACGCGCCGGGCCGCACCGACGACGTCGCCGCGCTCACCGCCGTGCACCACCTCAACCTGGCCCACGGTCTCGCGGTCGCCGCGGTCCGGGCCGCCGCACCGGCCGCCCGCGTGGGGGTCGCGCTCAACCTCGCCTGGGTGCGCCCGGCGAGCGACGCGGCCGCCGACGTCGACGCCGCCCGCCGCGTCGACGGCCTGCAGAACCGGGTCTTCCTCGATCCGATCCTCGACGGCCGCTACCCCGCCGACGTGCTGGCCGACACCGCGGCCGTCACCGACTGGTCGTTCGTGCGGCCCGCCGACCTCGCGACGATCGCGGCGCCGATCGACCTGCTGGGCGTGAACTACTACACCCCCACCCACGTGCGGCACTGGACGCGCGAACGGCCCCGCGAGAGCGCCGACGGCCACGACGACAGCGGCGCCCGGCCCTGGGTGGCGTGCGACGACGTCGAGTTCCCCCGACAGACCGGCAGGCACACGGCGATGGGCTGGTCGATCGATCCCCGCGGGCTCACCGCGCTGTTGTCGGGGCTGGCCGCGCGCCGTCCCGATCTCGCGCTGATGGTCACCGAGAACGGGGCCGCCTACCCCGACACGGTGGGCGCCGACGGGCGCGTCGCCGACCCCGAACGCACCGCCTACCTGCGTGAACACCTCGCCGCCGTGCACGCCGCCATCGCCGAGGGCGCTCGGGTGGAGGGGTACTTCGTGTGGTCGCTGATGGACAACTTCGAGTGGTCCTACGGCTACGCGAAGCGCTTCGGCATCGTGGCGGTCGACTACGCCACGCAGGCGCGCACGGTCAAGGACAGCGGGCGGTTCTACGCGGAGGTCGCCCGGAACAACGCCGTCTGAGTAGCGCCGTGAGTACTTCGGCCGATGTGGACGGCCGGGCGCCCGGCTAGCGTCACCGGCGTGACTTCGATCGGCGACACCCGGTGGGTGGTACCGGCTCCCGTGCTGGTCGGCGCGGTGGTCGGGCTGGCGTGGGCGGCGTCGCTCCGCGTGCTCATGGCCGAGTTCGCGGGCCCCGAGTCGACGTTCGACTGGTTCGGCACGTTCGAGGGCGTCCTGCTGCCCGGGCTCGTCGTGGGCGCCCTGCTCGGCTGGGCCGCGCACCTGGCCGGGCAGGCGCCGCGGTGGCTCGTGGCGGCGCCGCTGGTGGTCGTGCTGTTCACGCCGTCCGTCCTCGTGTCGGTGTTCGTCGACGGCCTCGGCGGCGGCGCGATCGCGGTACCGCTGTTCGGCATGGCGGGGGGCTATGCCCTCGCGGGCCGCGGCCCGCGGTGGGCCCGCTGGGCGGCGGGCGCGGTCGCGCTCCTCCCGGTGCCCGCCTGGTTGGTCGTCGCCTCGTCGGTCGGGGGCCCGCTCGCCCTCGGCACCCCGCGCGGCACCTGGCTCGCCGTGCTGTTCCTGTCCCTGCTGGCGGTGCTCGCCTTCGGCTGCACGCTCCCGCACCGCGCGCCCGCCGAGCTGCTCACCTCCCGTCGACGGCTGGTGGTCGTGGGCGTCGTGTGCGGGCTGGCGTGGGGCGCGGGGATGCGGGGGTTCATGGCGGCGGCCGCGAACATGGACTCCCCCTCGGCCTCCGCGGTGAGCTGGCTCGGCACGTTCGCGATCATCCTGCCCATCGGCGCGGCCGTCGGCGGCCTGCTGGGGTGGGCCGAGCACCTGCGCCGGACGGGCGACCCGCGCAGGCTGCGCCGTACCCGGTTCGCGCCGCTGCTGTTCACCGTCGACCCGGCGTCGCTGGTGGTCACGTTGCCCGCGCTCGCGGGCGGGTACGCGCTCTCCGGGCGGGGGTCGCGGCGCAAGCGGTGGATCTTGGGCGGGTGCGCGCTGCTGCCCGTCCCGACGTTCTTCACCGCGGTGGCGATCGCGGACGGCAACCTCGAGGCGTTCGGCTCCCCGCGGACGGTCTGGATCACCGTGCTGCTGTTCTCGCTCCTCGCGGTGCTGACCATCGCTTGCGTGATCCCCCAGCGCCTGCCCGTCCCCGTCCCCGTGGAGGCGGCCGCGGCCGATCAGGATTAGTCCAGCGCGCACGTGGGCACTCACCCCCATGCGTCCGGTCACGCGGAGGGCGGTGCTCGGCGGCCTGCTGGCCACGCCCTTGCTCGCCGCGTGCGCCGGGTTCGACACCAGCGGCGCGGCCGCGCCCGGCACCGTCGGCTTCCTCTCCACGCAGTTCACGCCGGTCGAGGAGCGGCAGCGCTTCGAGAAGGTGCTGCGCAGCCAGCTGCCGGTACCGGTGGCGTACAACCCGGTCGAGGGCGGCGTCTTCACCACCACGATCAAGTCGCAGGCCCAGGCCCGCAACGTGCGCACCGCCCTCATCGGCGGCCTCTACAACGACCTCGCCCCGCTCGCCGACGCGTTCGACGACGTCGGCGGGCTGCTGGGCCAGCTGTCGGGCGCGGGCTACCCCGACGAGATCCTCAAGCTGACCACGCTGGGCGGCACCACCCCGAAGTTCGTGCCGTGGATGCAGGCCACCTACATCGTGGCCGTCAACAAGCAGGCGCTGCAGTGGCTGCCCTCGGGCGCCGACGTCCGCGAGCTCACCTACGACCAGTACCTCGCCTGGGCGCGGGCGGCGCAGGCGGCGGCGGGCCGCCCGGTGTTCGGCATCCCCGCGGGCCCGAAGGGGCTGTTCTACCGCTTCACCCAGGGCTACCTGCTGCCCAGCTTCACCGGCGGGCAGGTCACGACGTTCCGCGGCGCCGACGCCGAGGCCGCGTGGACCTACATGGCCGACCTCTGGGCGGCCACGGCGCCCGCGTCCACCAACTTCGAGTACATGCAGGAACCGCTGGCCCGCGGCGAGGTGCTGGTGGCGTGGGACCACGTGGCCCGGCTCGTCGGCGCCGCGAAGGACAAGCCGGACGACTGGCTGATGGTGCCCGCTCCGCGCGGCCCGAAGGGCCGCGGCTACATGCTCGTCCTCGCGGGGCTCGCGCTGCCCAAGGGCGGCCTGGAGCGCCCCGCCGCCGAGCAGGTGATCCGCGGGATCGCGGGCGCGGGGATGCAGGTGGAGACCCTGCGGCAGAACGCGTTCTTCCCCGTGACGTCGGTGCCGCTCCCGCCGGACCTGCCCGGCGCCATCGCGGGCGAGGCCGCCGCCGTCAAAGCGCAGGCCGAGAGCCGCGACGCGATCCTCTCCCTCCCGCCGGTCGGGCTGGGCAGCCGCGACGCGCAGGTGGGCCAGGTGTTCAAGGACAGCTTCCGGGAGATCTGCCTCAACCGCCGTCCCGTGCGCCAGGTGCTCGACGAGCAGGCCGAACGGCTCTCGGCGCTGCTCGCCGACGCGAAGGTGCCGTGCTGGTCCCCCGACCCGGCCGCCCCGGTCTGCGCGGTCGCGTGATGGCCGCCCCGACGCTCGACCGCGAGACCGAGGCCCCGGCGCGCCGCACCTGCCGCGCCCGCAAGGGGCCGCCTGGGCTGCTGCTGATCGCTCCGTCGCTGATGTTCATGGCCCTGCTGTTCGGCTGGCCGATGGTGCAGGGCGTGCTGCTGGCGTTCCGCGGCGACCAGGGCTTCACGCTCGAGTTCGTGCAGCGCATGGTCACCGACGCCAACTTCTGGCCCGCCGTGCGCAACACCCTCCTGCTCATCGTGGTGCTCATCCCGGTGCAGTTCGCGTTCGCCATCGCGATGGCCCTGCTGCTGCGGGCCAAGCCGCGGCTGGCCAACGTGTACTTCTTCGTCTGGGCCATCCCGCTCGCGGTGAGCGACCTCGCCGCGGGCCTGGTGTGGCTCGCCGTGCTCACCGACCGCGGCTACCTCAACTCGCTGCTGGTCAGCCTGGGCCTGCCGCCGGTGGCGTGGTTGGCGTTCGACAGCTGGACGTCGCTCTTCCTGGCCGTGCTCATCGCCGAGCTGTGGCGGGCGACGTCGCTGGTGCTGGTGATCGTCGTTGCGGGGCTGCAGGGCATCCCCCGCGACTACGAGGAGGCCGCCGCCGTGTTCGGGGCGAGCCCGTGGCAACGGCTGTGGCGGGTGCTCCTCCCACTGCTGCGCCCCAGCCTGCAGGTCGCGCTGATCCTGCGCACGATCCTCGCGTTCCAGACCTTCGCGGTGGCCCGGGCGCTCACCGGCGAGAACTTCCCGGTGCTCGTCGGCGAGACCTACCGCTGGTACGTCACGCTGCAGAACCCCGGCGTCGCGGCCGCGCTCGCCCTCGTGGTGCTGGTGCTCTCCATGGTGACGTCCGTGGTCTACCTGCGGACCCTGCGGAGCGAGGAGGTCCGATGACCGCGCCGGACCGGGCCCCGCTGCGCCGCCACCGCCGCAACCGCGTCTTGCTGCAGGTCGCCTGCGTGGCGGTCACCGCGTTCATGGCCGTGCCGCTCTACCTCATCACGCTCGCCGCGGTGTCGAGCCGGGCGTCGCTCAACGCGTTCCCGCTGTCGTTCCTGCCGACGAACCTCTCGCTGGAGACGCTGACGGCCTTCCTGTCCTCGACCGGGGTGGTGCCGTCCTTCGGCAACTCGCTGATCGTCGGCTTGTGGACGCTCGTGCTGTCGCTGCTGATCGGCGTGCCCGCGGCGTACGGCCTGGCCCGCACGGCGTTCGCGGGCAAGGAGCCTTACCAGCTCTTCCTGCTGTTCACCCGGGCGCTGCCGATCGTCGTGCTGTCGGTGCCGCTGGCGCAGCTGTTCCTCACCACGGGCCTGTACGACACCACCTACGCCGTGATCCTGCTGCACACCGCCCTGTCGCTGCCGACCACGATCCTGATCTGCGCCAGCGTGTTCCTCGCCGTGCCGGTGGACGTCGAGGAGGCGGCCCGCGTGTTCGGCTGCACGCCCGCGCAGGCGTTCCGGCAGGTGGTGGCGCCGATGGCGCTGCCGGGCATCGCAGCTGCGGCGATCTTCACGTTCGTGCAGAGCTGGAACGAGGTGCTCGCCGCCTCGATCCTCACGCTCAACCGGCGCACCCTGCCCGCGCAGGTGCTGTCCTCGCTGGGCGACTCGCCGCTGGCCTACCGCTTCGCGGGCGGCTTCGCGCTCGTGCTCCCCGCGCTGCTGTTCATCGCGCTGATGCGCCGCTATCTCACCAACATGTGGGGGTCGACGATCCGATGAGCGAGCTTGCGAGCGAATCATCAACACAGCGCTCCGCGAAGCGCCGACCGAGCGTCAGCGAGGGCGAGCGATGAGCGACGTCGTCATCGAGCACTTGGTGAAGACCTACCCGGGCGGCACCGAGCGGGCCACCGACGACATCTCGCTGGAGATCGCCGACGGCGAGTTCATGGTGCTGCTCGGCCCGTCCGGCTGCGGCAAGACCACGCTGCTGCGCATGATCGCCGGTCTGGAGCTGCCCGACGACGGGTCGATCGCCATCGGCGGCCGCGACGTCACCTACCAGCCCGCGCACAAGCGCGGCCTCTCGATGGTGTTCCAGTCCTACGCCGTGTTCCCGCACCGCAGCGTGCGCGACAACATCGCGTTCGGCCTCGTGATGGCGAAGAAGGACCGCGCCGAGGTCGACCGCAAGGTCGAGTGGGCCGCCGACCTCCTGCAGCTGGGCCGCTACCTCGATCGCAAGCCCGCGCAGCTGTCCGGCGGGCAGCGCCAGCGGGTGGCCGTGGCCAGGGCGATCGTGATGGACGCCGACGTGCTGCTCATGGACGAGCCGCTTTCCAACCTCGACGCCCTGCTGCGCCTGGAGTTCCGCACGGAGCTCAAGAAGATCGTGCAGGACCTGGGCACCACCACGATCTACGTCACGCACGACCAGGGCGAGGCGCTCTCCCTCGGCGACCGCGTGGCCGTCATGCGCGCGGGCCGGATCGTGCAGCTCGGCGACCCCATCGACGTGTACGACAGCCCGGCCGACCGCTTCGTCGGCGGCTTCCTCGGCTCACCCCCGATGAACTTCCTCGCCGCGAAGGTCGACCCGGACGGCGCCCGGCTGCACATCGGCGACGACGTCGTGCCCGCGCCGCCCGCCGCCCGCTCCCACGGCGGCCGCGACGTGCTGCTCGGGGTGCGGCCGGAGAACGTCGAGGTCAGCACGGAGCGCGGCGACCTCACCGCCCACGTGGAGGTGGTGGAACCCACCGGCTCCGCCGTGCTGCTGACGGTCGACGTCGGCGACGAGGCGCTCAAGGCGTCCGCCCCCGCCACGTTCCGGGCCCGACCCGGCGACGTCGTGCACCTCTCCTTCCCGGCCGCGGCGCTGCGGCTCTACGACGCGGAGACCCACGCCGCCCTCACCGCGTGACGGTCAGCCAGCCTTGTGGGCGTAGAGGCGCAGGTTGCGGATGTCGTAGGTGAAGAGCTCGTCGACGACGAGGTGCTCGGCGACGGCCGCGCGGAGCGACTCGGCGTCGAACATCGTGTGGTGGGCGTTCCAGATCCACAGCGGCACGCCGCGCTCGTCGTAGCCCTTGTGCGCCTCCCGGTCGGAGTGGCCGCCGAGGATCCAGTAGTTCGCCTCCGCGGTGTCGACCTCGCCGCGCACCCACTGCGTCGCGACGAACTTGGCGTCCGGCACGCCGATGTCCACGCGCGCGCCCGGGCGCAGCACCCGGGTCCACTCCCGCAGCGTCTCGGCCACCAGCTCATAGCTCTGGTGCTCCAGCACGTGGTTGGCGCGCAGGGCGTCGATCGAGCCGGTGGCGAACGGCAGCCGGTCGACCGCGCACAGCACCTTGATGCCGGGCAGCGGCAGCATGTCGACGTGCAGGTCGTAGTCGGGATGCGGCTTCTCCCCCGCGCCGATCTCCAGCCTCATGCGGTGGGGGGAACGATCTTCTTGACGACCTTGGCCGGGCGGCCCGCGACCACCGTGTACGGCTCGATGTCCTCGCGCACCAGCGAGCCGCCCGCCACCACGGAGTGCTCGCCGATCGTGACCGGGCCCAGCACGAGCACGTGGCTCGCCAGCCACACCCCGTCGCCGATCACCACGTCGCGCCCGGAGCGCGGGAACGTCATCTGGCGCTCCAGCCCGAACTTCTCGATGTCGTGGGTGCCGGTGAGGATGGCGACGTCGTGCCCGAAGAACACGTACTCGCCGAGGGTGATCTCGCCGCCCGACACGTTGAACAGCGCGTTGTTGACCACCGCCGTCTCCGGGATGTGCAGCCGCGACCGGTCACCGTGCCAGCGGTACTTGTAGAGCGCGTCGAGCTTCTGCGCCTCGACCTGGCGGGCCACCTCGGCCGCGACCAGCTTTTCCAGTGGGGCGCGCAGGCGGGTGCGGAGGGTGTCGACCAGTCGCATTCGGGCATCGTGTCACGGGCGGCCGCGACCCGCCGAGATTGCCGTGAGCGGGGTTCGGCGGCGGCGAAACCCCGCTCAGCGCAATCTCGGCGACGACGCGGCCAGCGTCGCGAGCAACTCGGTACGGCTCGGGCCGGGCGACAGCCACGGGCGGCCCACCCACGGCAGCACGCGCTCGCGCAGCGCCGCGTCGGCGAAGACCTCGGCCGGCGTGGCGAGCAACGCCGCGATGACGGCGTGTGCGCGGGTGAGCTCGGGATCGTGGCGGGCGCCGACGTTGAGCGCCGTCGCCATCGTCCAGCCGGGGTCGTGGGGCCGGTAGGGCTCGCCCGCGATGTCCGCCTCGATCGCGGCCAGCCGGTGGTGGTCGAACGCGAGCGTCGCGTCGACGTACGGGCCGACCACGCGCTCCGTCTCGTCGTGGAACCGGTTGACCAGCGCGTCGGCGTCGCCGAGCCCTTCCTTGGCGACGGTGTCGCGCAGCACGCAGGCGTGCAGGGCGCCGATCGACGCGCCCCGCCCGAGCGACGGGTTCGTGCACGCCCACGCGTCGCCGACCGCGACGAGCCCGGTGACCACCGGCCGCCCGTCCACCACGAAGGCGCGCCGCCGGTCGGCGAGCCCGCCGAAGACCGCGATGTCGGTGATCGGCTCGCCGGACAGCCAGTGCGCGGTGGCCGGGTGGCACCGGATCGCCGCCTCCCAGCTCGCGGCCCGGCGCAGCGGGTGCAGGGCCCGGTCGCGGGCGCCGGTGACGATGCCCAGCCCGTAGGTGCCGTTGTCGGCGGCCAGCGTGAGCAGCGAGACCGACCCGTAGTGGGAGAGGTTCGCGTCGCGCCCCTCGGGGAGCGGGCCGCGGTAGTGGCGGCAGTAGTAGCGGAACCCGCTGTCGGCCTCCGTCACGGCCGGGGCGCGCCCGCCCGCCGCGACGATCCAGTCGACGGTCGGGCCGTGCCGTCCGGTCGCGTCGATGACCAGGTCGGCGCGCAGGTCGCCGTCGTCGGTGCGCACGCCGACGACCCGGGGCACCGTCGACCCCTCCGTCGTGAGCAGCCCCGACACCCGCACACCGCGCCGGATCGTGAGGCCGGGCGTGCGGGCCGCCACCCCGGCGACCGCGGCCTCGATGACCGGACGGCGGGCCGTCACCGCGTCGAAGCGCTCGTCGCCCGGCCGCCACCCGCCGGTGACGTCGGCGGGCCGCTGGTGCAGCACGTTGGTGCGCGTGGCCCCGGCGCCCAACATGGCCACGAGCACGTCGGGCAGCTCCTCGGCCATGATCGCCCGCCACCGGGGCAGCAGGAAGTGGAGCTGGCGGAACTGGGCCACTCCGGGCCGGGCCCACTCCCGCCAGGCGGTCTCGGCCCCCTCGGGCGGCGGCGCGGGGTCGCGGTCGAGCACGGTGACGGCGTGGCCGTCGCGGGCGAGCAGCATGGCGGCGGTCAGCCCGGTGAGGCCGGAGCCGAGCACGAGGATGTCGGACATACCGGGCAGGGTGCGGGCGCGCGGTGCTCACCCACCAGGTCGGATGGTGCTCACTTCCTGCCCGGTCTCCACCGCCCACAGCAGCTCGACCACGCGCTCCACCGCCCGGCCGAGGTGCCGACGATAGGTGCTGAACGGCAGGCCTAGCACCTCGGCCGCGGCCTCCTGGCTGGGCGCGGGCCGCAGGAACGTGCGGTCGAGAACCCGGTGCAGCGGCGCGCCCTTCGGCTCCTCCCCCACCCGCGTGATCGCCGAGACCAGGTGGTCCCGCACCCCGGGGCCCAGCGTCGAGCCCGCCAGCGGCGAGGCGGCGAGGCGGTCGGGCCGGTGCAGGTCGCGCAGCGCCGCGCGCACGGCGTCGGCGAACGCGGCCTGGGACATCGGCGGCGGCTTCAGCATCTCCGGCGGCGGCGGCCCGGTCTCGCCGGTGAGCTCGCGGCCCGCCGTGAGCCGCATGAAGTCCAGGAGGGACAGCCGCCTGCGGTCCCAGCCGTAGACGGTGGCGTCCTCGGCGTGGCCCAG
>DATAOO010000062.1:0-4514 GCA_036265695.1 Pseudonocardia sp. | reverse complement strand
CAAGGTCGACGGCGGATTCGCGGTGACCCTGGCCGACGGCCGTCGGGTGCGGGCCCGGCGCCTGCTGGTGACGACCGGCCTGACCGACGAGTTGCCCGACGTGCCGGCTGCGCGAGCGGTGGGGCCGCGAGGTGCTGCACTGCCCGTACTGCCACGGCTGGGAGGTGCGCGACCAGGCCATCGGCGTGCTGGCGAGCGGCCCGATGTCGGTGCACCAGGCGCTGCTCTTCCGCCAGCTGAGCACGGACGTCGCCTACTTCCTGCAGGGCACGACGCTCACCGACGAGCAGTCCGAGCAGTTCGCCGCTCGCGGCATTGCGGTGGTCGACGGGGCGCCTGCGGGCGTGGACATCGTCGGCGACCGGCTGGTCGGCGTGCGGATGCGCGACGGTCGCCTGGTGCCGCGCGACGCGCTGGTGGTCGCGCCGCGGATGGTCGCGCGGGCGGGCTTCCTCGCGGGGCTGGGCTTGGCCGCGGTCGAGCATCCCAGCGGCGCCGGCGAGCACATCCCGGCGGGTCTCGCCGGGATGACGGAGGTGCCTGGCGTCTGGGTGGCGGGCAACGTCACCGATCTGACGGCCCAGGTCGGGGCGGCGGCCGCTGCTGGAGCGATGGCGGGCGCGCACATCAACGCCGACCTCGTCGCCGAGGAGACCCGCGACGCGGTACGCGATTACCGCGACGTGTTCACCGGCGCGGCCGAGGCCAAGCTGTGTGAGCAGGTGGCGGGCGACCGCCGCCACGGGCTCTGACGGCCGCATGCGTCGGGCGTGCGGCCCGGCGATCGGGCGGCGTCGCCGGGCAAGCCGTGCAGCGCTCGCTCAGGCGTTGCCGTAGACCCGGGTCGGGGTGACGAGCACGGCGACCCGGCCCTCCTCCCGCATGACGCGGTCGTAGGTGTCCCAGTCGTCGTGGGTGCCGCCGCACGATGTGAACACCGCGCGCAGGAGCAGCCGCAGCGACTCGGCGTCGGTGTCGCCGGGCCCGATCAGCTCGCTCGGGCCGTCGACTCCCGCCCACCGCCACCCGGCCCGCCAGAGGATCGACGTGGCGGGGCGATCGCGCAGGTTGCGCAGCTTCACCTTGCCGTAGGTGACGTAGCCGACCACCGGCACGGAGGTGCTCGGGTGGTCGAGCACCCCCGCGTTGACGAGCGACGTGTGTGGGGTGCCGTCGGCGCGCACCACGGCGATGCTTGCGAGGCCGTGCTCTTCCGCGACGATGCGACGGACCGGATCGAGATCGAGTGCCACGTCGGCGAGTCTGTCAGCATCCGGTGGCCCGCATCAGCTGCGACACCCGCTGCGGCGAGACGCGCAGCACGACGGCGATGTCGGCGCCGGTGAGCCCGGCGTCGCGCAGCCGCAAGGCGAGGGCGCGGGAGCGGGCGGCGGCCTCGCGTTGGGCCCGCTCGGCGTGGTCGACGGCGGCCCGCACGGCGGCGATCTCGGCATCGAGCCCGTTGTCGAACGTGACCGTGATGTGGACCCGCACCGACCGCGGGCTGACCGCGTCGTGCTCCACCACGAAATCGCGCACCGTGCGCTCGGCCGCGGAGAGCCGCCGCGTCGGCAGGACGACCAGCGGGCCCCGCGCGTCGGAGACGTGCAGCTCCCACCCGTGCTCCCACCGCCACGCGACGACCTCGACGTTCAGCCGAGCCATCGCACGCCGCCGGGCGTGCTGAGCACCGTGGCGCGCAACGCCACGCCCGCGGTGCGGCAGACCTCCGCGAGTGCGGCCGCCCATTCGCGGTCGGCGTCGAGGACGGTGTCGGCGCCGGTGCGTTCCCGCGTGACGACCACGGCGCCGGGGCCTCGGTCGGTGACCAACTCGGCGCGCAGCCCGCGCAGCACCCGCGCGAGGCCCGCGAGTCCGCGGGGCTCGGGCCGTTGCGGGAGGTCGGCGATGGGGACGACGACTGGTGACTGTCTGCCGTCGCCGTCGACGAACATGATCCAGAGCTGCTGGGTGTAGGCGGCGCCGACCACCGTGCGCACCCGGTCGAGCACCTCCTCGTCGGTGGTGAGGGGCGGGAGGTCGACAGGCGAAGCGGTCATGTCCACAGGGTCGTCCCCCCGCCCCGCGTCGCGCGGACGATCGGTCGACCTGTGGACAGCCGATCCCGATGGGGACAGGTCAGCGCAACGGCGATCCCCACTCGGTGCCGTCCCGCAGGTGGCGCTTGAGGATCTTGCCGCCGGGGTTGCGCGGCAGCGGCTCGGCCCGCAGCGCGACGTACTGCGGCACCTTGAAGTCCGCGAGGCGCTCCGCCAGGTGGGCCAGCACCGGCTCGACCGCGAACGGCTGCCCCGGCAGCGGCACGATCACCGCACCGACCTTCTCGCCCAGCACGTCGTCCGGCACACCCACGACCGCGGCCTCCGCGACGCCGGGCGCGCCCGCCAGCGCGTTCTCCACCTCCACGCAATACACGTTCTCGCCGCCGCGGTTGATCATGTCCTTGGCGCGGTCGACGACCCTGACGAGGCCGTCGTCGACCCGGGCGAGGTCCCCGGTGTGCAGCCACCCGTCGACGAAGGTCGCCGCCGTCGCGTCGGGCTTGTTCCAGTACCCGTCGACGACGTTGGGCCCGCGCACCAGGAGCTCGCCCACGCCGTCGACGGGATCATCGAGCGCGAGGTCGACGACCGGCGCGGCGAAGCCCACGGAGTCGGCGTGTTCGGCGGCCCACTCGTGGGGGAGGAATGTCGCGATGGAGGAGGTCTCGGTGAGGCCGAAGCCGTTGCCGACCCGTGCGTTCGGGAACGCGTCCTGGATGCGGCGGACGAGCGCGGGGGCGATCGGCGCGCCGCCGTAGGCGATCCGGCGGACGGTCGTGAGGTCGTAGGCGCCGAAGTCCGGCTGGGCCAGCGCGAGCGCGTAGATCGCGGGCACGCTCGTGAGCAGGTCGATGCGCTCGTCGGCGGCGGTGCGGAGGAACGTGCGCACGTCGAAGGCGGGCAGCACCACGGTGGTGCCGTGCAGCCCGACCTGCACGAGGAGCTGGCTGTTGCAACCCGTCACGTGGAACAGCGGCACCGACACGAGGTTGCGGGTAGCCGGACCCGTCGCCCGGTCGATGTCGATGACCCGGATCGCGGTCTCGACGTTCGACAGGAAGTTCTCGTGGCTGGTCATCGCCCCCTTGGGGAAGCCGGTGGTCCCGCTGGTGTAGAAGATCGCGGCCAGCTCGCTGCGGCCCGCGTCGTCCACGGCGAGCGGCGGCCCGTCGGGCAGGGGGTCGCCGGGACGCAGTACCGCGTCGGCGCCGGAGTCGGCGAGCACGTACTCGACCTCGGGCGCGGCGAACCGGGTGTTCACCGGCACGGCGACCGCGCCCGCGAGCTGGATGCCGAAGAACGCGAGCACCCAGTCGACGCCCGCGGGAAGCAGGATCGCGACGCGGTCACCCCGCGCGACCCCGCCCGCCGCGAGGCCACCCGCGACCCGAGCCGCGCGGTCCCACAGCTGCCGGTAGGTCAGCCGCTCGCCGCCGACCTCGACCAACGCCTCGCCGTCGGGGTGCGCGTCCACGGCGGCGTGGAGCAGCGTGACCAGCGACGTCGGGAGGTCGGTGTAGTGGGCGACGCCCCGGTCGTCGCGCACGATGCCGGACCTCGCGAACGGGGGGTGGCCACGGGGCAGCGGGTCCATGCCTCGATCGTGGTGAGGGCCACCCGCGCCGACAAGGGGCCGACTCGAGGCTCCGGCGGGACCTGCCCGCGAAATCGACAGGAGCGGGGTTCCGGTGAGCTCGAACCCCGCTCAGGTCGATCTCGGGGGCGGAGGAGCGCCGCGGAGGTGGTTCAGCGCCTCCTCCAGGTCGACGACGTCGGCGTACTTCGCGTCGAGGTCGCGCAGGTTCTGTTCGTGCAGTTCGGGCGTGCGGTCGGCGCACGCGGCCCCGACGACCTGGGGGCGGAAGCCGTGGTTCAGCGCGTCGGTGGCGGTCGCGCGGATGCAGCCCGAGGTGGAGACGCCCGCGACGACGAGGGTGTCGACGCCGGCCGTGTGCAGCGTCGCGGCCAGCGAGGTGCCGAAGAACGCGCTGGCGTACTGCTTGGCGATCACCGGCTCACGGACGGCAGGCTTCAGGACGAGCTCGCCCCAGCCGCCGTCGGCGTCTTCGGCGAACGCGGCGAGCGCGGGCACCTTGCGCACGAACAGACCGCCGTCGGCGAGGCCGCTGGTGTAGCGCACGACCGTCCACAGCACCGGACGGCCGTGCTCGCGCGCCGCCGCCACCAGCGCCTCGGTGGCGGCGACGGCGGGCGCGGGGTCGGGCAGCAGGAAGGGGCCGCCCGGCTCGGTGTACGCGCGGACGAGGTCGACGACGACCACCGCGGGCGCGCCGCCCCCCCCGACCCGCCCGGAGAACGCGGTGCCGTGCGGCCCGGTCATCGCGCGCCGCGCCCCGCCGCGGCAGGGCCTTCGCCGCGCCCCGCCGCGGCAGGGCCCTCGTCGCGCTCCGCCGCGGCAGGGCCTTCGCCGCGCCGCGGTAAGGCAGCGGG
>DATAOO010000061.1:0-18633 GCA_036265695.1 Pseudonocardia sp. | reverse complement strand
AAGTGGCCGTAGTAGGCCCCGCGGCGGCCGTGCTTGCGCAGCAGCGCGTCGAACTCCCGCAGGTAGGCGCCGAACCGCTCGGGCGGCACGGCGGCGTCCTCCCAGCCCGGCCACGCCTCGTCACCGTCCGGGCTGCGGGTGACGATGCCCGCCCCGTCCTCCCGGATCCGCCACAGCGCCCGCTGCGCCACCGGGTCGCCGACGACCAGCGACGTCGCCCCCGGCACCGCCTTGGCGACCGCCTCGGCCGCCGCTTCCGCCTCGGCCCGGGTGGCCCCGCCCGTCTCCACGTAGAGCCAGCCGCCGCCGGGCGGCAGCATCCGAGAGGCGGCTTCGTTCGGCTGGTGCGCCCGCAGTGCCGCGATCAGCCCGGCGTCCATCCCCTCGATCGTCAACGGCTGCAGCGCGCGGATCGGCATGACGTGGTCGGCCGCGGTGTAGGCGTCGGGGAAGCCGAGGATCGCGAGCGCGCGCACGGCCGGGGCCTCGACGAGCCGGACCGTGGCCTCCAGCATCGTGACGCACGTGCCCTCGGTGCCGACGAGCGCGCGGGCCACGTCGAACCCGTTCTCGGGCAACAGCTGGTCGAGGTTGTAGCCCGACACCCGGCGGGTGAGCTCGGGGAACGACGCACGCACGGCCGGGCCGACCCGATCGGCCAGGTCCCGCAGCGCCGACGGCCCCGCGCCCGGCCCGACCGTGAGCCGGTCCCCCCGGTAGGTGAGCACGTCGAGCGTGTGCACGTTGTCGACCGTCTTGCCCCACGCCACCGAGTGCGACCCGCACGCGTTGTTGCCGATCATCCCGCCCAGCGTGCAGCGGTTGTGGGTGGACGGATCGGGGCCGAACGTGAGGCCGTGCGGGCGGGCGGCGTCGCGCAGCGCGTCGAGCACCACGCCGGGCTGCACGCGGGCGGTGCGCGCCTCGGGGTCGATCGCGACGATCGCGTTCATCCGGGAGAAGTCCAGCACCACCGCCGTGTTGACGGCCTGGCCCGCGATCGACGTGCGCGCGCCCACCGGCAGCAGCGGCACCCCGTGCTCCCGGCAGACCGCGACGGCGGCGGCCACGTCCTCGGCGTCGCGCGGCGTGACGACGCCGATCGGCACCCGCCGGTAGTTCGACGCGTCGGCCGACCACATCGCGCGGGTGGCCGGGTCGAACCGCACCGACCCCCGCACGGCCCGCGCGAGGGCGTCGGCTACCAATTCTCGACCGAGCGCGTCAGGATCCCGGCGATGTCGTCCTCGGTGGGGGTGCGGGGGCAGGTGGCGAGCAGCCGCTGCTGCTTCATCGTGCCGGGCACCAGGTCGGGCACGTCGTCCTCGGTGAAGCCGACACCGCCGATGCCGTTCGGGATGCCGATGTCGCGCATGAGGGCCACGAGGACCGACGGTAGCTGCTCGGCCGGATCCACCTCCGGGGCGTCCGGGCCGAGCAGGGCGGCCGCGCGGAGGTGCCGCTCGGGCGCGCTCTCGAAGGAGAACCGGAACGCCTCGGGCGCCGTGAGCGACACCGACTGCCCGTGCGGCACCATCGGCTCGTCCTGCGGGTAGCCCGCGGGCCGGTAGTCGCGCACCATGCCCGCGATCGGGTAGGCGTTGGCGTGCGGGATGTGCACTCCGGCGTTGCCGAAGCCCATGCCCGCGAATGTGGCGGCCATCAGCATGTTGGACCGGTGCTCGAGCGAGCCCTCGTGCACCGACTTCCGGAACGACGTCGCGATGAGGCCCATCGCCTTCTCACACCACAGGTCGGAGACGGGGTTCGAGCCGCAGTAGGTGACCCGCTCCTCGGGCTTCTTGGGGTCGAACTGCGTGTAGTACTTCGCGGTGTAGCTCTCGACGGCGTGGCAGACGATGTCCATCCCCGACGCCGCGGCGACCTCGGCGGGCAGCGACATCGTGAGCAGCGGGTCGATCACGGCGAGCGTGGGCCGCAGGCGCCAGTGGCTGATCCCGGTCTTCACCTTCATCGAGAGGATGTCGAGGATGCACATCGCCGTGGACTCGGAGCCGGTGCCCGCGGTGGTCGGGATGGCGATCAGCGGCTTCAGCGCGCCCGGCGGCGTCTTGGCCTGGCCGATGGGCTTGTTGATGTAGTCCATCAGCTCGCCGGGGTGGCTCGTCAGCAGGTTGATCGCCTTGGCGGTGTCGATCGCCGACCCGCCGCCGACGGCGATGAAGCCGTCCCACTCCCCCTGCGCCCGTGCGTACTCGACGGCCTTGTTCATCGAGTCGTCCGTGGGCTCGACGTGCACGCCGTCGAAGATCTCGCTCTCGATGTCGTACCGGCGCAGTGCGTCCGCGATGCGTTGCGGCGCGCCGATCGCGCTCACCCCGGGGTCGGTGACGATCAGCGCGCGGCGGACGCCGTAGCCCTGCATCTCGAACCCGACCTCGTCGGCGGCCCCGGGTCCGAACTTCAGCGGCGGGGCACCCCAGGTGAAGATCGTTTCTTCGGCCATGGTTCGACCGTTACACGACCCGCCGGAGACGTCAAACGAGGAGGGTGCTGAAGACCTCTGCCCGTAGCGAGCGGCGGCCAGGTGGTGGCATCGCAAGGCGGACGACGCCGCCGATACCGGGGTTGTATCGGCGGCGTCGGCCAACGCGGCGAGGGCGCCGCCTGGGCGTCGCGCAGTAGGGCCGAGGTCTTCAGCGCCCTCCTAAGCCGCGGACCACGCGCTCGGCGGGCTCGTACATCGCGCGGGCCGTCTTGCCGTCGTGGAACTCGCCGATGGCCGTCATGTCCCAGGCCGGGCCGGAGCGCACGAGCACCGACATGATCACGCCGGTGCTGCGCTCGGACTCGGTGAGGTCGTAGCGCACCAGCTCGGCGCCGGACTCCAGGTCCAGCAGCCTGCAGTAGGCGTTGCGCACGTCGGTGAACTTCTGGCCGCGGAAGGAGTTCACCGTGAACACGAGCGCGTGCGCCTCGGCGGGCAGCCGCCCGAGGTCGACGGTGATCACCTCGTCGTCGCCCTCACCGGCGCCGGTCAGGTTGTCGCCGGAGTGCTCGATCGCGCCGCCGAACGCGCTCTTGGCCATGAACCACACGGCGTCGACCTTGCGTCCCTGCGCGTTGACGACGATCACCGACGCGTCGAGGTCGATGTCGCGGCCACGCTTGGCCGGGTCCCAGCCGAGGCCCATCGCGACCCGCCGCAGCGCGGGCGCGCCGGTCTTGACCAGCGAGACCGTCTGCCGCTTGGCCAGCGAGACCCGGCCCTTGTCGAGGTTGATCTTCGTGGACGGCGGCGGCGGGGCGGGGGCCTCGGCAGGCGGCGGCTCCGCGATCGTGATCCCGAAGTCGGTGGCGATGCCCGCGAGGCCGCTCGCGTAACCTTGCCCGACCGCGCGGACCTTCCACTCCCCCGCGCGGCGGTAGAGCTCGACGCACAGCAGCGCGGTCTCCGCGCCGAGCCCGTCGGGCACGAACTGGGCGAACGGCTGCCCCGCCACGGCGACGTCCATCCGCAGGCCCCCGAGCGCCCCGAACGTCGAGGGCCCGCTGCCGTCGAGGCTCGCGGTGACGACCACCCGCTCGATCGCCGCGTCGATCTCCCGCGGCTCGACGTCGACGCCCGCCGGGTCGTAGCGCACCCCCGGCGCGAGGGGCTGGTTGTAGAAGACGAAGTCCGCGTCGCCGCGCACCTTGCCTTCGCCCGTGACGAGGAGCGCGGAGATGTCGACGGCCGATGCCGCCGTCACGCGGACCGCGACCGGACCGGGCGGAAGCGGGGCGTTCGCACCCTTGGCGAGGTTCTGCACGCCTCCGATCCTGCCGGCGTTCCCGTTGTGTCGCGCACGACCCACTCCTAGGGTCGGAGCCGTCGACGTCGAGGAGGACGGAATGGCGGAGCTCGAGAAGTTCTCGATGCTGGTGGGCGGCAAGGCGGTCGGCGCCTTGTCGGGCAAGACCTTCCAGTCGCAGAACCCGTACACCGGCGAGCCGTGGGCTGAGATCCCCGACGGCGGCCCGGAGGACATCGACGCCGCGGTCTCGGCCGCGCGGGCCGCGTTGGACGGCGAGTGGGGCGCCACCACCGGGTTCGCCCGCGCCGCGCTGATGCGCCGCCTCGGCGACCTGATCACCGAGAACGCCGAACGGCTCGCCCGCCTGGAGGTCAACGACTCCGGCAAGCTGCTGCGCGAGATGCTCGGCCAGCTCAACGGGCTGGGCTCCTGGTACCACTACTACGCCGGGATCGCGGCCACGCTGGAAGGCCGCCAGATCCCCACGCCCAACCCGAACTACCTCGTCTACACCCGGCGCGAGCCGGTCGGCGTGGTCGCCGCGATCACGCCCTGGAACTCGCCGTTGCTGCTCATGACCTGGAAGCTCGCGCCCGCTCTGGCGGCGGGCTGCACGATCGTGATCAAGCCGTCCGAGCACTGCCCGGCCTCGACGCTCGGGTTCGCCGAGCTGATCGACAAGGCCGGGTTCCCGCCCGGCGTGGTCAACGTCGTCACCGGGCTCTCCCGCGAGACCGGCGCTTCCTTGGCGTCGCACCCGGGCGTCAACAAGGTCGCGTTCACCGGCTCGACGGCCACCGGCCGCTCGGTGGCGCACGCGGCCGCGGAGAACCTCAACAAGGTCACCCTGGAGCTGGGCGGCAAGTCGCCGCAGGTGGTGTTCCCCGACGCCGACCTGCAGGCCGCGGCCAACGGCCTCGTCGCGGGGGTGTTCGCGGCCACCGGCCAGACGTGCATGGCGGGCTCGCGGCTGATCGTGCACGAGTCGGTGCACGACGAGCTCGTGCGGCTCGTGGCCGAGCGGGCCTCGCAGATCAAGCTCGGCGACCCGACCGACCCGGCGACGGAGATGGGCCCGGTCGCCAACCAGCCGCAGTACGAGAAGGTCGTCGGCTACCTGAAGACGGCGCAGGAGGAGGGCGCGACCGTCGCGTACGGCGGCTCGGCCGAGGAGAGCCTCGGCGGCTACTTCGTGAAGCCGACCGTGCTGTCGGTGAAGCCGACCGACACGGTGTTCCGCGAGGAGGTGTTCGGGCCTGTGCTGTCGGCGGTCACGTTCACCGGTGACGATCTTCAGGCTGAGGACGAGGCCGTCAAGCTCGCCAACGACACCCCGTACGGGCTGGCGGGCGCGGTGTGGACGAAGGACGTGCACCGGGCGCACCGGATGGCCGCGAAGATCCGCGCGGGCACGGTGTGGATCAACGCGTACCGGGTGGTCGCGCCGTCGGTGCCGTTCGGCGGCTTCAACGCCAGCGGCCTCGGCCGGGAGAACGGGGTCGAAGCGGTGAACGAGTACACCGAGAACAAGTCCGTGTGGGTCGAGCTCACGGGTGGCACGCGCGACCCGTTCACGTTGGGATAGCGCCATGACGACGACAGTGGACGCCGCCGCGGGCGTCGACGCCGACCTGGCCCGACTGGCAGAAACCCTCGGCCACATCAGCGACGGCGACCTGCACCGGGCGTCCTTCGGGGGCGGGTGGACGGTCGCCCAGGTCGTCTCCCACATCAGCGTGTCCACGTTGGTGTGGCTGGGCAACCTGCGCCGCCTGGAGGCCGATCCCGAGCTGGGGTTCTTCTTCCGGGAGGAGATCGGGCACGACGCGCTCGGCTACCCGCCGCCGACGGTCGAGCTCGCGCTGGCCCGGCTGGCCGCCACCCGCCGCACGCTCGCGACGTGCCTGCCGTCCATGTCTCCCGAATTGCTCGCGCGCACGGTCGAGATCCCCGACCTGGGCACGATGACCGTCGAGGAGTGGACGCCGATCATCGCCGGGCACCTGACGAGCCACGTCGAGCAGGCCCACGACATCCTGCGCAACCGGGGCGTCCTGTGAGGGCGGCAGTCCTGACCGGGCTGGAGTCGATCACGGTCGAGGAGCGGCCCGAGCCCGAGGCCCGGCCGGGTTGGGTGATCGTGAAGGTGGAGTCGGCGTCGCTGTGCGGCACCGACAGCCACCAGTACGACGGGCGCATCACCACCCCGTTCCCGCGCGTGCCCGGGCACGACTTCTCGGGCCGCGTCGAGAGCGTCGGCGAGGGCGTCGACGACTCGATCGTCGGGACGCCGGTGGCGGTCAAGCCGTCGCTGCCGTGCGAGGACTGCCCGGAGTGCCACGCGGGCAAGCTCCTGGACTGCCAGAAGAAGAAGCTCATGGGCCTGTGGTCGGACGGGTGCATGACCGAGAAGGTCGCGGTGCCGCGGGTGAACCTCATCCCGCGGCCCGACGGCGTCGAGGCGTGGCAGGCGTCGCTGCTGGAGCCGATCGCGGTGGGGCTCAACACGGTCGACCGGCTGCGGATCGTGCTCGGCGAGACGGTGATGGTGCTGGGCCAGGGTCCGATCGGGCTGGCGCTGACGCGGCTGTGCGCGCTCTCGGGGGCCGGGCAGCTGATCGTCACCGACGCGCGGGACGACCCGTTCGCGGTCTCGAAGGCTTACGGCGCCACGCATTGCCTGAACGTGACGCAGACCGACGTGAAGGCGGCGGTGGCCGACCTCACCGAGCGGGGCGCGGGCGCCGACATCGTGATCGAGACGTCCGGGTTCCCGGCGTCCTCGGCGATGTGCCTCGACCTGGTGCGGAAGGAGGGCAAGGTCGCGCACATCGGCTGGGCCAACGACCTGCCGCCGCTGCCCGTCATCCCGATCATGGCCAAGACGCTCACGGTGTTCGGGATCGGCGGCAACGGCGGACGCGGCCAGTACGAGCGCTCGCAAGAGCTGGTGCGCACGGGGCGGCTCGACCTCACGCCGATGGTCACGCACCGGTACTCGCTCGACGACGTGGCCGAGGCGTTCGCGGTCGCGGCGTCCAAGTCCGACGGGGCGATCAAGGTCATCGTCGAGCCCTAGGAGCGCCCTGGAGGACCCTCCTAGGCTGGCCGGGTGGCTGACTCCCCGTCCGAGCTGTTCGACCCCGGCGCCTGGGAACGGGTGCCGGGGTTCGACTTCGTCGACATCACCTACCACCGCGCGGTCGACACCGGCGCGGTACGCATCGCGTTCGACCGGCCCGAGGTGCGCAACGCGTTCCGGCCGGGCACGGTCGACGAGCTGTACCGCGCGCTCGACCACGCCCGCCAGACGCCCGACGTCGGCTGCGTGCTGCTGACCGGCAACGGGCCGTCGCCCCGCGATGGGGGTTGGGCGTTCTGCTCGGGGGGTGACCAGCGGATCCGGGGCCGCACCGGCTACCAGTACGCGTCGGGGGAGACGGCCGAGACGGTCGACCCGGCCCGGGCCGGGCGGCTGCACATCCTGGAGTGCCAGCGGCTGATCCGGTTCATGCCGAAGGTGGTGATCGCCGTCGTCACCGGGTGGGCGGCGGGTGGCGGGCACTCGCTGCACGCCGTGGCCGACCTCACCCTGGCCAGCGCCGAGCACGCCCGGTTCAAGCAGACCGACGCCGACGTCGGCAGCTTCGACGGCGGCTACGGCTCGGCGTACCTCGCGCGGCAGGTCGGCCAGAAGTTCGCGCGGGAGATCTTCTTCCTGGGCCGGACGTACACCGCCGAGCAGATGCACCAGATGGGCGCGGTGAACGAGGTGGTGCCGCACGCCGACCTCGAACGGGTCGCGCTGGAGTGGGCGCGGGAGATCAACGGCAAGTCGCCGCAGGCGCAGCGGATGCTCAAGTACGCCTTCAACCTCGTCGACGACGGGCTCGTCGGCCAGCAGCTCTTCGCGGGCGAGGCCACCCGGTTGGCGTACATGACCGACGAGGCGGTCGAGGGCCGCGACGCCTTCCTGGAGAAGCGGGCGCCGGACTGGAGCCCGTATCCCTGGCACTACTGACGCTCGCTGCACCGGGAAGATCGCTGTCTCGGGGACATGAGGTGTGCCTGCGCGCGTGATGTCCCCGAAACGGCGATCATGGGGGCGTGCGGCTGATCGAGGTGGACGGATCGCCGGGGCGGGTGGCCGAGCTCGTCGAGGCGCTGGCCGCGGCGCTCGACGGCGGGCCGCCGGTGCTGCCGGTGCCGGTCGGGGCGCGTCCCGGGGTGACGCGGGCGCCCGCGGGCACGGCCGTCGTGATCGCCACGTCGGGGTCGACCGGTGAGCCCAAGCTCGTGGCGCTGTCGGCGGCGGCACTGCGGGCGTCGGCGCGGGCGACCGAGGCACGGCTGGGCGGGCCGGGGCGGTGGCTGTTGGCGTTGCCCGCCGAGCACGTGGCGGGGGTGCAGGTCATCGTGCGGGCCTTGCTGGCGGGGGCCGCGCCCGCCGTGTTGGACCTGCGCGCGGGGTTCCGGCCCGACGCCTTCGCCGCGGCGACGGCCGCGCTCGGCCCCGGGCGGCGCTACACCAGCCTGGTGCCGACCCAGCTGAGCCGGATCCTGGACGCCGGCCAGGGATCGCGGCAAGATGCCCCCGCTGCGATCGAGGGGGGCGCCGCGTCGACTGCCATCGAGGCGCTGCGCAGCTACGCGGCCGTGCTCGTCGGGGGTGCGGCGCTCGACCCGGCGACGCGGGAGCGCGCGCTGGCCGCCGGGGTCCGCGTGGTCACGACCTACGGCATGAGCGAGACCGCGGGCGGGTGCGTGTACGACGGCGTGCCGCTCGACGGCGTGACGGTCGACCTCGACCCCGACGGCCGGATCGTGCTCGGCGGCCCGACCCTCGCCTCCGGCTACCTGACCCCCACCGCCACCGCCACCGCCGAGGCCACCGACGATGCGGGCAGCGGCGGTGCGGGCGGTGCGGCGGCAGGTGAGCGGGCGGGGTTCGTGGGTGGGCGCTTCCGCACGGGGGACCTCGGCCGGTGGCGGGACGGGCGGCTGGAGGTGGTGGGGCGGGCCGACGACGTGATCGTCACGGGCGGCGAGAAGGTGGCGCCCGCGGCCGTGGAGCGCGTCCTCGCCGCGCAGCCCGGCGTCCGGGCGGCGTGCGTGGTGGGGCTGCCCGACGCGGAGTGGGGGCAGGTGGTCGCCGCCGCCGTGGTGTGGAACGCGGCCACCGAAACCGGCGCACCGACCGCCACGCCAGCCACACCGGAGCCGGACGCCGAGTCGCTGCGCGAGGCGGTGCGAGCGGCGCTCGGGCGCGCCGCGGTGCCGCGCCGGATCGTCGCCGTGGCCGAGATCCCGCTGCGGGGGATCGGCAAGCCCGATCGGGCTGCCGTCGCACGCCTCGTGAGCGCCGCCGCCGACCCGCATCACCCGGCTCGGTGAGGCCGACCGTCCCCGATCGGGCGGGATCACTGTCCGCACATTGACCCCAGCCACCCCATCCGATGTGCTGCGCCTCACTCGTCACAGACGCCACATCAGGAGGCTCGAACATGCGGACGCTGCTGCCCTTGCTGGCCGCCGTCGTCGTGACTGCGACGCTGGTCCAGCCCGCGGCTGCGACCGACAACCCGACCTGGAGCCCCCCGCTGAGCAGCGGATCCGGCGCGGGCGTCGCGGTGCAGGACGGGGCCGCGCGCATCGACCAGCGCACGGCGTTCCGCGCCCCCCGCGAGGACGCCGCGGCGGAGGGCACCCCGGACACGGCCGTCGCCACCGGCCTGCTCACCCTCGACCCGCACCGGCTTCCCGCCCCGTCCAACCGGATCTCCGCGCGCGTGGCGGCCCGGCTCACCGAGGGGGCCACGGCGACCGTCGACGTCCGCGGCCTGCGCGCCAGCGGCAACTGGTCGGAGTGGATCCCCGCGGACGACGGCACCGCGGTGCTCCCCGAGCCCGTGATCGACGTCCAGGCCCGCCTCGTGCTCACCGGCGACCCCGGCCCGGAGGCCACCGGGCTGACCCTCACCGCGCTCGCGTCCGTACAGGTCGAGGGGGCCCGCGCGGAGGGCGACCCGCTGAGCTACAAGATCTTCGCCACCCGGGAGGGGCTGGTCGGCGGCACGACGGCGAACGGGCACGTGATCACGCCGCACGACCGCTTCGTCGCGCTCCCGTCCCGCCGGGCGCTGTCGCCGAACGGCAGCAGCGACTACTCCGTGCGCATCTGCGCCCCCAACGGCCGCTGCGCGTTCGCCCCGGTGTGGGACGTCGGGCCCTGGAACATCAAGGACGACTACTGGAACGCGGGCCGCGAGCAGTGGCGCGACCTCCCGCAGGGCACCCCGCAAGCCCAGGCCGCTTTCCGCGACGGCTACAACGGGGGCAAGGACGGGTTCGACCGCAAGATCGTCAACCCGGCGGGCATCGACCTCGCCGACGGCACCTTCTGGGACGACCTCGGGCTGATCAACAACACCACGGTGACGGTGGACTACCTGTGGACGGGCAACGTCCGGCTGGCGAAGGTGGTCGACACCGGCCCGGTGTACGCCGCCCCCGCCAAGGACGCCGACGTCGTGGGCACGGCCGCGCAGCGAGCAGGCGTCCCGGTCGAATGCGCCTCGGACGGCTGGCTGCGGATCGGCGTCGGGCAGTTCGTCCCCGCCGCGGCGGTCAAGGTCCCCAGCACGATCGCGCGATGCGAATCCGCGGCGGGCTCCCTGTGACCTGCGTGGAGATGGGTGCTGCGCGCCGGACTGCGCAGATCGCCTGCGAGCCCGCGTTGACCTGCGCCGAAGCCGCGCGGGACACCGGCCCTTGTGGATCCACCGACCCTTCGAGTTAGCGTTTCCCCGTGGCCACACCGGCGCAATGGATCCAGGGCGCGCGCCCGCGCACGTTGCCGACGGCCGTGTCGCCGGTCGTCGTGGGCACGGGCGCGGCGATCGGCAGCGGCACGGTGGCACCCGGGCGGGCGCTGCTCGCGCTCGTCGTCGCGGTCGCCCTCGTGATCGGCGTGAACTTCGCCAACGACTACTCCGACGGCATCCGCGGCACCGACGACGACCGGGTCGGCCCGGCCCGGCTGGTGGGCTCGAAGGCGGTCCCGCCGACGACCGTCCGCGCCGCCGCCTTCCTCTCGTTCGCCGTGGCCGGGCTGGCCGGGTTGACGCTCGTGTCGCTGTCGCGGCAGTGGTGGCTCATCGCCGTGGGAGCGCTGTGCGTGGCAGGCGCCTGGTTCTACACGGGCGGCAGGCGGCCGTACGGGTACGCCGGGCTCGGCGAGGTGGCCGTGTTCGTCTTCTTCGGGCCGGTCGCGGTGCTTGGCACCACCCTGACCCAGAGCGGGCCGCCGAACGCGCTCGCGATCGTGAGCTCCATCGGCGTCGGGATGCTGACGTGCGCCGTGCTCGTGGCCAACAACCTGCGTGACATCCCGACGGACGAGCTCGTCGGCAAGCGCACGCTGGCCGTGATCCTCGGTGACCGCGACACCCGCAGGCTCTACGCCGCGCTCGTGCTGCTGCCGTTCCTGCTGACGGTGCTCGGCGGCGTGCGCAGCTGGCCGGTGCTGCTCGGCCTGGTCGCGCTGCCCGCTGCGGTGCTGCCCGTGCGGAAGGTGCTCGGCGGCGCGGACGGCCGCGCGCTCATCCGCGTGCTGGGCCAGACCGGCCTGCTACTGCTGGCCTGGTCGGTGCTCACCGGCGTCGGCCTCGCGCTCGGCGCCTTCGTCTGAGCGCACGTCCTCGTCGTGGACCTCGTCGCCGCGCAGCCGCGCGCGCAGCACGTCGCGTTGGGCCGTCCGCCGCTCCTGCACCGCCGCGACGCCCGCGTCCATCCGCTTGCGCAGCCCCCGCAGGAGCAGCATCGACAGCGGCAGCGCGGCGACCACCCCGATCAAGAGCGCGAGGAGCAGCGGCACACCCGCCAGCACGAGCAGCCCGGCCACCGCCACCACGATGGCCAGCCGGGCCAGGGTGTAGGCCACCAGCGTGCCGACGAGGCTCGACCCGGACGTCATGTCGCACAGCCTACGACCCGGCCCGCCACTGTCCGGTTCGTCCTTTAAGAGACCTTTACCGGTTGACAACGGTTCGAGTACCTGGGGTTCCGAGTGTCACGATGGCGCGGAACGGCGGCCGCCGCACGTCGGCCGCAACCGAACTGCAGGAGGACCACGATGACGGTCACGACCAGCGCCAACGCCGAGCGCCTTCTCACCCCCGGCGAAGTGGCGGCGCTGTTCCGCGTCGACCCCAAGACCGTGACCCGGTGGGCGTCGGCCGGTCGCATCGGCTCGATCCGCACCCCGGGCGGCCACCGGCGCTTCCGCGAGTCCGAGGTCCGCGAGATGCTGGCCGACCTCACGAGCGAGGCGACGGTCCAGCGCATTCACTGAACCCGGCGCGATTCGCCGTACTGCCACCCAGCACGGCACGGGCTGGGCTACCCTCCAAGTAGGAGGTGGTCGTGGATGCTGCTGTTCCTGATCGCGTTCGTCGGCGCGGCAGTCATCGCCCTGGTGTTGTGGAAGGCGATGAACACCGCACAGGGCGAATCCCCGGCTGAGCCGCCCGTGCGGCGACCCGACCCGACCCGTCCGCGGGTGAGCGGGCCGGATGACGATCCCGAGTTCCTGCGTCAGCTCGACGAGCGCGTACGCCGTCGGGAAGACCCGCCTGCCTGACGTTCCCCCGCCCGCCTCTGTACGACCACGACCGCCGCGATCGGTGCGTGCGCCGCCGCTGTCAGAGCGCGTGCACGCGCTCGAAGGCGTCCGCCACGTTGGCCGCGAGTTCGAGCAGCGCCATGCGGGTGCTCGGCTCCAGCCGGTCGAGATCGATCTCGGCGCCTTCTTCCAGGTGCGCGTCGAACGGGATGCGCACCACCGCGCGGCACCGCGCCGCGAAGTGCTCCGACACCCGGTCCAGGTCCACGCCGCCGCGGGAGCGGTGCACGAAGTTGATCACCACCACCGCGTTGGCCACGAGGTCGCCGTGGCCGTGGGCGTCGAGCCAGTCCATGGTGGCCGAGGCGCTGCGGGCGCCGTCGATCGAGCCGGACGACACGATCACGAGCTGGTCGGCCACCCCCAGCACCCCGTACATCGCCGAGTGCATCAGGCCGGTGCCGCAGTCGGTGAGGACGATGTTGTAGAAGTGCTCGAGCAGGTTGACCGTGCGGCGGTAGTCGTCCTCGCTGTATGCCTCCGAGACCGCCGGATCCTGCTCGCTCGCGAGCACCTCGAGACGGGACGGGCCCTGCGACGTGTACGCGCGCACGTCGGTGTAGCGGCGCACGCGCTGGGAGTCGCGCAGGAGGTTGCGCACGGTGGCGCTGGTCTCCAGCGGGATCTTCTGGCTGAGCGTGCCGCGGTCGGGGTTCGCGTCCACGGCGACGACGCGGTCGCCGCGCAGTGAGGCGAAGGTGGCGCCGAGGGTGGCGGTCATCGTGGTCTTGCCGACCCCGCCCTTCAGGCTCAGCATCGCGATCTTGTAGCAGCCCAGCAGGGGTTGGTTGACCCGCGCGGTGAGCTGGCGGCGGCGGATGTCGGTGGGGCTCTCCCCCGGGTTGAACATCCGCCCGGACAACACGTAGATCATGCGACGCCAGCCGCTCTGCGGCGGCCGCTTCGTGTTGCGAAGGAGGCGTGCGGAGGACAGGTCGGAGCGCTCGGGGCTGCGTGCGCGCTGGGCCTCCTGCGCGGCGACGGCCACGGGGTCGGTCCAATGGGCGTCGCGGGGGGCCGGGCGCGCGGCCGGGGGCCGGTGGGGTGGGGGCGGGGCGGCGTCGGGCGGCCCGGCGGCGAACGGGCCGCTGGAGGGGGCCCGCCCGCCCGGGGGCATCCCGACCGGCGGGTGCGGTGGAGCGGGGTGGGCGTGACCCGTGCGGGCCGTCACGTCGTCGTCGGCCGGGGCGGGCGGGCGCGGGAACGGCCCGGTGCCGGACGGCTCGGCCGGGTGGTCGCGGCGCGGAACCGGCCCCGAGACGGGTTCGTCGCCGCCGCGGAACTCCCGACGCGGCCCGGCGCCCGTCGCCGGATCATCGAAACCGCGGTGAGCGCGACGCGGCCCGGTACCCGAGACGGGGTCGTCGCCGCCACGGAAGTCCCGGTGGGGCCCGGCGCCCGTCGCCGACTCGTCGCGGCCGCGCCCGTCGCGGCCGGGGGCGGCGGGGTCGTCGCCGCCGCGGAAGTCCCGGCGCTGCCCGGTGCCCGGCGCCGGATCGTCCGAACCGCGGTGAGCGCGCCGCGGCCCGGCGCCCGAAACGGGATCGTCGCCGCCACGGAAGTCCCCGCGCGGCCCGGCACCAGTCGCCGAGTCATCGCGGCCACGCCCGTCCCGGCCGGGGGCGGCGGGGTCGACCGAGTCGCGGCGGGATCCGGGGCCGGTCGCCGAGTCATCGGGGCCACGTCCGTCGCGGCCGGGGGCCGCGGGGTCGTCGGCGCTGCGGGCCTTGCGGCGGGGGGCGGCGGGCATCCCGGCGCCGCGACGGGGGCGGGCGCCCGGGGCGGGGGCGTCCCCTGCCGGGTCGCCCCCCCGCCCTGCGGGATCTGCGCCTTCGTCGTCGTGCTCGGGACGGGGCGGGGCGACCGCGTCCTCCGGCGGCTGCTCCCCGTCGCGGGCCGCCGCCCACGTGGCGCTCCCGTACTCCACGCCCTCGAACGGGTCGTGGCCCGCGGCGGACCGGGCGGGGTCGATCTGGGTGTGGTCGGTCTCGGTGGCTTCCCGGCGCGGGTCGGCGCCGTGCGGCCAGGGCGACTCGGGTTGGTAGGCCCACCGGTCGTCGTTCTCGGCCTCGGCGTGGTCCGTCTCGACGTACGGCGCCGGCCGGGGCGAAGGGGGCTCGACGGGGGGCACGTAGGGTCGCGCGGCGCGGGCCGGGCGCGCGGGCGCCGAGCCCCACTTCTCCCGCACGTAGCGGCCGACGGACCCGTCCGGGTAGTCCCGGTCCTCGGGCTGGTCACGCTCCGTCATTCGTCCACTCTGCCAAACCCCACACGAAACCGCCCAACCCTTCCTCAGACGCTGACGGTAGCGGCGTGACCACCCTATGGTCGAGTCGCGGACGGGTGCGCCCCGTCAGTTCACCCCCGCGTACGAGTGAAGGCCCGCGACCACGAGGTTGATGAAGAACAGGTTGAACACCACCGCCGCGAGGCCCAGCGCGTTCACCCAGGCCGCGCGGCCGTTGCGCCACCCCGCGGTGGCCCGGGCGTGCAGGTAGGACGCGTAGATCACCCAGGCGATGAACGCGACCGTCTCCTTCGGATCCCAGCCCCAGAACCGGCCCCACGCCGCCTCGGCCCAGATGGCCCCGGCGATGACGGCGAACGTGTAGAGCGGGAAGGCGATGATCGTCACACGGTAGGCGAGCCGGTCGAGCGCATCGGCCGAAGGCACCTTCGCCGCCAGCGCTGCGGGCAACCGGCCGGAAGACTGCAGCAGGAACAGGATGCTCGCGATGCCCGGCACGAAGAACAGCCCCGACGCGATGCTCACCGTGGTGACGTGCACGACGAGCCAGTACGACTGCAGCGCGGGCATCACCGGCGCGGCCTGCGTGTAGAGCACCGTGCCGCCGAGGAACTGCAGGACCACCACCGGGAACAGCACGAACGCGCCGACCGGGCGCAGGCCGTTGCCGCGCTTCAGCACCACCAGCCAGGTGACGACGGCGGCGAACGTGATGGCGGAGATGAACTCGTACATGTTGCCCAGCGGCCAGCGTTGGGCGGCGACCCCGCGCAGCACGATCGAGACGAACTGCAGCCCGGCCCCGAGGACGACGAGCGAGACGCCCATCCGGCCCATCCGCTCGGCGGGCGAGCGCGCGGCGCCCCGGTCGGGCGGCGGCGGGCCGTCGGCGGCGGACGCCGCGGCCGGGTGGCCCGCGTCGGCGTCGCCGCGGAGGCCGACGGCAGTGGCGCCCACCCCCGCAGCGCCGAGCTCCGCCGGGGCCGACCCGTCACGACCGGCGAGCATCGCCGCGGGCTCAGGTGCCGCGGTGCGGGCGCGCGCGAACTCCCAGCCGTGCAGCACCATCGCGAAGACGTAGACGCCGACCGCGGCCATGTAGAAGCGGTCGCTGTAGAGCGCGAGCTGCACGAGCATCAGCTGTCCTTACGTGTCGACGAACGTGTCAGCAGGTCCGCCCGGAGGCGGTCGAACTCCTCGCCGTACCCCGCTCGGTCGGTGCGGGCGAGCCCGCCGATCTCGACGAGCGCGCGGCCCTCACCGGCGGGGGTGATCTTGGCCCAGAACCGTCGCCGTCGCACGGCGAGCGAGCACAGCAGCCCGCCGAGCAGCGCGATCGCGAAGACCAGGGTGACGAGCTCGGCGGGGTCGTGGCTGACCTGCAGGTTGACCCACTGGCCGACGCCGTCGAAGCGCACCACGGTGCCGTCGTCGAGGCGGAGGCTCTCGCCGGGCAGGAGGTTGGCCCGCGCCACCTTCACCAGCGCTCCGGAGTCGACCTTGGTCTGGTCGACGGTGAAGATGGACTGGCCGCGCCCGTCGTCGAGGCCGAGGTCGCCGCGCAGCACGTCGACGGCGACCTGCGGGTCGTCGGGCGCCGGGAACACCGAGGTGACGACGTCGCCGCCGGACGTGGTCGGCGCGAGCAGCCCGGTGATGGCCAGACCGGACACCTTCCGGTCGGCGACGCCCGGGCGCTGGAACTTCGTAGCGCCCTCCGACAGCATCGTGGTGACGTCGACCGGGCTCCACTGGATGGCGCCGGTGCGCTGCTGCCCGTCCGGGAACGTCACGGTGAACCGCGGCGTGTAGCCGTGGCCCTGCAGGTAGACGCGCTCGCCGTCGAGCCGCAGCGGGTGGTTGACCGCGAGCGGGAACGGCCGCCAGGTGGTCACGCCCGCCGCGAGGTCGTCGGCCGACTGGTAGCCGACCGACGCCGCGAAGGCCGACGCCTGGCCGTCCGGGAGGTAGGTGGCGGTGAAGTCGTCGACCTTGACGCAGAACGGGTCGAGCCGGGTGCCGTCGACGCGCAGGCCCGCGCGGAAGGAGTCGTAGCCGAGGATGCCGGTGTTGCAGAACTGGCCGCCGTCGGACTGGACGATGACCTGCCCCTCGTAGCCGTAGAGCTTGCCGCCCGCGAAGCCCACCAGCAGCCCGATGAGCGCGAGGTGGAACACGAGGTTGCCCGCCTCGCGCAGGTACCCCTTCTCGGCGGAGATCCCGTCGGGTGACTCGGCGACCCGCCAGCCCTTGAGCCGGGCGCGGACGGCGGCCGTGGCCTCGTCCGAAGTGACGTCGAGCGTGGCGACGGCGTGGTGCGGCAGCCGCGCGAGGTTGCGCGGCACCGCCACCGGCGCGGCCCGCAGCGCCTTCGCGTGTTCGAGCGCGCGCGGCAGCACGCAGCCGACCAGCGAGATCATCAACAGCAGGTAGACGGCGGCGAACCAGGGGGCGGCGAAGACGTCGAAGAAACCGATGCGGTCGAGCAGCGGGGCGAGCGTGGGGTGGTCGGTGAAGTACTGGTCGACCAGGCCTTGGTTCAGCGAACGCTGCGGCAGCAGCGCGCCGGGCAGCGCCCCGAGGGCGAGCAGGAAGAGCAGCACCAGCGCGATGCGCATCGACGTGAGCGCGCGCCAGCCGTTGCGCAGCAGGCTCCAGCCCGCCCGGGCCGGGGCCTCCGGCGGTCGCGTCTCGGTGGCGACCACGTCAGATCACCGGCACGAACGCGCCGACCGACGTCTGCAGCTCGGCGAGCCACCCGTCCCACAGGCCGGTGAGCAGGAGCAGCCCGACCGCGACCAGCAGCGCGCCGCCGCCGATCTGGATGGCCCGGGTGTGGCGGCGCAGCCAGCCCAGCCCGCGCACCGCCCGCGTGGCGAAGACCGCGATGAGGACGAACGGCACCCCGAGGCCCGCGCAGTAGGCCAGCGTGAGCACGACGCCGCGCAGCGACCCGCCGCCCGTGCCCGCCGCGACGGCGACCACGCCCGCGAGCGTCGGCCCGATGCACGGCACCCAGCCCAGGCCGAACACCGCGCCGAGGAGCGGAGCGCCCCACACCCCCGCCCGGGGCAGCCAGTGCAGCCGCCGCTCCTGCTGGAGCACCGGGATGAGCCCGACGAACGCCAGCCCCATCGCGATCATCACGACGCCGCCGACGCGTTGCAGCACGGCCTGGTTGTCCACCAGCGCGTCGGCCAGCCACACGACCCCGACGAGGATCGCGCCGAACACGACCGTGAACCCGGCGACGAACAGCGCCGCCGCCCCGGCCACCCGCCACCGGTGGCGCCCCGACTCGAGCGGCGCCTCGACCCCGACCAGACCCGCGAGGTAGGCGAGGTAACCCGGCACCAGCGGCACGACGCACGGCGAGGCGAAGCTGACCGCGCCCGCCGCCACCGCCACGAGCGCCGCGAGCAGCAGCGGCCCCGACGTCGCGAGCGCGGTGGTGGCGTCCATCACCGAGCAGCGTACGCCGTGTTCTACACGCTGTAGTGCCGCCGCCCTACTCCATCGCCAGCCGCTGTACGAGGGGCACGAGCTTGGCCACCTGCACGGGGATCAGCGACACGAACGCGACGCGGTGCTGCTTGTCCAGCACCACGGTGAGCGGCACGACGTTGCGCGGCACCCCGCCGAGCCCCGCGAGGCTGCGGCCCGGGTAGTCGGAGATCGAGTCGTAGGAGATGCCCGCGGAGTGCGTGAAGTCGCGGGCGGCCTGCGCGTCGTCGCGGACGTTGATCCCGAGCACGGCCACCTTCGACTGCGTGGCCACGAACTGCAGGTCCGGCGCCTCGGTGCGGCACGGCCCGCACCACGAGCCCCACACGTTCAGCACGACGACCTCGCCCGGGTAGTCGGTCAGCGCGAGGGTCTTCGCCGGGTCGGCGAGGCTCGGGCCCGCCACCGCCCCGACCGTGCCGCGCGCCGACGGCGGGTTG
>DATAOO010000060.1:0-11518 GCA_036265695.1 Pseudonocardia sp. | reverse complement strand
GCGATCTCGACCGCGCTGTGCATCGTGCTGGGCGGGCCGCTGGCCGCGGTGCTGGCCCGAGGCAACCCGCCCGGCCTGCCGATCCTGCGCTCGGTGGTGCTGCTGCCGCTCGTGCTGCCGCCGGTGGTGGGCGGGCTCGCGTTGTTGTACCTGTTGGGCCGCAGCGGGTTCGTGGGCAAGGCGCTCGACCTCTGGTTCGGGATCACCGTGCCGTTCACCACGGCCGCGGTGGTGCTCGCCCAGACGTTCGTGGCGCTGCCGTTCCTCGTGGTGAGCCTGGAGGGGGCGCTGCGCACGGCCGGGCAGCGCTATGAGGCCGTCGCCGCGACCCTCGGCGCCTCGCCCCTCCTGGCCTTCCGGCGGGTCACCGTGCCGCTGGTGCTGCCCGGGCTGGCGTCGGGCACCGTGCTCGCGTTCGCGCGCTGCCTCGGCGAGTTCGGGGCGACCACGGCGTTCGCGGGCAGCCTGCAGGGCACCACCCGCACCCTGCCGCTCCTGGTGTACCTCGAGCGCGAGACGGACGTGGACGCCGCGGTCGCGCTGTCGTTGGTGCTCGTCGTCGTGGCGGTCGTGGTGATCGCCGTGACGCGGCCGCGCGGCTCGGCGGGCCTGTCGTGACCGGGCTCGACGCGCACGTCGTCGTCCGGCGCCCCGACTTCACGCTCGACGTCACGATCACCGCCACCCCCGGCGAGGTGATCGCCGTGCTGGGCCCCAACGGGGCGGGGAAGTCCACATTGCTCGGCGTGCTCGCGGGGCTGCTGCGCCCGTCCCAGGGGCACGTGCGGCTGGGCGACGCCGACGTCACCACCGCGCCCCCGCACCGCCGCGGCGTGGGCCTGCTCGCCCAGCAGGCGCTGCTCTTCCCGCACATGACGGCGCTGGCCAACGTCGCGTTCGGGCCGCGGGCCCACGGCGTGCCCAAACGGGACGCCGAGGAGCGGGCCCGGGAGCTGCTCGCCGCCGTGGACGCCGCCGCGCTGGAAGCCCGGCGGCCCGCCCAGATGTCGGGCGGCCAGCAGCAGCGGGTGGCGCTGGCCCGCGCGCTCGCCCCCGACCCCGATCTCCTGCTCCTGGACGAGCCGCTCGCCGCGCTCGACGTCGACGCCGCGCCCACCCTGCGCTCGCTGCTGCGCCGGATCGTGCGCGACCGCAAGCAGACCGCCCTGCTCGTCACCCACTCCGCGCTCGACGCGCTGGTGCTGGCCGACCGGGTGGTGGTGCTCACCGAGGGCCGGGTCGTCGAAACGGGTCCCGCTCGCGACGTGCTGGCCCGCCCGCGCAGCGCGTTCACCGCGCGGATCGCGGGCCTCGACCTCGTGCCCGGCGTCGTGGCGGGCGGTGGCCTCCGCACCGCCGACGGGACGACCGTCGCGGGCCGCCTGGAAGGGGTGACCGACGGCGAGACCGGCGTGGCGGTGTTCCCGCCCTCCGCCGTCGCCGTGTACGCCGAGCCACCGTCGGGCAGCCCCCGCAACGTGCTCCCGGTGCGGCTGGCCGCGCTGGAACCGGTGGGCGACCTCGTGCGGCTGCGGGCCGTCGCCCGGCCGGGTGGCCCCCTGTGGGTGGACGGGCTCGCCGCCGACGTCACCGCCGCCGCCATGGCCGAGCTCATGGTGGAGCCCGGCGCGAACCTGTGGTTCGTGGTGAAGGCCGCGGAGGTCGCGATCCACGGCACCGGCGGGTCGTAAAGGGCCTTCACCCGGCCCGATCGTGTGTCTGGTTGCCGGGGGCCGCGGTGGCTACCGTCGCTCCCCGTGTTCCGCTCCCTACGTCGGGTCGCCCCGGCGGTGGTCCTGATCCTCCTGCTCGGGGCGTCCCCGGCGTGGGCCGACGACCCAGACGTCACACAGGGTTACATCGTGCGCGCCGCGTCACCCGCGGCCGCGGCGAGCCTGGCGGGCGACATCGGCGCCCGGCCCGTGCAGACCTACGCGAGCGCGTTCGTCGGCTTCGCCGCCCCGCTCACGGCCGACCAGCTGCGCCGGGTGCGGGCCTACCCGGGCGTGCTGGGCGTCGAGCCGGACGGGGCCGTGGCGGTGGACCCGACGGCCATCGCGGAAGGTACGCAGGACAACCCGCCCAACTGGGGGCTCGACCGCATCGACCAGCGCAGCCTGCCGCTGGACGGGCACTACACGACCCGCGCGACCGGCCGCGGGGTGACCGTGTTCGTGCTCGACACCGGCGTCGACGTCCGCCACCCCGACTTCGGCGGCCGCGCCAAGCAGCCCGCCAACTTCGTGGACTCGACGACCGGCGACTGCGACGGCCACGGCACGGTCGTCGCCGGCATCGCCGCCTCCGCGGGCCACGGGGTGGCCAAGGAGGCGTCCGTCGTGTCGGTGAAGGTGCTGGATTGCTCCGGCGCGGGCACGCTCTCCAGCCTCCTGGCGGGCATCGACTGGGTCGCGGGCCACCACAGCGGCCCGTCGGTCGCGGTGATGTCGTGGAGCTACGGCCCGTCCGACGCCCTGACCGCGGCGGTCGCCAAGCTGGTGGCCGACGGCGTGTTCGTCGCGGCCTCGGCGGGCAACACCGGCGGCGACGACTGCCGCGCCGTGCCCCGCTCCGTGCCCGGCGTGCTGGCCGCGGCCAACTCGACGATCGACGACGAGCGCGCGCCGTCCTCGTCCACCGGGCCGTGCGTGGGCGTCTACGCGCCGGGGACGCGCATCGTCGCGCCGGTGCCCGGCGGCGGCTACGCGTCGTACTCCGGTACGTCGATGGCGGCCCCGCACGTGGCCGGGGTGGCGGCGCTCTACAAGCAGACCGACACCGGGGCGTCGAGCGCGACCGTGAAGCAGTGGATCCTCGGCCACGCCACCGCCGGGGTCATCAGCGACGACCCCGACGACACCCCGAACCGGCTCCTGTCGACCGGCGGCCTGTAGCTCAGCCGAGCGCGGGCAGCACCCCCGCGCCCTGCAGCCAGCCGAGCCAGTCGCCGTTGTGCCAGATCTCCACCGGACGCCCGTCGCGCCAGTGCGCGATATGGGTGCCGGAGGCCTGTGTCGCGTTGCCCGTCGGCGGCACCGGCAGCAGCGGCGTCTCGCCGGAGAAGGTGCCGCGGCAACTCCAGCGGTGGGCGCTGGAGTCACCATCGACGATGTGCTCCTCGACGTTCAAGGTGAAGTCGGGGAACCCCTGGTGGAAGGCCACGATGAAGCCCTTGAGCGCCTCGCGGTCCATGTCCGGGAACGGCGGCAGGTGGTAGGCGACATCGGCGGGCATCAGCTCGTCGACCACATCCACCTTCCCGGTGACCCACGTCTCGCCGAACCGCGTGAAGAACTCTCCGACGTCCGTCATGGTGACCTCCTCGGCAGTGTTGCCGACGAGGTGCTCGTCGCCGATGTTGGGAGCGTTACCCCTGCTCAGGCGTACTTCGACATCACGTGCTTGACGCGCGTGTAGTCCTCCAGCGAATAGCCCGAGAGGTCCTTTCCGTAGCCGCTCTCCTTGAACCCGCCGTGCGGCATCTCGGCGACGAGCGGGATGTGGCAGTTCACCCACACGCAGCCGAAGTCCAGCGCCTTCGACAGCCGCACCGCGCGGGAGTGGTCGCTCGTCCACACGCTGGACGCCAGCCCGTAGGACGTGCCGTTGGCCGCCGCGATGGCCTCCGCCTCCGACCCGAACGACTGCACGGTGATCACCGGCCCGAAGATCTCCGTCTGGACGATCTCGTCCTCGTGCGCGACGCCCGCGACCACGGTGGGCGGGTAGAACCAGCCGGCCCCGTCGGCGGGCGACCCGCCGCACAGCACCCGCGCCGACGACGGCACCCGCGACACCAGCCCGGACACCTTCGCCATCTGGTCGGCGTTGTTGAGCGGCGGGATGAAGAAGTCCTCCGAGCCCTCCGTCTCGTCGCGCGAGAAGCGGACGGCCGCGGCCTCGGCAGCCAGCGCGTCGGCCAGCTCCACCGCGATCGACTCGTGCGCGATCACCCGCGTGGCGGCCGTGCAGTCCTGGCCCGCGTTGAAGAACCCGGCGACGGCGATGTCCGCGGCGGCCGCGGCGACGTCGGCGTCCTCGAACACGACGACCGGCGCGTTGCCGCCCAGCTCCAGGTGCACCCGCTTCACGCGCGGGGCGGCCGCGGCGGCCACCGCCTTGCCCGCCGCGACGCTGCCGGTGATCGCGACCATGGCCGGGATGTCGTGGTCGGTCATCGCCGCGCCGGTGGACCGGTCGCCGCACACCACGTTGAGCACCCCGGGCGGCAAGACCTCGGCGGCGAGCTCACCCAGCCGCACCGTCGACGCGGGCGTGGTGTCCGACGGCTTGAGCACCAACGTGTTCCCGGCCGCCAGTGCGGGCCCGATCTTCCAGACCGCCATCATCATCGGGTAGTTCCACGGCGCCACCGAGCCGATCACGCCGAGCGGCTCGCGGCGGATCGAGGAGCTGTGGCCCTCCATGTACTCCGCGGTCGCCCGGCCCTCCAGGTGCCGCGCCGCGCCCGCGAAGAAGCGCAGCTGGTCGACCATCGGGCCGATCTCCTCCGAGAGCGTGAGCCCCACCGGCTTGCCGGTGTTCTGGGTCTCCAGCTCCACGAGCTCCGGCCCGTGCTCCTCGACGGCGGCGGCCAGCGCGAGCAGCCCGTTCATCCGGTCCGACGGCGTGGTCTCGCCCCAGCCGTTCCGGAACGCCCGCTGCGCGCTCTGGTAGGCCGCGTCGACGTCGGCGGGCCCGGACAACGGCGAGGTGGCGTACACCTCGCCGGTCTTGGGGTCGTGGATGTCGAGCGTGCGCCCGTCGGACGCCTGCACCGGCTTGCCGTCGACGATGTTGTGGAACGTGCGCATGACACCCCTATTTCGTTGTGGCTCCGGCAGAGCCGCCGGAGAGCCGGTTGGCCAGGTACACCGGTAGCACGGAGATGACGACCAGCACGACCGCCGCCACGTTGACGACCGGCGCCTGGTTCGGGCGGAACAGGTTCTGGAAGATCCACAAGGGGAGCGTCTGCAGGCCGGGGCCCGCGGTGAACGTCGTCACGATGATCTCGTCGAACGACAGCGCGAAGGCCAGCAGCCCGCCGCCGAACAACGCGCCGCGCAGGGCCGGGAGCGTGACCCGCCACCACGTCGTCCACGGTGTGGCGCCGAGGTCGAGCGACGCCTCCTCGGCCGACGAAGACATCCGCCGCAGCCGGGCCGAGGCGTTGTTGACCACGATGACGATGCAGAACGTGGCGTGCCCGACGACCAGCGTGAAGAACGTCAGGCCGCCCAGCGCCTGGGTGAACAGGGTGTTCAGCGCGATGCCGGTGACGATGCCGGGCAGCGCGATCGGCAGCAGCACCAGCAGGGAGACGGCGTCGCGGCCGAAGAAGTCGTAGCGCACCAAGGCCATCGAGGCGAGCGTGCCCAGCACGACGGCGATGAGCGCGGCCGCGAGCGCGACCTCGACCGACGTGAGGAGGGCGGTGCGCACGCCCTCGTTGGACGCCGCGGCCTGCCACCAGCGCAGCGTGTAGCCCGGCGGCGGCCAGGCGAACGTCACGCTGGTGGAGAACGCGTTGAGTGCTACCAGCACGAGCGGCGCGTAGATGAACGTGAGCACGGCCGCGGCGGCGAGCCGCAGCAGCCAGCGCGCACCCGTCGAGAGGATCACAGCCGCTCCAGTGCGCCGGTGCGGCGGATCGTGAGCAGGTAGGCCGCCATCACCAGCAACGGCAGGAGCGCGACGGCAGCGGAGAACGGCAGGTCGGTGGAGAAGTTGGCGTACACGATGTTGCCCAGCATCTGGTTGGTGCCGCCGACGAGCTGCACGGTGATGTAGTCGCCGAGCGAGAGCGAGAACGTGAACACCGAGCCCGCCGCCACCGCCGGGCCCAGCAGCGGCACCATCACCGTGCGGAACGCCGTCCACGGCCGGGCGCCGAGGTCGGCGGCGGCGTCGACGTACGAGCCGCGCATGCCGTCGATGCCCGCGTAGATCGGCAGGATCATGTACGGCAGCCACAGGTAGGTGAGCGTCAGCACCACCGCGACCCAGCCGTAGCCCGGCGAGAGCCCACCCAACGGGCCCTCCGGCGCCAGCAGCACCCGCCAGGCGTACCCCTTGACCAGGTACGACGCCCACAGCGGCGTGACGACGAGCGCGACGAGCACCGGCCGCGCGCGCGGCCCGGCTACCAGCGCCATGTACGCGGCGAGCGGCACCGCCAGCACCACGCACAGCGCCGTGACGCCGACCGCGACGCCCACCGTGCGCACCGCCGTGAGCAGGTAGGCGGGGTTGGTGAGCACCTCGACGACGTTCTCGGTGGTGAACGTGTAGAGCACGCGGCCGGTGAAGCTGTCGGTCGCGAAGAACGCCGTGGCCAGGAGGAACCCCAGCGGGAGGAGGTAGAACAGGCCGAGCCACAGCAGCGCGGGCGTGAGCAGGCCCGCCAGCCGCAGCGCGGGCCGCCGGTGCAGCATCGCCTGCACGCTCGCCATGGTGTCCTCCGAGAAGGTGCGGCCGGGCCCGGGCGGAGGGGATCAGCCCGGGCCCGGCCGCGATCGAGAGGAGGTCAGCTGCTGCGCAGCTGGCTCCAGGCCTTCACCCAGTCGTCGTATGCGATGCACTTCGTGTCGGTGCGTCCGTCGAGGCAGTTCGCCGTGGGCGTGGTCCAGTAGTAGACGTCGTTCCAGAAGCCGGTCTCCTCGGCGTGGAACTGCGTGCAGTGGTCCTTGTTCTCGGTGAGGGTGCACGACTTCTGGTTCGCGGGCGCCTCGCCGAAGTACTCCGCGATCTGCGCGTTGACCTGCGGCGACACGATGTAGTTCAGCCACTGGTACGAGCAGTTGACGTTCGCGGTGTCCTTCTTGACCATCCAGGTGTCCGACCACCCGGTGGCGCCCTCCTTGGGCTTGGTCGTGCCCACCTTGTCGCCGTCGGCGTTGGCGAGGTTGGCCGTGAGCTGCCAGCCCTGGCCCTGCGTGATCGAGCCGGAGGCGAGGCCCTGGCCCTGCTTCACGTAGTCGCCCCAGTACTCGGCCACGAGCGGCTTCTGCTGCTTGAGCAGCGCCGTGGCCGCGTCGAACTGCTTCTGGTCGAGCGCGTAGGGGTTCTTGATGCCCAGGTCAGGCTGGGTGGCCATCAGGTAGACCGCGGCGTCGGCGATGTAGATCGCGTCGTCGTACGGGCTGATCTTGCCCTTGGCCGTCGAGTTCGCGTCCCACATACCCGACCACGACGTGGGCGGCGTCGGGTTGGCGGCCTTGTTGTAGAGCAGCAGGTTGGCGCCGCGGCCGTGCGGGATGCCGTAGGAGACCCCGTTGACCGAGTTCCAGGGCTTGTCCTTGAGGTCGCCGAAGATGTCGGCGTAGTTCGGCACCAGCGCGGTGTTGACCGGCTGCACGCGGTCGCCGTAGACCAGCCGCAGCGACGCGTCGCCGGACGCGGAGATCACGTCGTACTCGCCGGTGGCGAACAGCTGCACGGCCTCGGCCGACGTCGCGAACGTCTTCACCGCGACCTTGCAGCCGGTCTGCTGCTCGAACGGGCCCACCCAGTTGATCTTCGGGTCGGTCGAGCCGTTCTCCGCGTAGCCGGGCCACGCGAGCACCGACAGCTTGCCCTCGCCCTGGCCGACCGGCCCCGCGTACGGGGTGCCGCCCGGCGGCGCCCCTTGGCCGCTGCTGCCGGGCGCGGCTCCGCCACCACCGCCGCCGCACGCGGCGAGCGCGAGGCCGAGGGCCCCGACCACCGCGACAGTCCGCATCTTCATGGGGCCTCCTTCAGCTGGATCTCGTGCTCGGGGTGCCAGGTGAGGCGCACCCGTTCGCCGCGCGCGGGCACCGCGGTGGCGCCCGCCCCGTTGAGGAGCAGCACGGAGAGCGTGGTGCCGTCGTCGAGCGCGACGACGCAGCGGGTGGTGGCGCCGGTGTAGACGAGCTCGTCGACCGTCCCCTCGACGCCGCGCGGGCCGTCACCGCCGATGCTGATCTTCTCGGGGCGCACGCTGACGCCGTCGATGATGTTGGACGTGCCCACGAAGCCCGCCACGAACGCCGACGCGGGCCGCTCGTAGACCTCGGTGGGCGGCCCCGCCTGCTCCACGCGGCCCTCGTTGAACACGACCACGCGGTCGGCGAGCGTGAGCGCCTCGTCCTGGTCGTGGGTGACGAGCACGAACGTGATGCCCGAGTCGCGCTGGATCCCGGCGAGCTCGATCTGCATCTGCTCGCGCAGCTTCAGGTCGAGCGCGCCGAGGGGCTCGTCGAGCAGCAGCACGGCGGGCTGGTCCACCAGCGCGCGGGCCAGCGCCACCCGCTGGCGTTGGCCGCCGGACAGGGCGGTGGGCGCGCGGTCGGCCATCGCTTCCAGGCGCACGGTGGCCAGGGCCGCGCGGGCCCGCTCGCGCCGCTCGGCCTTGCCCACCCCCGCGATGCGCAGCGGGTACTCGACGTTGCCCCGTACCGACAGGTGCGGGAACAGCGCATAGTCCTGGAACACGGTGTGGACGTCGCGCTCGAACGGCGGCGCGGCCGTCACGTCCTCGCCGCGCAGCAGCACCGTGCCCGCGGTGGGCGCCTCGAAGCCCGCGATCATCCGCAGCACCGTGGTCTTGCCCGAGCCGGACGGGCCGAGCAGCGTGACGAACTCGCCTTCCCCGACGTCCAGGTCGAGGCCCGCCACCGCGACGACCCCGCCCGCGAACTCCTTCCGCACGCCGCGCAGCGAGATCGCCGGGGTGCGGGTGGGCGCGGTATCGGTGGCACGAGCCGGTGCCGTCCGTCCTGGGGCCACGGGCAGAAAACATATGGCTCCATAGGTATTGCGTCAACGGGCTATGGCAGGGTGTAACCCGTGCGTGACACCGGCGGCCGCGCGGCGGTTTTCGCCCCGCTCGACCTCGGCCGTCGCGCCGACGCCGTGGTCCGCCGCCTCTCCGAGGGCATCCGCCTCGGCCTGCTGCGGCCGGGCGAGCAGCTGCCGAGCGAGTCGGAGCTGGCGGAGTCGTTCGGCGTCGCGCCGGTGACGGTGCGGGAGGCGCTCACGATCCTGCGCGGGCAGCAGCTCGTCGTCACCCGGCGTGGGCGCACCGGTGGCAGCTTCGTGCGCGACGTCCGGGGCGGCGCGGCCGACGTGCTGCGCGAACGGCTGCGCGAGGTGGCCCCGTCGCAGCTGCGCGACCTGGCCGACCACTACGTCGCCGTGTTCGGCACGAGCGCGCACCTCGCGGCGGAGCGGGCGGGCGCCCAGGACGTGCGGCTGCTCACCGAGGGCGTGGCGGAGCTGCGCCGGGCGCCCGACGCGGACGCGCGGCGGCGGGCCGAGTCGCGGTTCCACATCCACGTCGCCGCCGCGGCGCAGTCGGCCCGGCTGACCCGCGAGGTCATCAACCTGCAGAGCGAGGTCGGCCCGCTGCTGTGGCTCGCCGCCACCACCGACGGTGCCCGGGCGGAGGTGCTGGCGCGGGCGTCGGGCATCCTCGACGCCGTGTGCGCGTGCGACGCCGGCGCCGCGCGCTCGGAGGCCACGGCGCACGTGTACGGCGCGCTGGCCCGCGCGAGCGTGCTGCAGCTGAGCCTGCTGGGCGAGGAGGAGGACGCGCCGTGGTGACCCCCGGCGCCCCACCCCCGCTTCGCCCCCTTCGGGTGCACCCCGCACCCCGTCGACGGGCTGCGAAGCGACCGAAGGGGTGCGAAGTCGGCCGGAGGGCGGGTGGGGCGCGTGGCTGAGGACCCGATCACCCTCCTGGCCGAGCGGGTGACGCGGCTGTGCGAGAGCACGTTCGCCGCGGTGGAGGGGCTGCGCGGGGTGGCGGCGCAGCTGTTCCCCGCCACCGGGCCGGAGGGCGTCGCGCCGATCGCCGACGTCGTGCGCCCGGTGCTGGAGACGCAGGCCACCCCGCTCGTCGGGGCCGGGCTGATCGTCGCGCCCGGGGTGCTGCCGGGCGCGGGGCACTGGATGGAGTGGTGGCACCGCGCACCCGACGGCGTGCAGCGGCTGGAGCCCGAGCTCGACCCCGAGGCCGACGACTTCTACGACTACACCCAGCTGCCCTGGTTCGCGATCCCGCGCGACACCGGCGTCCGGCACGTCACCGGCCCCTACGTCGACGCGCTGTGCACCACCGAGTACACGCTCACGTTCACGATCCCGCTGCTGTCCGCCCGTCGGGAGTTCCTCGGGGTGGTGGGCGCGGACATCGTCGTCGAATGGCTGGAGCGGCGGCTGCTGCCGCTGCTGCACCGCACGGGCCGCACAGCCGCGCTGGTGAACGCGGAGAACCGGGTGGTGGCGGCCAACCACCCCGACCTCGTGACGGGCGCGGTCACCGAGGTCACGGCCGAGCGGCACCCGCTGCCGGACCTGCCCCTGGCCGTGCTGGTGCTGCCCTGACCTCAGTCGCGCTTGAGCGACAGCGCCAGCGCCGGGCACGACTGGACGGCCGTGCGGGCCTCCTTGGCCAGCTCCGGGGGGAGCTGGTCGTCCTCGACGATCGGGTAGCCCCACTCGTCCAACGTGATCAGCTCGGGGAGCAGCTCGGCGCACACCCCGTGGGCGTGGCAGTTGATCGGGTCGACCTGCAGCCTCATGCGGGGTGCTCCAGCGGGGTCCAGGGGCCGAGCACGGTCGCCGGGCACGGCCTGCCCATCGCGTGCGCGGCCACGTCGTCGGCGAACGTGTGCAGCGCGCTGGCGGCGAGGCGCACAGCGCCGTCCGGGTGCGAGCAGGCGCCCCGGCCGGGGATCACGCCGAGGCGGCGGTGCAGGCGGGGCAGGAGGTCGCGGTCGGCCGCGCCCATGGCCAGCGCGTCGAAGTCGGCGGCGATCGCGGGCAGTCCGAAGAGGCACGGCCCGCACTGGCCCGCGCCCGCGTCGGCGAGGTAGCGCAGCACGGCCGCGGTCTCGGCGATGCCGCACGCCCGCGCGGGCAGGGCCACCAGCGCGGCCACGCCCAGCTCGATGCCCACGTCCGCGCAGGTCTCGTGGGCCAGCGGCAGCTCCACGGCGTCGGCGAACGGCAGCCAGCTGCCGCCCAGCCCGCCGATGAGCACGGCGCGCAGCGGCTCGGTCTCGCCGCCCGCCAGCTCCAGGACGTCGGAGATCGGCAGGCCCAGCTCGACCTCGTGCACGCCGGGCCGGTTGACCGCGCCGCTCACCGTGACGAGCGTGGTGCCGGGCGAGTCCGGGGTGCCCGCGGCGCGGTACCAGTCGTCGCCGAAGCGGGCGATGAGCGCGAGGTGCGCCAGCGTCTCCACGTTGGACACCAGCGTCGGGCGGCCGCGCACCCCCTTGGTCGACGTCCGCACGCCCGTGGGGCGCGGGTCGCCGGAGTTGAGCGTGTTGACCAGCGCGGTGCTCTCGCTCGCCACGAAGCCTGCGGGCATCTCGGCCAGCTCGACCTCGACCGGGTCGCCCACCCGCTCGGCCAGCGCGTTGGCGAGCACGGCGGTGAGCGCGCTGCCGGTGTGCAGGGCGAGCACCGCCTCGCGGGCGCCGATGGCGTGCGCGGCCAGCGCGATGCCGTCCAGCACGAGGTGCGGGGCGCGGCGCAGGAGCGCGCG
>DATAOO010000059.1:0-20879 GCA_036265695.1 Pseudonocardia sp. | reverse complement strand
GGTGGTCGAGCTGGTGCGCAGCAGCAAGGCCGCCTATGTGCGCTCGACCACGGCGACGTCCACCTCACGCTCTCCCGGACGCCCGGCTAGGGCTTGCGCGCGAAGTAACCGGTCACCGCGATGACGGCGCGCAGCGGCAGGCCGTCGCGCACCCGCTCCTCGGCGACGCGCACCGCCGCGTCGTGGAAGCCCCGCTCGCCGACGGTGCGGATCGCCTCATAGGCCGGGCCGGTGGAGGCCAGCGCGCGGGCGTAGGCAGGCGGATCGGGGAACTCCCACGCGAAGGGCACGTCGATGCGCTGCACGTCGACGAAGCCGTGGCCCGCCAAGAGCTGCTCACCCGCGCCCGGCCTCCCGAGCGCGACCATCGCCGCCTGGTTCGCGACGGTGGGCTCGTCGGCCAGCCGGAACGGCGAGAGCGCCCACGCGCCGGGCGAGACCTTGATGTGGCCCCACACCGTGAGGCCGACGCGGCCCCCGGGGGTGAGCACGCGGTGGATCTCGCGCACCGCGTCCGGGGTGGTGCCCCACACGCCGCGGAAGCTCGTGACCACGTCGAAGGCGCCGTCGTCCCACGGCAGGTCGTGCATGTCGCCCACCCGGATGTCGGCGTCCGGGCTGCGGTCCCGAGCGACGGCGACGAGCCGGGCGGCGGCGTCGATCCCGGCGCAGCGGGCGCCGCGCAGCCCGGCGAGCTCGACGGCCAGCCCGGAACCGCAGGCGACGTCGAGCAGCCGGTCGCCGTCGTCGACCTTCAGGCGGTGGTGCACGGCGACGTACTCGCGGCAGTTGCTCGGCTCGGACAGCGTCGCGAAATCGGCGGCGGCCCGACCCCACCCCTCGTCGACGCCGCGCCAATCTCGCACCATGTGCGCCCCCTTCGTCGTCGTCATGCCGCGCTCCGCGCCCGACCGAGGTGCTCGACGAGGTGCCCGCACAGCGCTTCGGCGTCCGGCCCGACCCCCGCGAGCAGGTTGGACCGGCGACGGCGGGTGAACGGTAGCCCCAGCACGTACATGCCCGGCCTGCCCATGATCCCGCCCTCGTGGCGGATCGCGCCCCGGCGATCCAGCAGGCAAGGGTCGAGCCAGGGGTAGCGGGGCCGGTGACCGGTCGCCCAGACCACGGCCGAGAACCGCGCGAGATCCAGCTCGGTCACCGCCGCGGGCAGCGGCGTCGGGCCCGGCCGGTCCACCGGCCCTCCCCCGACGTGGGCATCGATGCGGTCCAGCAGGCGGGCCTGCTTGAGGTCGCCCGCCTTGAGGAAGTTCGCCAGCGAGCCCGAGAACAGCGCGCGGCCGCGGGCGACCCCGACGAGCCGCCCGGTGAGCTGCACCCCCGCTGCGGACAGGGTGGCCAGGTCCAGCGAACGCCGCTCCGGCGTGCCCACCAGCTGCAACGACGGCAGCCGCCGGGCCCGGGCCAGGTCCTCGACCTCGTCGTAGCGTTCGTCGAGGACGCCCAGCTCGTCCATCCACCGGTAGATGTCGCGACCGCGGTAGGTGCGCGGGACCCGGACGTGGTCGCCGACCGCGAGGGTCACCGACCGCCCGGCCCGCCGCAGCTCGTCGGCGATCTGCACGCCCGACGCCGAGGCGCCCACGACCAGCACCGCGCCCGGCGCGACCTGGTCCGGCTCGCGGTAGCCGAGCGCGGCGACCTGCTGCAGGTCGCCGCCGAGCTCGGCGGCGAGCGCGGGGATCCGCGACTCGGCTTCGGTGCCCGTCGCCACGACGACGGCCCGGCACCGCCACGGGCCGCCGTCGGTGTCCACCCGGAATCCCGCGACCGTCTGCCGCACGCCGAGGACCGTCGTGTGCGGGCGGACCGGGGCGGCGAAGGAGCGGGCGTAGCCGTCGAGGAGGTCGACCACCGCGGTGGCCCCGAGGTAGCCGTCCGGGTCGCCGCCGACGTCGGGCGCGCCCGGCAGCCGGTTCATCCAGTTCGGGGTGAGCAGGCGCAGCGAGTGCCAGCGGCGCTCCCGCCACGACTGGCCGACCACTCCGCGCTCGAGCACGACGTGGTCGACCCCGGCGCGGGTGAGCCACCAGCTCATCGCCAGCCCCGCCTGCCCGCCGCCGATCACGACGACGGAGGTGTGCATCTCAGGCGACCTCGACCGTCACCGCGGTGGGGTTGGTCAGGATGTCGAAGACCGCCGACCGCTTCTGCGACTGGGCGACCAGCGCCTCGACGTCGGCGCGCGAGGCGTCGGCGTCGATCTCGTAGCGCACCCGGACCCCGTCGAACCCGTTGCGCACGTCGGGGTCGGCGCCCAGGATCCCGCGGATGTCGTGGTCGGCCTCGACCACGGCGCTCACCGAGCGCAGCTGGATGCCGCGGTTCGTCGCGACCGCCGCGATGCCCGCCGTCAGGCACCCGGCCAGCGCGGCCAGCACCGTCTCGGTGGGCGTCGGACCGTGGTCCTCGGAGGCGAACACCTCGGGGTGGTCGCCCTCGATCACGGACGACGACTTGTGCGTGTGCTCGGCACCCAGCCCGGAGAAGTCGTGGATGGTCGTCCGGCTGTGGGTGCCGTTGACCCATTCGCAGCGCGCCCGCCACCGGAACTGCGCGGCCTCGGGTGCCTCGGCCAACGCCTGCCGCGCGCCCAACAGCGCCTCGACGTTGACGCCGTTGTCCACGACGGGGCTCTCGACAGTGCTCATCTCGTCCTCCTGGTCAGGGGTTTGCTTCCTGACCGAAGTAGAGCGAACGCCCGTTGCACGGCGGTTGCACCTGACCTGCAACCGGCGCTCAGCGGGTGACCCGCTCGGTCGCCCGGCCGAGCTGCAGCGCGTGCGCCAGCCGCAGCGTGGTGCTCAGCCACAGCAGGATGTCGTGCAGCCGCAGCCGGGTCGGCCGCACGTCCAACGCATCCGCGGCGGCGTCCTCCAGCGCGGCGAAGGCGGCCGCGTTGGCCGAGAGCTCGCGCCACACCACCGCCTCCACGCCGCTGTCGCCCTCCTCGAGGTGGGGCAGCAACGCGCGGCGCGTCGTGCCGGTGAGGTGCGGCACGAGGGCGGGTCGCCGGTGGTGCAGCGCCGCGGCGACGTGGCCGGGATGGCTCCCGCTGGAGCGGCCGATCGCGCGCAGCGCCGCCCCCACCGTGCCCGGCTCGCCGAGCACGGACACCTCGTCGGCGGGCAGCTCCCAGAACGCCCGCCCGCCCGCGCGGTCGACCGCGGCCTCGACGGACGGCGCCACCCGGGCCAACGCGTCCTGGACGTCGTGCCAGCCCGCCCGGTCGAGCCTGCCGTGCAACCCCTCGGCGACCAGGATGTCGGCATCGCCCGGCGCCTCGACGGGACGGGCGTCGAACCGGCTCCAGCCGAACGCGGACACCGTCACCCACTGCCCCTGCGACGCGCCGAGCGAACGGAACCGCAGCGGCCGCTGCCCCCGGGCGTAGCCGAGCACCGCCCCCAACGCCGTGTCTAGCGAGACCGGGTCCGGCCCGACGCTCGGCAGCTGCAGCTCCGCGCCGGTGTCGGTCATGTCGCCATCTTCGCCTCTCGGGATCAGCGCCGTCCGACCGGTGCGTCCCAGTCGAGCAGCGGGCCCGCGGGCACGAGGCGCGTGGGGTTGAGCTGCGGGTGCGTCATGTAGTAGTGGCGCTTGATGTGGTCGAAGTTCGTCGTGCCGCCGAAGGCGGGCTCGCGGTAGAGGTCGCGGGCGTAGGCCCACAGGTTCGGGTAGTCGACCAACCGCCGCAGGTTCGCCTTGAAGTGGGTGACGTACACCGCGTCGAAACGCACGAGCGTGACCCACAGCCGCACGTCGGCCTCGGTGATCTGCTCGCCGAACAGGTAGCGGCGATCGGCCAGGCGGGCTTCCAGCTCGTCGAGGCGGGCGAAGAGCGCGACGACGGCCCGGTCGTACGCCTCCTGCGAGGGCGCGAAGCCGCACCGGTAGACCCCGTTGTTGACGTCGGTGTAGACGCGCTCGTTGAGCTCGTCGATCTGTGTCCGCAGCCCCTCCGGGTAGAGGTCGACGCCGGGGTCGGCCGCCCACTCCCGGAACCGGGTGCCGAGGTCGATCGAGATGTCCGGAAAGTTGTTGCTGACGATGCGACCGGTCGCCTTGTCCCACAGCAACGGGACCGAGACGTGGCCGTCGTAGCCCGGCTCGGTGGCCTCGTAGGCCTGCCTGAGCAGGGTGAAGCCGTTGACCGGGTCGGGGCCGTGGCCCGGCCCGTCGCGGAAAGCCCAGCCCCGGCCGTCGCGGATCGGATCGACCACCGACATCGAGACGACGTCCTCGAGTCCGACCAGCGCGCGCACGATCGCCGAGCGGTGCGCCCACGGGCACGCCCACGAGACGTAGAGGTGGTAGCGCCCGGGCTCGGCCGGGAAGCCGCTGCTGCCGTCGGCGGTGATCCGGCCTCGGAACGGGTAGGGCGCGCGCTGGAAACCGCCGTCCGCGGCGGGTCGGGACTTCACGCCGTACGGCCCGTAGCGGTCGAAGTCGGCCGGGCTCGCGACCCGGATCGCGGTCGTCATGGGTCCTCCGATGCGTCGTCGTCGGCTCCACCGTGCGCCCGCGGGCCCGCGATCGCCACTAGGGCAGCGCGTGGAGCATCCCGACGGCGGTCGACAGCCCGCGGCTGTCGGCGCGGGTGGGGGTGAAGCCGAGCCGGACCACGACCAGGCGGCGGGACGGCACCACGATCGTCCACTGGCCGTCGTGGCCCTCGGCGAAGTAGGCGTCGGCAGGCAGCCCGGGTTCGACGAGGGCGCCGTCCGGCCCCTGGTTGGGCCACCACCCCGTCGCGTAGGGGGCGGACTCCTGGCTGGTCACCGCGACCGCCTTCGTCGACGCCGCCAGCCAGCCGCCGGGCAGCAGGCGCTGCCCGTTCCACACGCCGTCGTCGAGCGCGAACTGGCCGACCGCGGCCCAGTCGCGCGGCGTGGCCCACATGTACGAGCTGCACACCGGGGTGCCCACCGCGTCCGGTTCGAGCACCGCGCTGCTGAGGCCGAGTGGCGCGAAGAGCAGGTCGCGGGGAAGGTTCGCGCCGAGGCCGGTGCGCTCGGCCAGCACCGAGCACAGCAGCGTGGTGCTGCCCGAGGAGTACTGCAGGTGGGTCCCGGGATCGTGGGCCAACCCCTGGGACGCGACGTAGGCGCCCATGTCGTGCTCGAGGTAGAGCATCCGCGTGATCGGCGTGTTGAGGGCGTAGGTCTCGTCCCACGCCAGACCGCTGGTCATCTGCAGGAGCTGCCGCACGGTGATCGTCGCGCGCCGGTCGCCGTCCCACTCCGGGCGCAGGTGGTCGTCGTCGAGGGACACCTTCCCCTCCTGCACGAGCCGTCCGACCAGCAGGTCGGTCACGCTCTTGCTCATCGACCAGCCCAGCTGCGGGGTCGTGGGGCCGAAGCCCGGCGCGTACCGCTCCGCGACGAGCCGTCCGTCCTTCAGCACGACCACGGCCCGGGTGCCCAGCTCCGCCCGGTCCGCCGCCGGGAGGTCGGTGCCGAACGCGTAGTCCAGCACGTCCTGCGCGGCGGCAGCCGTCGGAGCGTCGGTGTAGGGGTTCCCGGTCGCGTCCACGACGGTGGACTGCGGCAGGTCGGGCCGTCGGTCGTCGAGCGTGCAGCCGAAGCCGTCACCCGCCCACGCGGTCTGCGTCGCCAACACGCCGAGGACGCTGCTCGTGGCGCCCTCGGGTCCGGTCGCGGTGCGCAGCACGGGCACGAGCGGGTTGGGCGGCAGGTCGGCCTCCGGAGCGCCGCGCCCGGCGATCGCCGCCAGCGCGCAGGCGTTGTGGGCGGCGTACCCGGTGCCGGTGAGCAGCAGCGGGCGCTGCCAGAAGTAGCCGCCCGCCGCGGCCAGCACCACGAGGCCGACGACGACGAGGGCGACGCGCCGCGCCCTGCGCACGGAATGCTCAACCATAGGCCGCGCGGTGGTCGAGCAGCCTGCCCAACGCCGAGGTCGGGTCGGGTTCACCGGAGAGCATGGCCAGGTCGCACCGCGCGTTGAAGGCGAGCACCCAGCGCGCCGCCGCGGCCGCGACCCCGCGCTGCGCCTCGTCGAGACCCGCCGGGCTGACCTGCGCGTAGTCGTCCACGAAGGCCGCCACGTCCGCCGGGCTCGGCGCCCCCTCCAGCAGCAGGCCACCGGCCGAGAGCCCGACGACGACCGGCTCGGGCTCCACCACGAAGTCCCAGTCGTACACCGCGACGACGCGGCCGCCCTCGACCCGCACGTTGCCCACGTACCAGTCGCCGTGCGCGACCACCGGCGTGGCCGCGCTGCTCTGCGCCAGCTCGGCGGTCGCGGCCGCGGCGAACGCGTCGAGCCACTCCCAACCCTCCGGCGTGCGGGAGAAGTCGAAGATCGGGTCGTGGGGCTCCGGCCAGGGGCCGCCGTGGTAGCGGGTCCACGCAGGCCCCGGCCCGAGCCGGGCGACCAGATCGGGCGGCAGACCGCGCAGGATCTCGACGTGCTCGGCCAGCGACGCCGCGAACAGCCGCCGGACCCGGGGCAGTTGCGCGTCGGGCAGCGTGCCCCCGCCGAGGAACGACTGGACGGTCACCACCTGCCCGTCGCGCCGGACCGGCCCGGCGATCGGGCGCGGGCAGGGGTAGCCGGTCGCGTGCAGGTGCCCGAGCACCTCGACCGCCGCCCCCAGCGCGGGCAGGTCGACCGGGGGTCGGTGCACCTTCATGACGACCCGGTCGGCGCCGACCCGCAGCCCGTAGACCGCATCGATGCGCCCGGCCCGCAGCCACAGCTCCGCGACCGGCTCGCCGAGCAGCTCCTCGGTCTGCTCCGTGACCCACCCGTCGATCTGCGCGCGCGTCGCGTCGCCGAAGAACGCGCGCTCCAGGCCGCTCACGCCCACGGGCGTCGGGAACGGGTCGCCCAGTACTCGGCGGGTGGTTCGGCGAGGTCGGCCAGCTCGTCCAGCGCCGCGGGCGGGAGGCCGACCGCCGCGGCGGCGAGGTTGCTCGCCAGCTGTTCGGAGGTGGCGGCGCCGGACAGCACGGTCGCCGCCCACGGCTGGGCCAGGGCCGCGGCGATGGCCAGCTGGTCCACGCCGATCCCCAGCTCGGCGGCCACCGCGGCCACCCGGTCGTCCACGGCCTCGGCCGCGGTCAGGCGTCCGTTGGCGACGGCCTCCTTGACGATCACCGAGCACCCCGCGGCGGCCGCGTCGGCCAACGCCCCGCCCGCGGACGTCTCGAGGACGTTCCACGTGGCCTGGATCGAGGTGAAGAGCGGGGCGCCGCCGACGGTGACGCCCACCGCCTTGCGGATCGCCGCCTCCTGCTCAGGGCCGGAGGTCGACACGCCGACCCGGACCCCCGAGTCCCGCAGCGCGGCGAGGGCCGCGTGCAGCTCGATGTTGTCCAGCACGCCGGTGTCGAGGGTGGCCGAATGCACGTGGTAGACGGCCAGGTGGTCGCCGAGCAGGGCGCGGGTCTCGGCGAGCTGGCGCGTGAAGGCCGCGAGCGAGTGGTCCTTGATCTCGTGGACGTCGGCGTCGACGCGCCAGTCGGCCACGTAGCGGTAGCCCCACTTGGACCCGACGACGACGTCGGCGTGCCCGGGCAGCCACCCCGCCAGGAACTCCTCCGCCCGGCCGTACGAGCGCGCCGCGTCGACGTAGCGCACGCCCGCGGCGTACGCCTGGTCCAGCAGCTGCAGGCAGAGCAGGCGCATCGCCTCGATCGTGCGGCCCTCCCCGAGATCGGCCGACCGGCCCGCCGTGATGTAGGCGGGCCTGCCGATCGCGGCGAGCCCCAAGCCGAGGCGCGAGACGGACATGCGCAGTTGCTACCACACGGTGTGCGTTTTCCGGCCCGCGCGGGGTAGAGGGTCGCGGTGAGCGCAACAACGCGGGATCTGCGGCGGGTCGCGGCCGAGACGTTCGGGTGGCGCGAGCTGCGCCCCGAGCAGCTCACGGCGATGGAGGCCGTCGCGGCAGGCCGGGACGTGCTGGCGGTGCTGCCCACCGGCGCGGGCAAGTCCGCGATCTACCAGGTTCCGGCGGTGCTGCAGGAGGGGCCGACGCTGATCGTCTCGCCGCTGGTGGCGCTGCAGCGCGACCAGCGCGTCGGCATCGCCGAGCGCGCCGAGGGCGAGGACGCGCCGGACGCGGTTGTGATCAACTCCGTGCAGCGGGCCGAGGAGAACCGGCGGGCGTGGGAGGTCGTGGACGAAGGCGGTGCCGCGTACGTGTTCCTCGCTCCCGAGCAGCTCGCCCGCGCCGACGTCGTCGAACGGCTCCGGAGCGCGGCGATCGGGCTGTTCGTGATCGACGAGGCGCACTGCGTCTCCCAGTGGGGCCACGACTTCCGGCCCGACTACCTGCGTCTCGGCGGGGTGATCAGGCAGCTGGGCAAGCCGCCGGTGCTGGCGCTCACCGCGACCGCCGCGCCGCCGGTGCGCGCCGACATGCTCGGCAGGCTGGGCCTGGCCGACCCGGTCGAGGTGATCGGCTCGTTCGACCGGCCCAACCTGCACCTGGCGGCGGTCCTGCACGTCGACGAGGACCAGCGGCGCGCCGCGGTGGTCGACCGCGCCGCCGCGCTCGCCGCGGAGAACCACGGCCGGGGCCTGGTCTACTGCGCCGCGCGCGCCGAGACCGGCCGCCTCGCCGAGGCACTGCGCAGCCGCGGGATCGCGGCGGAGGCTTACCACGCGGGCCTCGGTCGGGCCCGTCGCGAGGCGGTGCACGACCGGTTCAGCTCGGGCGCGGCCACCGTCGTCGTCGCCACCTCGGCCTTCGGCATGGGCATCGACCAACCCGACGTGCGCTTCGTGCTCCACGCCGCCTCGCCGGGCTCGCTCGACGACTACTACCAGCAGGTCGGACGGGCGGGGCGGGACGGCGAGCCCGCGGTCGTCGAGCTGCACCACCACGCCCGCGACAGCGCCGTGGCGCGCTTCCTGAGCGCGCGACGACCGAAGCCGGAAAGCCTCCGCGCCGCGCTCGACGCCGTCGGCGACGGGGCCCGGTCCCTGCCCGACGTCCTTGAGGCGAGCGGCTTGTCGCGGGTCCGCGCCACGACCGCGCTGAACCTGCTCGAGCAGGCGGGCGCCGTCGTCACCGACGAGGACGGCCTGCTGCACCGGACCGACATCGACGCAGGCGCCGCCATCAAGGAGGCGGTCGACCACGCGGAGGGCCGCCGCGAGGTGATCGTCTCCCGGGTGGAGCGGATGCGCCTCTACGCCGAGACCACCGACTGCAGGCGGCGCCTCCTGCTGGGCTACTTCGGCGAGCAGCACCCGCAGGCCTGCGGACACTGCGACAACTGCGACGACGGCACCGCCACCGACGTCGAGGCGCCCGCAGGCGACATCGACCCCGACACGGGCCGCGCGGTGGTGCACCCGAAGTTCGGCGACGGCGTCGTCATGGCCGAGGACGACGACCGCATCACGGTGTTCTTCCACGAGTACGGCTACCGCGACCTCGCCACCGAAGCCGTGCGCGAACACGACCTCCTCCGCCCGGCGACGTCCTAGGAGCCCCAGCCGATCATCTCTGCGACGATCGCCGCGGAGAGCACCACCAGGGGCAGCCCGCCGCCGGGGTGCGCCGAACCGCCCACCAGGTACAGGCCCGGCACCGGTGAGCGGTTGGCCGGTCGCAGCAGCGCTGCGCGCGGCCCGTGCGAGGCCGCGCCGTAGATCGCGCCGCCCGGGGCGCCGGTAGCCCGCTCCAGGTCGGCGGGGGTGCGGACCTCGCGCCAGCGGATCCGGTCGCGGACGTCGGTGCCGCGTTCGGCGAGCTTCTCCAGTACCAGGTCGGCGTAGCGCTGGGCGAGACCGGGCGCATCCCAGTCGACGCCGCGCGCCGGGTCGTGCGGAGCCGCGTTGACCAGCACGAACCAGCCCTGCGACGCGTCGTCGGGCCGCAGCGCCGGATCGTCGGGCGCGTGCACGTAGATCGCCGGATCGGCCACCGGAGCGGGGGCGCGGCCCAAGGTGGCGTCGAACTCGGCGTCGTAGTCGCGGGGGAAGAACACCCGGTGCGCGGGGCCGGGCTCGTACCCGTCGAGGGCGAGCAGGAGCGCGAACCCGGACAGCGAGGGCTGGGCCCGGCGCAGCGAGCGCGCCACCCGGGCGCTCGCGCGGTGCCGCAGCAGGCCGCCGTAGAGCACCGACGCGTCGGCGTTGCAGACCACGACGTCCGCCGCGACGTCCGTGCCGTCGGCGAGCCGGACGCCGCAGACCCCGCGATCGTCGGTCCGGACCTGCGCGACCGCGGACGCCAGGTGCACCCGCACGCCGAGCGCCGCGCAACGCTCCAGCAGCGCGTCGGCGATCCGCCGCAGCCCGCCGCGGACGTACCAGGCCCCGAAGCGCTGTTCGACGTAGCTCGTCACCGACAACACCGAGGGGGTGCGACGGGGGTCGGAGCCGGAGTAGGTGGCGTAGCGGTCGAGCCAGGCCCGCAGCCGGGGGTCGGCGAACGTGGCGGTGCCCAAGCGGCGCAGGCTGCGCCACGGGGCGATGAGCCGCAGGTCGCGCAGCCGGAGCGAGAACCGCAGGAGGTCCGCGGCCCCGTCGAGGGGCCTGCGCAGCACCGCGTCGCCCACGAGGTCCCAGAGCCGGGCCGAGCGGGTGTGCAGGGCCAGCCAGGACCCGCCGGCTCCCGGTCCGAGCGCGGCATCCAGCGCGGCCGGGATCTCGGCCGGGTCGTGCGGGAGGTCGAGCGTGGTGCCGTCGGCGAAGCGGTAGCGGCAGGCGGGGTCCACCGGCACCACGTCCAGCCCGGACGGGCCGCCCGTGTCCGCGAACAGCTCCTCGAACACCTGCGGCATCGTCAGCAGCGACGGCCCGGTGTCGAAGACGAAGCCGTCGCGGCGGAACTCGCCGAGCTTGCCGCCGTGGGTCGCGCTGCGCTCGTGCAGCTCGACCGCGTGCCCCTGCGCGGCGAGCCGCGCCGCCACCGCGAGGCCGCCGACGCCCGCACCGACGACGACCACCTTCACCGCAGCGGCCGGCCCTTCCAGGTGAGGGTGCGCCGCCGTCGACCGCGGCTGGACCGGACCAGCAGCCCCAGCAGCGCGGCGACGGACAGCGGGTGCGCGAGGGCGTCGGGCCACACCGGCGAGCGGACGCGGCGGGCGGCGACGACGCGGGTCACCGTGGCGGCGGCGTAGCCCGCGAGCCCGACGCGGGAGCCGCGCAGCGCGGCCAGCGGCGGCACGAGGTAGACCAGCGTGAGCAGGGCGGCCACCCCCACCCGCCCGGGCACGGCGCCGAACGCCGACCACAGCGACTTCTCGTACCCGGCCACGAGCTCCCGGCCGTCGGCGTACATGCGGCAGGCGGCGATGCGCGAGCCGTCGGCGACACCGGTGCGCCCGCCGCTGCGGCGCACCGCCCTGGCCAGCGCGATGTCGTCGAGGACGGCGCCAGCCACCGCGGCGAACCCGCCCGCCGTGGCGAGCGCCTCCGCGTCGACCAGGAGGAACTGGCCGTTCGCCGCGACCAGCGACGGCCGTGCGGAGCGCTCGGCCTGGCGCAGCGGGAGCAGGACCGACCACGACCACACCTGCAACGGCTGCAGCAGCCGCGGCAGGAGGCCGTCGGCGAGCTGCCGCGGCCACGGGCACAGCAGGTCGAACCCGCCCGCCCGCAGCACCGCGACCGAGGCCGCCACGGCCTCGGGGGCCAGCACGACGTCGGCGTCGACGAGCACCAGCACCCGGCCGCGGGCCGCGGCCGCGAGCTGGGCGCAGGCGTGCGGCTTGCCCGGCAGGCCGGGCGCGGGCGGCCGGCCGGTCAGGACCCGTACGCGGGGGTCGCCCGCGGCCGCCGTGCGCACCACGTCGGCGGTGCCGTCGGTGGAACCGTCGTCCAGGACGAGGATCTCCAGGTCGGGTACGCCGCGTTGGGCCAGCAGCGAATGCACGGTCGGCGTGATGCGGTGCGCCTCGTCGCGGGCGGGCACGAGCACCGACACCGGCTCGGCCACGTGCGGGGGCATGGCGACGGGCACTCGCAGTGACCGCAGGTTAACCTGTTGGTGGACGGCTCCGACCAGGGCCAACGCCGATCCCACCGCGGTCAGGACTCGCAGTGCCGTCATTGCCGACCATCGTAGGCGGTTCGCGCCGAGGAAGCGGGGTAGCCGATTATCGTGCTGCTGCGCTCCCGACCGCCAGCCGCTCGTGCGGCGTGGTTCCTGGTGGGCGCGGCGGTGCTGGTGCAGATCGTCTACCCGCTGGTGCCGACGGCGGCGCGGACGCCGGTCACGATGCTGTCCGTGGTCGTGTTCGCGGTGGCGTCGCTGGCCGACGCGGCGCGCGTGCACGGCCGCCGGGGCGTCGCGGCGTTGCTCGCGGTGGCCTGCGGCGGTGGCCTCTTGGTCGAAGGGCTGGGGCTGCACACCGGCGTGCCGTTCGGCCCCTACCACTACACGGGCACGCTCGGTCCCGAGCTGGTGGGCGTGCCGGTGATCGTGCCGCTCGCCTGGATGATGATGGCGTGGCCCGCGCTGGTCGTCGCGCGGGCGCTGGCGCAGCGCCCGGTGGCCGTCGCGCTGGTGGGCGGGGCCGCGCTCGCGTCCTGGGACCTCTTCCTCGACCCGCAGATGGTGGCGGCGGGGCACTGGGTGTGGGCCGACCCGATGCCCGCGCTCCCGTTCGTGCCGGGCGTTCCGTTGAGCAACTACGCCGGGTGGGTCGTCGTCGCCACCCTCATGACGGCCGTGTTGCACCGGCTCGTCGGGCCCACGGCCCCCGTCTCCCGACCGGCGGCGGCACTGTACCTGTGGGCCTACGCGTCTTCGGTCGTCGCGCACGCCGTCTTCTTCGGGCTGCCGGGTTCCGCGGTCGTCGGCGGGCTGGTGATGGGGGCGGTGGCGGTGCCGTTCGCGCGCGTCGCGTTCGTGTCGAGCACGAGCGTGAGACGGTAGCCGAGCAGCAGGAGGACGTGCAGGAGGTAGAGCCACAGGCCCAGCGCCGCGAGCGCGCCGACGACCGGCAGGCCGCCGAAGGGCAGCGACCAGTCCAGCGGGACGGCCAGGAACAGCACGAACCCCAGCAGGAAGCCCGCGAGCACGGCACCGGTGCCGAACGCCCCGACCAGCAGCGCCCGCAAGCCGACCCGGTCCGGCGCGACCAGCGCGAACGCCAGGAGCGTCGTCACCGACACCAGCACCCACAGGACGTGGAACCCGAGGACGACGCCCAGCAGCAGCCCGTCGCCACCGGCCGCGTAGAGCGGGGCGACGGTCGGCGCGCTCGCCAGCAGGGCCGCGACCAGGAACGGGGTGACCGCGGCGGCGGGCAGCACCCCGAGGCGGCCGCGCCAGCCCGTGAGCACGTTCGCCTCCTGCGGCGACATCTGGAGGAACGCGCGGCGCAGGCCCTCCCCGTAGAGCCCGGCGGGGAGCAGGAGCGCCGCGGTCTGGAGCCAGGACAGCGCCAAGGCGGTGCCGGTGAGCGTGCGCACCGCCGTGGGCGTGCCGTGCGCGGACGACACGCCCGCGAGCAGCGCCTCCACATCGGCGAGGATCACCTCCGGGCCGACCAGCGCCGCCGCGAGGCGCAGCGACAGCATGGCGAGCGGGACGCTGCCGATGATCCCGAAGAACGTGGCCCCGGCGGCCCACAGCGACAGGTCGCGGCCCGGGTACGAGCGGCCCACCTCCCGCAACGTCCCCCGCAGATCGAACGGCACACCCCACAGGGTCCCCCATCGGCGGGCGGTCAACCTCCCGGACTGCCAGGCTGAAGCCGTGGGGAACGAGTGGGACGGGTGGTCGGAGCTGCACGGCGGTGTGCGGCCATCGCCGCTGGTGCGCGGCTGGCTGCGGCTCGTGCACGGTCTCGCCCGCACGACCCCGATCGCGCGGATACCCCCCGACGTCCTCTCCGCGGCGGGCGTCGCCGCCGCCGCGGGTGCACTGGCCGCGGCGGCCGGTGGGTGGAGCCTGGCCGCGGCGTTGCTCGTGGTGCTCGCGGGGATCCTCGACGGGCTCGACGGGGCGGTCGCCCTGCACACCGGACGCGCCCGCCCCTTGGGTGCGGTGGTGGACGCGATGGCCGACCGCGTCGGCGACCTGCTGTTGGTCGGCGTCCTGCTCGTGCTCGGCGCGCCCGCCGCCCTGTGCGCCGCCGTGGGTGCGCTGGTGTTGCTGCACGAGTACCTGCGCAGCCGCGCCCAAGCCGCCGGGATGCCCGGCGTCGGCACGGTGACCGTGGCCGAGCGGCCCCTCCGCATCGTGCTCCCCGCGGTGGCAACCGTCGGCACGGCGGTGTGGCCGGACGGCACGCCGCTCACGCAATGGCCGTGGGCCACGCTGTGCGCGGGCTTGTGGGTGGTCGTCGCCGTCGTCGGGCTGGCTCAGCTGGGCGTCGCCGTGATCCGCCACATCCCCGCAGGGTGAGCGTTCACCCCGCCCATCGCGCGCTGAGCGCGCACAGCGCGGCCCAACCCGCCGCGAACAGGCCGATGCGCACCCGCCGACCCGGGTCGGGCAGCCGCGACCCGAAGAACACGGCGTCACCCAGGTCCGAGGCGACCCGCGCCGCGATCACCAGACGCAGGGCGGGTCCGGGTGGGGCGAAGACCATCGCCGTCCCGATGGCGGCGTCCCGTGCGCCGATCCCACCGATCAGGGTCCGGACAGCGGGCGACACGTGCTGTTGGTCGGGCCCGTCGGCGAGCCCGCACGGCCGAGCCAACAACACGGGCCGAGCGCCGATGGCAACGCTGTAGGCGGCGGTGATCAGTCCGAGGACGCGTGGCGGCGTGAGCATGCTGAACGGGTGCCCCCCGCCGGGTCGGCGAAACGCGAGGGTCGCCCGCTCACGCCTCGTCGGCTGCGCGCGGGGCGGGGCCGGGCGGCAGGACACCCGCCTGGACCGTCGGCAGATCATCGGACGCGGCGCGGCTGCCCGTGCTGCCCGCGCTGCCTGTACTGCCTGCGGTGCCTGTACTGCCCGCGGTGCCCGCGCTTCCCGGGCTGCCTGCGGCGAAGGAGGCGGGGCCCGTGGTCGGCGTGCCGGAGACGGCGGTGGCGCCACTCGTCGCAGGCTCGCTCGCGGACTTCCCCCGGACCTTGTCGACGGCGGCCGACGCGCGCTCCCCCACGAGCTTGCTGCCGCGGTCCTTCAGCTCAGCGGCCTTCGGGCTCCGGACCAGCTCGGTGGCCTTCTGGCTGAGCTGTTGGACCTGGCGGCGACCACCGGGCTGACCCACGTAGTAGCCGATGGCGGCCGCAATCGCGTACTTGAGCAATGACATCGTTTCTCCCACAGGTTCGGTTGCAGCCGTCCAGGACGGCAGTGCCTGCGGCACATGCCTTGCGGTACCTCATAGGGGCTGCGCGCAAACGCACCGGCACCGACCGCCCGGCAGAAAACGCGCCGTACCCCGGTCACCGGGCATGACCGGTGGTCGACGGAATTCCGAGCCCCGGCCGCAAGATCGCTAAACCGACCTGAGACGAGGGTCTCGATGAATGGCGACGCGACCGCCCGCCGGCTAGCGTCGGAGCCGCAGCCGGCCTCATATTCAGAGCTGCATTCACCGACGATCAGCCGCGTAAAGCCACCGTGCGTCGCTGAGTCATGCAAGAAAAAAGAAGGAGCACCATGGCACAGGGATCGAACTCCCCGTCCACGACCGCTCGCCGCAGTGGCACCAATCGGACCGACGACAACGGCAACGGCAACGGCTCGCGTGCCGAGCAGGCTCCCCGCGGAGAGCAAGGCGCGAAGGGCGAGCGCGGCGAGCAAGGTCTCGCCGGTCAGCCGGGCGCGCGCGGCGAGCAGGGCCCGCAGGGCGCGAAGGGCCTGCCCGGCGACAAGGGCGACAAGGGCGAGCACGGCCCGCAAGGCGCGAAGGGCCTGCCCGGCGACAAGGGCGACAAGGGCGAGCGCGGCGAGCAGGGCCTGCCCGGCCCGCAAGGCCTGCGCGGCGAACAAGGCGCGAAGGGCGAGCGCGGCGAGCAGGGCGAGAAGGGCCTGCCCGGCGACAAGGGCGAGAAGGGCGAGCGCGGCGAGCAGGGTCTGCACGGCCCGCAGGGCCTGCGCGGTGAGAAGGGCGAGCAGGGCGACAAGGGTGAAGTGGGCGACCGCGGACCCCAGGGCGCCCTCGGCGCGCAGGGCCCGGCAGGGCCGCAGGGTCCTGCCGGTGAGCCCGGCCCGGCCGGACCTCCCGGACCGCAGGGTGCGCCGGGACCCCAGGGTCTGCCCGGACCGGTCGGCGCGCAGGGGCCTGCCGGTGAGCCCGGCCCCGCCGGGCCTCCCGGACCGCAGGGCAAGCCCGGCCCCCAGGGTCTTCCGGGTCCGCGCGGTGGCGAGGGGTGGGTCGCGAAGCCCGGCACCACGCCGCAGCTGCTTTCCGATCTGTCCGGTCCCGCCGTCGCGGGTGTCGAGTCGGCGATCGACCTGATGTTCCGGCCGACCCGGATCTTCGCCTCCGCAGTCGCGAACACCGTCAAGGCTCAGCAGCAGATGTGGGCCGCTTTGACGGGCGTTTCCCGCAACCGCTGAGAATTCGACTGATCGACCGACGGCGGGCGCATTCACCGAGGGATTGCGCCCGCCGTCGTTCTTGCCGAATCAAGGAATCAACGGGCGCGCAGCCGCTCCAGACGGCGCGGGGTCGGCCACCGGACGTCATGCGCCCAACCGCACCGTTCGAACACGCGGATGACGGCGGCCGAGATGTCGATCTGCCCGGGAAGCACCCCGTGGCGGGCGCACGTCGGATCGGCGTGGTGCAGGTTGTGCCACGACTCGCCCATCGACAACACGGCGAGGGGCCAGAAGTTGCGGGAGCGGTCCCGCGAGCGGAACGGCCGCTCGCCGATCATGTGGCAGATCGAGTTGATCGACCACGTGACGTGGTTGGAGATCGCCAACCGGACCAGCCCGCCCCAGAAGAAGCCGCTCACCGCGCCTTCCCACGACCAGGTGATGAGCCCACCGAGCACCGCGGGCAGCAGGAGGCTGACGGCCACCCAGATCCCGAAGGTCTTGCTGACGATCCGCACCGCGCGGTCGGCGAGCAGGTCCGGGACGAAGCGGCGTTGGTTGGTCTCGTCGCGGTCGAAGAACCAGGTCATGTGGGCGTGCAGGAACCCGCGCGCCACCGCCAGCGGAGAGGTGCCGTGCAGCCACGGTGAATGCGGGTCGCCCTCCCGATCGGAGAAGGCGTGGTGGCGGCGGTGGTCGGCCACCCAGTTCAGGACGTTGCCCTGCACGGCGAGGGACCCGGCGATCGCCATCGCCACGCGCAACCACGGCCGCGCCTTGAACGACTGGTGGGTGAAGTGGCGGTGCAGGCCGACGGTGACGCCCAGCACCGCGAGGACGTAGAACACGACGAGCAGGCCGAGGTCGTGCCAGCCCATCCCCCAGCCCCACACCAGCGGCACCGCGGCGACGAGCGCCAGCATCGGTACGGCGACGAACAGGTAGATGAGCACGTGCTGGGCGGCGGGGCGCCTGCCCGAGACGATCGGGGCGGGAGCGCGGACGGTGGGGACGGTCACGACGCATCTCCTACCCGGCACGGTTCCGCCGACACATTCGACGGACTTAGTGAGACCTTAGTCGCTGCAATTTCGGGTGCCACCGGTAGCCGCGCGTCCGGCCTTGCCATCCCACGGGATGGTGCTAGCCTGGCTTGCGGATGGAGGAGGGCGCACGGTGGCCGAGGTCGACAAGAGCGAAAAGATCACCATCAACATCGGGCTGGTGGATCTCGGCCAGATCGACCTGCTCGTCGACGAGGGGTTCTTCGCCAACCGCACCGACTTCATCCGCACGGCCATCCGGCGTCAGCTCGACAGCCGCGAGACCGTCGTGCGCAACACCGTCCAACGCCGGGCGCTCGTGTTGGGCACTCAGCACCTCAGCCGCCGAGAACTCGAGCGGCTGAGGGACGCCGGAGAACAGATCGAGCTGCGTGTCCTCGGGCTGGCCACCGTCGCAGATGACGTCAGCCCGGAGTTGGCGCTGGCGACGATCGCGTCGGTCGAGGTGCTCGGCGCGTTCCGGGCACCGCGGGCGGTCAAGGCCGCCCTGGCCGACCGCACGATCTGACCACCGATCCGGCACCCACCGACCACCGCGGCTCGATCCCAGGATCGAGCCGAGGTTTCGCATCCCCGGAAGGGGCACATCCATGGACGACAACCGTTCCACCGGCATGTCCGAAGCTCTCCGGCTCGTCCGGGAAGGGCGACTGGACGAGGCGACCGCGCTCCTGCAGCGCGGGCTCATCGCCGGGCTGCCCACCCCGGGCGCCACCCTCCCGGGCGCGGCGAGGCTCCCGTTCGGCCGCGCTCACCGCGTCAAGGACCTGTTCGACAAGGTGCGGAGCGCGGCCGCAGGAGTTTCTGGCCTGCTCGGCAACCCGCCCGGTGGCGGATCCGGGGCGGCCCACGCGCAGGCCGCAGCCGCCCCGGGCGGTCAGGTCCACCACCTGAGCCACACTGAGCAGGCAGGCACCCGCACGTACGACCTCTACGTCCCGACCGGCTACCGCGGTGAGCCGGTGCCGCTCGTGGTGATGCTGCACGGCGGCAGGCAGAGCGCCCTCGACTGCGCCGCGGGCACGCGGATGAACGACCTCGCCGAGCAGCACACGTTCCTCGTGGCCTACCCGGAGCAGTCCACCGCGGCCAACGCGGGCGGCTACTGGAACTGGTTCAGCCCGGCCGACCAGCAGGCGGGATCCGGGGAACCGTCGATCATCGCGGGCATCACGCGGCAGGTGATGGCCGACCACCGGATCGACCCCCACCGCGTCTACGTCGCCGGGCTCTCGGCGGGCGGGGCCATGTCCGCGGTGATGGCCGCGACCCATCCGGAGCTGTACGCCGCGGTCGGGGTGCACTCCGGCGTCGCGTACGGCGCCGCGCACGACGTCGCATCGGCGTTCGCGGCCATGCGCACGGGGGGCGCGCCCGGCTCGGGCGCCCAGGTCCCGCTGATCGTGTTCCACGGTGACGCCGACACCGTCGTGGCCCCGGTGAACGCCCAGAAGCTCGTGGCCGCGCGCCTCGCGGAGCTCGACACCACCGTGTCGACCACGACCGAGCACGACGGGCGGACGAGCCACGCCGCCAGCCGGACCGTCCACACCGACGCCGACGGGTTCGTCCTCGCCGAGTGCTGGATCGTGCACGGTGGCGGGCACGCCTGGTACGGGGGCAGCCCGCTGGGCTCCTACACCGACCCGATGGGCCCGGACGCGTCCGCCGAGATGGTCCGCTTCTTCCTGGCGCGCAACGGGTGACGCCCAGCTGCGGGGGCCCGCCTCATCGAGGTGGGCCCCCGGCGGCCGGGCGGCGGCTCAGGACTTCTTCTTCTTGCCGCTGCTCGCCATCGGGTCGTCGGCCTCGGCGAGCTCGAGCTCGGCGGTGGCCTGGACCAGCTTGAGCAGGTCCGGGTCGAGACCGGGCGCGAACTCCTCCGGCCGCTCCACCCCGATGTCCATCGGGAAGCCCTCCGGCATCTGCTCGGTGCTCAGCTGCCCACCGTTGGTGGTGGCCGGGGCGGTACCGCGGTAGATCTTGCCCGCCTCGGAGAGGTTGTCCGCGCTGAACGTGTACTGCTTGAGGTGCAGGCCCTGCCCGAGCAGCTTCTTGACCTCGGGGAAGCGCTCGGCGTCGGTCTTGGGGATCGGCAGCGCCGCTCCCCAGTTCACCCCGAGCGACTCCAGCGCCTTCGCGTAGGCGTTCTCGTGGGCCTGGTCGCGCACGATCAGGTAGGCGATCGTCGCGCGGGCCGTCTTGTTGTCCGTCATCTCGTAGATGCGGCACTTCTGCAGGCGGCCCGTCGACTCGAGCATGAGGTTGTACAGCAGGTCGAGCACCAGGTTGCCGCTGTTGTAGACGTAGGAGCCCGACCACGGGTTGCCCGCGGCGTCCACGGGCAGCGCGCCCTGCGCACCGACGAGGTAGTGGTGGATGTTGCCCGCGCTCAGCGCGGTCGACAGCGGTGTGGCGCCGCCCTTGCCCGGCTCGTCGACCGGCTTCTTGGCCGACCCGTTGTACTCCGGGGCACCGTCGGTGAGGCGGGCGATGGTGGTGGCGATCAGCTCGACGTGGCCGATCTCCTCGGTGCCGACCCCGTAGAGGAGGTCCTTGTACGGCTTGCCCGTCGCACCGCGGAAATTGAAGGCCTGGAACAGATACTGCATCATCGTGCGCATTTCGCCGAACTGGCCACCCAGACCCTCCTGCAGCGCGTTGGCGGCGGCGGGGTCGGGCTCGTCGGGGACGATCTCGTTGATCATGCGTTGGACGTGCAGGAACACGGCGACCTCGATTCTTGGGGAAAGATGGGGCAGCTCCCACCGGACGGGATCCGGCAGCGGCCCTCTCCCCGGCGGATCCCCAGGAACCGCCCACCCATGCATCCCGATCGGCATTTGTTGCCTCCCGGGGTAGCCGCCCAGCGTCGGACGGACGCACTGTTCGCCACGGTCGTGCGCTCTTCCTGCTCGCGCAGCTGCGTCGCGACCGCGCGCTGCACGTGCGCCGGTTCGTCGGCGGCCTGCTCGTCGGAGCCGGGGCGTTCCAGCTTTACGACGGCCTGGTCCAGCACAAGCTGCTCGGGTTGCACCAGATCCGCTACGACGTCGCCCTGCTGCCCTACGACCTCGTCTGGAACATCACCGCGGGCGTCCTGCTCGTGGTCGGGGCCGCGCTCGTCCTGACCACCTGTACCCGGCAGGCGCGGTGATCACCGTCGCCCCGCTCGCCGTCGCCGCCGTGCTCGGGTACGCCGCGCTGACGGGGCTCGCGCGCCGACGTGAACGCGGTTGGCCGCCGTGGCGGGCGACCTGAGGGCAGGCTCGGTGACGTCCACGACCGCGGCGCGCGCCCACGAGGGCACGACCTGCGAAGCCGGCTGCTACACCGACCCGCTGGGCATCGAGCA
>DATAOO010000058.1:0-13649 GCA_036265695.1 Pseudonocardia sp. | reverse complement strand
GATCATCCGCGCGCCTCGACGACGAAGGTGCGCTCGCCTGCGACCGTGACGACGCGGCCGAACCGCAGCCCGGGGAAGTGGGCGCCGACGACGAGGTCGGTGGAGTCGGCGACCTCGTCGGCGATCGCGTTGCGCACGGCGCGCGCCGCGGCCGGGTCGACGTCGAAGACGGCCTCCCAGTCGCGCTCGTGCAGCTCCACCACCGAGTGCACGACGTCGCCGAGCAGGAGGGCCCGCTGCCCGTCGTCCGCGACGACGTAGACGGTGGAGCCGGGCGTGTGGCCCGGGGTGTGCCGGGCGCTGAGACCCGGGGCGATGGCGCCGTCGGTTTCGAAGGTCTCCAGCCGGTCCACCAGCGGCCTCAGCTTGCGCACCGCGCCGGGATCGGCGTGCGGGGAGTCCACGAAGTGCGCCCAGTCGGCGGCGTGCGCGCGGTAGGTCGCGCGGGGGAAGACGATCTCGCCCCGCTGCGTCGCCCACCCCACGTGGTCGAAGTGCAGGTGGGTGAAGACGACGTCGGTGACCATGTCGGGGGTGATCCCGTGGCCTGCGAGGGAGTCGAGGAACCGGCCACCGGCGTACTTGTCGTTGTTGATCGTGCCTAACCCGGCGTCGACGAGGACCACCCGCTCGCCGGTGCGGACGAGGAACCCGCCGAGGTCGAGGTGCAGCGTGCCGTGCTCGTCGAGGGAGTCCGCGTGGCAGGCCCAGGCGTCCGGCACGCCCGGGCGGGTCAGCACCTGCGCCGCCTGCTCCTTCCCGACGCCGTCGAGCACCGGGAGGACCTCGATGGCTCCGATCTTCATGTCGCCTCCCGTCGGCCATGATGGCAGTCACCCGGCCCCGCGGCCCGCTGCCCCTGGTGATCATCGGTCACGCCGTCGTCGACACGGCCGCCCGGTTCGTGTTGCCCGCGTTCGCGGCGAGCAGCCGCCCGCTCGTCTGGTGGAGCCTGGCGGGCCTCTGGGTGCTGGTCGTGGCCGTCCGGGGTCGGTGGTCACGCCCCGCGGTGCGGGATCTCCGCGGCGACGACCGTGCCGCCACCCGGCGGGCTGGTGACGCGCAGGGTTCCGCCTAGCGCGTCGACCCGGTCCTCCAGGCCGCGCAGGCCCGAGCCGCGGCGGCCGTCGGCGCCGCCGATGCCGTCGTCGGCGATCTCGACGACGGTGTGGCCGTGCTCGGCCACGACCCGCACCGTCGCCGCTGTCGCACCCGCGTACTTCGCGGTGTTGGCCAGCGCCTCGGACGCGACGAAGTAGGTCGCGAACGCCACCGGCTCCGGCACGGGCTCCGCGAGCCTGCACGACACCGACGTCGGCACAGAAGCCCGCATGGCCAGGGCCTCCAGCGCGTTCTCCACGCCGTCGTCCAGCGCCGCCGGGTGGATCCCCCGGGCGAGCTCGCGCAGCTCCCGCAGCGAGGCGGCGAGCTCGTCGCCCGCGGACGTGACGAGCTGCGCGGCGTCCTCGGGGTCCTGGCGGATCCGCCGCCGGATCAGCGAGAGCTGCAGGGCGAGCGTCACCAGCCGTTGCTGCGCGCCGTCGTGCAGGTTGCGCTCGATGCGGCGGCGCTCGGCGTCCGCCGCGGCGATGACGCGCCTGCGCGAGGCCCGCACCTCGGCCAGCCGCGCCTCGGCTTCGGCGTGCAACCTGCGGTTCTCCAGCGCGACGGACGCCGCGCCCGCCACGACGTCGATCAGCTCGGGATCGTCGTCGAGCACCGGGTCGTAGATCAGGGCCGCGACCCGTTCACCGTCCTGCTCCACGTAGGTCACCGAGCGACCGGCGTCGCCTGCGGGCACGGTGACCGCCCGGCCGTCGCCGTCGACGTACCCGCCGTCGGCGGGGTAGGCGATGCGGAAGCCGGGGTCGCCCAGCGCGTCGGCGAGCGCGTGCTGCAGGTGTGCGGGACGCATCGTCGACAGGCCGCGGAAGAGGTCGGCGAGGCCGCCGCGCGCCAGCCGGGAACGCAGCAACCCGGCCAAGAACGCCAGCGGCACCGTCAGCAGCGAGCAGGCGCCGATCCACAGCAACGGGCGCGACAGCTCGCCGGTCACCAGCGCCTGCGCCAGCAACGCCGCGAACACCAGCAGGCAGAGCGCGCCCGCGATGCCGGGCTGCAGGGCCCGGCGCCCGGGCGCCGACGCCCGCCGCCACCGAACGGCGATGACGGCGGCGGTGGCGACCGGGACGGCGATGAACGTGATGCTGCTGAGGACGTCGATGACGCCCGCGACCCGCGCGTCGGGGACGACGAGGAAGAGGCTGGCCTCCAACGGGTTCGGGGTGAACGCCAGGTGCAGGGGCGTGAGGACGGCGACGAGGAGGAGGACGGCGCCGGTGATCACCTGATCGGCCCTCGTCCGGAGGCGGCCGCCCGCGAGGAGGGTGAGCACGAGGGGGACGAAGAAGAGCAGCCACAGGTCGGACAGCCACAGCGCCATGGTCCGCGCGAGGGGGTCGTCGAACAGGCCCAGCACCGGTGCGAGGAAGACCGCGAAGCCCGCGAGCGTCATGAGCAGGCCGCTGCGGTTGTCGGGCCGCCGCCGCCAGGCGACCAACCCGCACGCGGCGAACGAGGCACCCACGAGCCGCAGCACGACCTGCACCGGATCGACGGGGAGGTTGCGCTGCACCACGAACAACGCCAGTGAACCCGCGGTTCCGGCGGCCGCGGCCACCCACAGCGCCGTCCAGAACGCGCGATGGGCCCGCACCGGCCGGAAGCGCGCCACCAGGCGGGCGCCCGCGGCACTCCGCGCTCGCAGCGCCGGTTCGGTCATGGCCCACTCCCGCTCGTGCGCGGGGGCCTCCAGACCGGGCGGCGTCGCATGCCGAACGGCTCGACGGGTTACCCCGCAGCCATGGTCACATACCGAGTGAACGAGGCCGCTGTCAAGCACGCGCGCAAGCTGATCGACGCGGGCACCTACGACGACTCCACGGAGTGGTCCGACGCGGCGCCGTCCGCGGACGACGCCAACCAGGTGATCGAGAAGGAGGGTTTCGACGAGTTCGCCGAGTGGCACCTCGCCGTCAACCCCGACGCGTCGGAGGAGACGAAGGGGCGCTTCGCCTTCCCCTACGGCGACTTCACGAAGGTCAACCGGGCGGCGCTGATCCACGCCAAGCAGCGCGCCGCGCAGAACGACCACGACGAGATCGAGAAGGCGGCCGACGACCTGCTGCAACGGCTCGACGACAAGCGCTCCTGAGCAGCGCTCAGCTCCCCCGCAGCCGGGGCCGCAGGTCGGCGTCGTCGAGGCCGCCGAGCCCGGAGCGCTCGATCCGCCGGGCGAGCCGCTCGGCGTGCGCGCGCACGCCGTCGAGGTCCACGGCGGCGGGCACCGGACCGGCCCAGCGGCCGAGCCCGTCCGCGGCCCTCCCCAACAGCGCGACCGCGCCCCGGGCGTTGCCGCGCTGCGCGTGGGTGAGGCCGACCGCGAGCTGGGCCAGCGCCCGCCACAGCTCGCGCTCCGCGGCGTCGCCGTTCTTCCACACGCCCTCCAGGACGTCGTGGGCCGGGAACGGCAGTCCCGCGTCGATGAGGCGCTGCGCCTCCGCCACCGCCGCGTCCGGAGCCAGGACGAGATCGTCGGGAAGCCGTTCGACACCCTCTGCGCCGCGTGGGAGGGGGCGCCCGTGCTGGTCGCGCGGGCGGTTGTTGCGGGCCCGCCCCGCGGCGTCGCGCTCCCGTTCCCGCACACCCAACGGTGGCACGGGCCACCGCTGTGACCGAAATGCTGCTATTCTAAACATTCACAAATGTGATTTCTGTCACAAAAGCGCGGAGGCGTTCCGATGAGCACTCCTTCCCCCGGCTGGACCGGCAGCGCGCTCACCGTCGGCGACGCGGTCGGCTACGGGTGGGCCCGCTTCAAGGCCAACCCGTGGACGTGGATCGGCGCCGTCGTCATCGCCGCGGTGATCCAGAGCGTGCTGAACACCCTCTTCGGGAACCGCAGCGCGCTGCGCGTCGACACGTTCGCGCAGTCCTTCTGGACGGTCAACTGGATCATCGGATCGATCCTCGCCACCGTCGTCGGCTACCTCATCAACGCCGCACTCGTGCGCGGCGCCCTCGACGAGGTGGACGGGCGCAGGCCGGGTCTGGGTGCGTTCTTCCGCTTCGCCAACGTCGGCAACGTGATCCTCGCGAGCATCCTGGTGGGGGTGCTCACCGCGATCGGGTTCATCCTGTTCGTGATCCCCGGCGTGATCGTGGCCTTCCTCAGCTGGTGGACGCTGCACTTCGTGATCGACCGCGACGAGCAGGCCGTGGAGGGCATCCGCTCCAGCTTCCGCGCGATCTCCTCGCAGGCGGGCACGCTGTTCCTGCTGGCGCTCGCGCTGATCGGGATCAACATCCTCGGGGCGATCCTGTTGGGGCTCGGCCTCTTGGTGACCATCCCGCTCACCATCATCGCGTCGACGTACGCCTATCGGGTCGTGAGCGGGCGCGGGGTTGCGCCCTGACCTCGGCGGGCGGCGCGGCCAGGTGCACCGCCCAGAGCGTCACGAGTAGCCACGGCACCGTCAGCACGACCGCGCCGAGCGCGTCGGTCAGGTAGTGCGCGCCCCGGTACATCCGGGCGGCGGCGACCGCGACGACGACCACGGCGGCGACGGCCAGGACCAGCCAGCGCCACCACGCCCGCACCGTGCACAGCACGATGGCGGCAACCCCGCCGAACAGGGCGATGGCGGCGCCGGTGTGCCCGGACGGGAAGCTCGACGTGGGCGGCAGGGCGGCGTCCACGTGCGCGACCGGCGGCCGCGGCCGTTTGACGATCATCGCGGTGGCCAGGAACAGCCACAGCTCGCCGACCAGCGCGATCGCGAGCAGCACCGCGGGCCACCACCGCCGCAGCAGGGCCGCCGACCCGGCCGCGGCCAGGAACCCCAGCACGAACACGCTCGTCGTGGAGCACACGTCCGTCGCGACGGTGGACGCCACGTCGAGGGTCGGCGTGCGGTGCTGCGCGAGCCACACCGCGATCGCGAGGTCGGGGCCTGTGCTCGGCTCCACGTGAGTGACCAGCCACCCCAACCCGAGCATCACCGCCAGGATCAGAGCGGCCGCGCCCAGTAGCACCGCTCCCCGGACGAGCACCGAGCGCGATGCCGAGAACCGGCCGCCTGCGTCTTCAGCGTCCACTCCCTACTGTTCCCGGACACGGCCGCGGGCACACACCGCTCAGCGCTTGTCGGCGCTTGTCACCGCTTCTCGGTGCCGAGCCCGAAGCCCTCCATGGACTTCGTGAAGCCGAGGGGCTCGGAGTCGACGAAGAGGTCCGGCGTGTACCCGGCGTCGCCCATCACGCCCCAGGCCCGGCGTTGCTGCATCCCGAGGTTCCCGGCGTCGTAGAGCGGGAAGACCATCGACTCGCGGTAGGACTTCTCGATCCCGAACCGACGGTCGAGCGCGTTGACGCCGACGATGCGCATGCAGTCGACGACCGCCCGTTGCATGAGCTCGGTGCAGAACGTCTTGTTCATCCCGCTGAGCGCGTGGCCGCTGTCGTCGTGGCTGTCCAGGTAGTGCGCGGCCTTCCAGCACATGTACCGGCCCGCTTCGATCCGCGCGGCGACGTCGGCGAGCAGGTAGCCGACGGCCTGGTGGTTGATGATCGGCCCCATGCCGCCGCCGGTGAACGTCTTCGCCCACTTCAACGCGAACTCGTAGGCGCCACGGGCCACGCCGACGGCCGCGATGCCCGCGATCGGCCCGGACCAGGTGAAGGTGCGGTTGATGACGAGGTCGCCGTCGCCGGGCGCGATGAGGTTCTCCGCGGGCACCCGCACGTCGCGGAACGTCATCGTGACGTTCTGGCAGGTGCGGTGGCCGAGCTTGTCGATCACCTGGTAGTCGACGCCCGGGGTGTCGCGTTCGACCAGCACGGCGCTCAACGCCTCGCGGCCACCCTTCGCGAGGTCCGTCCGCACGATGCAGACGTTGACGTCGGCGCCGCGCAGGTCCCAGCCGCCCGCGTTGCACGGCCAGTGCTTCTCGCCGTTGAGCACGAGGGTGTCGCCCGACTTGTCCGGGCGGGCCACGAGCTGGATGCCCGCCATCGGGCTCGGGTGGTCGAAGTTCGCGGTGCCGCCGCGCTCGCTGACCACCCAGCCGCCGAGGAAGGCGGTGTTCGCGGGGTCGACGGCCCGGCCGATCCACCGCTCGCACAGCTTCTCGTCGCCGTACCAGGTGAGCGGCATCAGGGCGAGGCCGTTGACGAGGACGATGGTGGGGAACCCGCCGTCCACGGCGGCGAGCTCCTCGGTCGTGATCAGGGTGTCCACGATGCTCGCTCCGCCGCCGCCGTACTTCGCGGGCAGGAACGACGTGGTGTAGCCCAGCGCGGCCGCCGCTTCGAACACCGGTTTCATGGCGACGAACGCGGCTTGCGGGTCGGCGAGCGCGTCGGCGCGTTCCGCGACCGGGCGCAGCACCTCCCGAGCGAACTCACGGGCGTCGTACTTCAGTTTCCGCTGCCGCGGCGTCATCGCGAAGTCGATCGCCATCGTGCCCTTCCCTCGTAGAGCTGACGGCCCGGTCAGACGGCTACCGGCGGCCGGCTACCCACCGGACCTGCCGGTGAGGCCCAACGCACCCCGCAGGCCCTGGTCGTTCATCGCGATGTCCTCGAGCGTCGCGCCGTCGAGCACGTTGAAGTACTCGTCCAGTGCGCGGGCGAAGATGTTGCGGGCGCCGCAGACCCCCGCGACCTGGCAGTACCGCACGGGCCCCAGGCATTCGACGACGGCGAAGTCGTCTTCCATGGACCGCATGACGTCGCCGACGGTGATGCTCCTCGGGTCGCGGGTCAGTTGGACGCCGCCCCCACGGCCGCGCACGGTGGTGACCAACCCGGCCTCGCTCATCCGCCGGACGACCTTGTCCAGGTGGGTGTGGGAGACGCGGTGGGCCGCGGCCATGTCGGCGGTGGAGCCACGCCTGCCCGGCGCCACCCTCAGATACATGAGGACGCGCAGCGCGAGGTCGGCATGCCTGGTGTGCTTCACGGTCGCCTTTCCCGCTAGGAAAGTAGTACCGATGATGCTACTTTGACCGCGGCGCAGGGGCAAGCGGTGGCGGCAGCCACGGAATGACGGAAAGACCCAGCTTTGGTGGCCGGTATCAGGCGGTGACGACCGTGGGTCGGAATGGTGCGTCCGATGTGTCGGATCTGGTCGGACGACAACGAGAGTGCGAAGTGTTGTGCGGGCTCGTCGCGGCCGCGAAAGCGGGACGGAGCCAGGTGCTGGTCCTGCGGGGCGAGGCGGGGATCGGCAAGACCGCGCTGCTCGAGTTCCTCTTCGAGCGGGCGGCGGGCTGCCGGGTGGGCCGGGCCGTCGGGGTCGAGTCGGAGATCGAGCTCCCCTACGCGGGCCTGCACCAGCTCTGCGCCCCCCACCTGGAGAAGATGGACCAGCTGCCCGGGCCACAGCACGACGCGCTCGGCACGGCGTTCGGGCTGCGGTCGGGGAGCCCGCCCGACCGGTTCCTCGTGGGTTTGGCCGTTCTCACCCTGCTCGGCCTGGTCGCCGCGGACCGCCCCCTGATCTGCCTCGTCGACGACGCACAGTGGCTGGACCGGGCATCGTTGCAAACGCTGGAGTTCGTCGCCCGGCGCCTGCGGGATGCGCCGGTGGCCATGGTGTTCGCGGCGCGGGCGTCCGATGAGGACGACCGGCCGTCCGGGCTCCCGGAGCTGGCGGTGACCGGCCTGACCGGCCGCGACGCCGAGGAGCTCCTCGACGCGTCGATCCCGGCCGCGCTCGACGCGGCCGTCCGCGAGCGGATCCTCGCCGAGAGCCACGGCAACCCCCTCGCGCTCCTCGAGCTGCCCCGCGGCCGGTCGGCGGCCGAGCTGGCCTTCGGCGGCGTCGGCGCGGCGGGCGCCACCCCGTTGGTCCACCGCCTCGAGAAGGCGTTCCTCCGCAGGCTGACGCCGCTGCCCGCGCCCACCCGGCGGCTGCTGCTCGTCGCGGCGGCTGAACCCGTCGGCGACATCCCACTTTTCTGGCGCGCCGTGGAGCGGCTCGGCATCCGACCCGAAGCGGCGGCCGCCGCCGAGGCCGCGGGCCTGATCGAGCTGGGCGACCGCACCCGGTTCCGGCACCCCATCGTCCGCTCGGCCGTCTACCGGTCGGCCACGCCCGCCGAACGCCGCGAGGTCCACCGGGCGCTCGCGCACGCCACCGATCCGGCCCTCGACCCCGACCGCCGCGCCTGGCACCGGGCCTGCGCCGCGCTGCACCCCGACGAGACGGTGGCCACAGAGCTCGAACAGTCGGCCAAGCGCGCGCTCGCGCACGGCGGCGTGGCGGCAGCGGCGGCGTTCCTCAAGCAGTCCGCCGCGCTGACCCCGGACCCGGCGCGGCGGGTGCGGCGGGCCCTCGACAGCGCGCAGTTCAAGGTCCACGCGGGCGAGTTCGACGACGCGGCGGCCCTCCTGGACGGCACCCGCGCGGCGCCGCTCGACGACGCCGCACGGGCACGCGTCGACCTGGTACGCGCGGAGCTCTCGTTCGCCACCAACCGCGGCGACGAGGCCCTGCCGCTCCTCCTGGCCGCCGCGGCCACGCTCGAGCCGCTCGACGCGGGCCTCGCGCGCGACACCTACGTGGACGCGCTCTGCGCGGCGCTGTTCGCCGGACGCCTGACGTCGGGCCCGGGCCTGCAGCAGGTTGCCGAAGCCGTGCTCAAGGCGCCGGAGCCCGAGTCCCCCCGCCGCGGGGACGCCCTCCTCGACGGCCTCGCCGTGCTGTTCACCGACGGGTACCCGCAGTCGGCGCCCGGGGCACGCCGCGCGGTGCGGGCGCTCGCAGGCGGGAAGCTGACCGTGGCCGAGGCGCTGCGCTTCAGCTGGCTCGCCGCCGCCACCGCGGCGTCGCTGTGGGACGACACCTGCTGGGACGTCCTGAGCCGCAGGCACCTCGAGGTCGTCCGGCAGACCGGCGCCCTCAGCTCCCTCCCGTTGGCCCTCAACACCCGTTGCGTGGTGCAGCTCTTCTGCGGCGATCTGACGGCCGCCGCGTCCCTCGCCGACGAGTCCCGCGCCGTCACCGAGCTCACGGGGAGCACGATGGCCCCCTACGGCGAGATCGGCCTCGCCGCCCTGCACGGTCGCGAAGAGCGCGCCGAGCCGCTGATCGAACGCTGTCTCGGCGACGCCGCCCAGCGCCGGGAAGGCATCGGGGTGAACGTGGCGCAGTGGGCCCGCGCCGTGCTGTACAACGGCCTCGGCCGGTACGAGGAAGCGGTCGAGGCGGCGGCCCAGGCCGCGGCGGACCCGCGCGAGCTCTGCTCGCCCAAGTGGGCGCTCGGCGAGCTCGTCGAGGCCGCGGCGCGCAGCGGGCGGGATCGGGCGGCGGCCGCGGCGTTGGAGCGGCTCTCGGCACTGACGGGGGCCAGCGGCACCGACTGGGCGTTGGGCGTCGAGGCGAGCAAACGCGCGCTGCTGTGCGCAGGCGCCACCGCCGACGGGCTGCACCGCGAGGCCATCGAACGGCTGAGCCGCACGCTCGTGCGGGTCGAGCTCGCCCGCGCCCAGCTCCTCTACGGCGAGTGGCTGCGGCGTGAAGGCCGCCGGGTCGACGCCCGCGCGCAGTTGCGGGCTGCGCACGAGGCGCTCACGGCGATGGGCGTCGAGGCGTTCTCCGAGCGCGCGCGGCGGGAGCTGCTGGCCACCGGCGAGACCGTGCGCAAGCGGACGGCCGAGACGTCGACGTCGCTGACGGCGCAGGAGGCGGAGATCGCCGGGCTCGTCGTCGACGGGCTCACGAACGCCGAGATCGGCGCCACGCTCTACCTCAGCCCGCGCACGGTCGAATGGCACCTCCGGAAGGTCTTCATGAAGCTCGGCATCAGCAGCCGTCGCCAGCTGCGCACGGTCGAGCGCACGGTCGAGCGGGGCGCCGTCACGGTTTGACCGACCGCCGGTCCCAGCCGTGGAAGCGGGACAGGTCGCCGCCGTCCCAGGCGGCGCGCAGCCCCGGCCTGCCCAGGTCCCAGTCCGGGCGGATCTCGCTCGTGGCCGTCCGCAGGTCGTGCCAGAGGTCGCCGATCGACGGGCGGCCCCAGAACCAGTAGCCGTTGTAGACGCTGTGGATGATCAACCCCGGCTTGAGCACGAACGTGTGCGGGATCATCGGGTTGTGGTCGGGGTCGGTGTACTCCTGGATGCCGAGGTCCTGCTGGACGATGCGGCCCGGGTCGGAGAGGAACGGCCACCCCGCGCCGACTGAAGCGCGGAACTCCTGCAGCTCGTGGTGCTCGTCCGTGGAGATCGTGACGATCTGCGTGTAGGCCACAGCGATCTTCGGCTGGAACGCCGCGAGCTCCAGGTGTTGCTGGTGTTCCTTGGGGCAGTAGTGGCCGCGGGCCAGCGTCAGGACGAGCGGGTCGCGGCCCTGCAGCTCGCTCAGCGTGCGCACGACCCCGGTGTGGTCCGGGAGTGTGTAGTCGGGAAAGACGCCACCGGGAACGATGTCGGCGCGCATGCCGATCGCCTCCTCTGCCGATCGTGTGCGGGCTGTTGCGGCAACGATCCGGCGTTCGCCCTCGGATCGCGCCCGTCACACCCCCTGGTCTCTCGACGGGCCGCGCCACCCGGGTGTCCCACGGGTGCGACGCCGATCGAGCGGCGGGCATCATGACTGCATGGCCACGCTCCTGTCCGTGAACGTCGGCCTGCCGCGCGACGTCACGTGGAACGGGCAGACGGTGCGCACCGGCATTTGGAAGGAGCCCGTCGACGGGCCGGTCATGGCGCGCAGGCTGAACCTCGACGGCGACGGCCAGGGCGATCTCGCCGGGCACGGCGGCGAGCAACGCGCGGTGATGGTCTACCAGGCCGGGTCCTACGAGCACTGGCGTCAGCACCTGCACCGCACCGATCTGAGCTGGGGGAACTTCGGGGAGAACTTCACCGTGGACGGGCTGCCCGACGACGAGGTGTGCATCGGCGACCGCTACCGCATCGGCGAGGCCGAGTTCGAGGTCACCCAACCCCGCGTCACCTGCTACCGGGTTGGGCTGCGGCTCGCCGAGCCGCGGATGCCCGCGTTGCTGGTGGCCCACCACCGGCCCGGCTTCTACCTCCGGGTTCTGCGGGAAGGGCGCGTGCGGGCGGGCGACGACATCGTCAAGGTCGGCGCGGCGCCGGAGCACGTCAGCGTGGCCGTCACCGACGCACAGCTCTACCTGCCCGGTCCCGACGTCGCGACGATGCGTCGGCTGCTGAGCGTGCGCGCGCTGAGCCCCGGCTGGCAGGGCTCGTTCCGCGACCTGGTCGAGCGGGCCACCCCGGTCGAGCCCGCCTGGGACGGCTTCCGTCCGTTGCGCGTCGCGCGCGTCGTCCACGAGACCGAGCTCGTCACCTCGGTGTACCTCCGCCCGAGCACACCGCAGCCGCTGCCCGTGCCGCTGCCCGGCCAGTACCTCACCATCCGGATCACCGACGCCACCGACCCGCGACCGGTCCGCAACTACTCCCTGTCCGCCGCGACCGCCGACGGCTACCGCATCAGCGTCAAACGTGAGCCCGAGGGCCTGGCCAGCACCTACATCGCCACCGTTCTCGCTGTGGGCGACGAGCTGGACGTCGCGGCACCGCGCGGCCAGTTCGTGCTGGACGACGGCGAGGGACCGGTCGTCCTGCTGTCCGCAGGCATCGGCGTCACCCCGGTGCTGGCGATGCTGGAGACGTTGGCGGCGCGGCGCAGCCCGCGCGAGGTGTGGTGGCTGCACACCACGCGCGGCCCGGCCACCCACGTGCTGGCCGACGAGGCGGAGCGGCTGCTCGCCGCGCTGCCCGCGGCGCACCGGCACATCTTCTACACCGCCGACGCCACCGCCCCTCGACGCCTGGACCGCGCCGCGCTCGCCGCGCTCGACCTGCCCGTCGACGCGCAGGCCTACCTGTGCGGACCACCCGCCTTCATGGACGCGATGACGGCCGCGCTCACCGACCTCGGCCTGCAGGTCGGCCGGATCCACACCGAGCGGTTCACGTCGTTGACGGCGATCAACCCCGGGGTGGTGGCCGCGGACCGACCCGCTCCGCACGCCCCGGCCAACCCCGGCCGCGGGCCCGCGGTCACCTTCGCCCGCGCGGGCCTCACCGTGCCCTTCGACGAGAGCCGGGCCAGCCTGCTCGAGATGGCCGAGGACTGCGACGTGCCGACGCGCTGGTCCTGCCGCACGGGTGTGTGCCACACGTGCAGCACGCCCCTGCTCTCGGGCACGGTCGAGTACTCTCCCCCGCCGCTCACCGATCCCGACGACGGGGAGGCGCTGCTGTGCTGCGCCCGACCGCTGAGCGACGTCGTCCTCGACCTCTGACGCCGGAGACCGCTCAGCCGCCCGGGTGCGGACCGGAAGGGCCTGCGGAGCCCGCCCGATACTCCTCGAGCGGCACCTCGCCGTCGGCCCACGCCGCGAGGACGGGCTCGACGATCCGCCACAGTTCCTCGGCTTCGTCGCCGCGGATGGCCAGCGTCGGGTCGCCTTCGAGGATCTCCTTCAGCAGCAGACTGTAGGGCGGCAGGTTCTGGGTGGGGAACTCGGCGTCGAGGCTGACCTGCTCGAGGTCGAAGGGGTCGCCCTCGGCGTTCAGGTTGAGCCCCAACGAGATCGCGTCGGGTGAGAGCTGGAAGCGGAGCACGTTGGGGCGGTCGCGGTCGTCGAAGGGCTCGTGGGGCACGGACTTGAAGTGCACCGCGATCTCCCGCCGCTCCTTGTCGATGGCCTTGCCGGTGCGCAGCCGGAACGGCGTGGCCGCCCAGCGCCAGTTCGAGATCCGGAAGGTGACCTCCGCGTAGGTCTCCGTGCCCCGGTCCGGGTCCACCCCTTCCTCGTCCGCGTATGCGGGCAGCTGCCGACCCGCGGCGGTGCCCGCGCTGTATCGGGCGCGACGGGTCGCCGCGCGCATCTTCTCGGGCGGCGGCGGCTGGGTCGCCCGGAGGACCTCCACCTTGTGGTCGCGCAGGTCGCGCTCGGTCATCGTGCGCGGGGGCTCCATGGCGATGAGGGCCAGCATCTGGAGCAGGTGGTTCTGGATCATGTCGCGCAGGGCGCCCGCGCGGTCGTAGTAGCTCGCCCGGCCCTCCAGCCCCAGCGACTCGTACCAGGTGATGTCGACCCGGGCGACGTGGTTGCTGTTCCACACCGGGTCGAAGATCCGGTTCGCGAACCGCAGGCCGAGGATGTCGAGGACGGTCTGCTTGGCGAGGAAGTGGTCGATGCGGAAGACGTGGTGCTCGTCGAACGACCGCGCGATCAGCTCGTTGAGGGCCTTGGCGTCGGCGAGGTCGGTGCCGAACGGCTTCTCGACGACCACGGTGCTGTTCGCGGGCAGGCCCGCATCGGCCAGCGCTTGCAGGGTGGGCCGGAACAGCACGTTCGGCAGCGCCAGGTACACGCCCATCGGCGCGGCCGCGCCCGCGAGGGCGGCCCGGAGGTCCTCCGCCGACGTGACGTCGGCCCGGCGGTAGGAAAGGCGCTCGAGCAGGGCGTCGGCCGCCTTGTCGTCGCTGTCGGGCAGGTGCGCGTCGAGCTTCGCCCGAGCGTGGCTGCGGTAGCCGTCGTCGTCTCCTTCGTCGCGGTCGACGGCGAGGACCTCCAGCCCGTCGGGCAGGCTGCCG
>DATAOO010000057.1:0-5913 GCA_036265695.1 Pseudonocardia sp. | reverse complement strand
GTGCTCGAGGAGAAGCTCGTCAAGCGCGGTGTGTCCTTGAAGGCGCTCGAGTACCTGCCGGTCGAGCAGGGGTCCAAAGGCAGCGTCCGGCGCACCGCCAAGATCAACGCCGGCATCGCCGACACCAAGGCCCGCGAGCTGAACAAGTTCATCAAGGGCCTGGGTCTCAAGGGCATCTCCTCCCAGACCCAGGGCGATCAGCTACGCGTGTCGGGGAAGAAGAAGGACGACCTGCAGGCGGTGATCGCGCTGCTCAAAGGCAAGGACTTCGGGATCGCGCTGCAGTTCGTCAACTATCGGTAACGCGCTGGCCTGAGCTGCGGAAATGCGTCATGTGCGACCAATCCGCGCGGTGGATCGGACGCCGGTCGTGCGCGTCTTCGGCGAGGCGAGGTGGGCCGTTCACTGATCACCGTGAGCTGATGACGCACGTGTGCCTCCCGGTCGTCGAGGTCCGGGGCGTGCACCTCGTGCGGGCGCGCGACGTAGTACCGAGCGTCTGGGATGTCCAGATGGCGGATGCCTCCACACGGCGAAATGCCGATGCGCGGGCCAAATAATCTCAGGTGGAAGAATGGAGGAGCCGCAGGTAATTGTCTATCGCTCCAGGCATGAACATCGTGTCGAAGCCGAGGAAGAGCAGCTGGACGCCACGGGCGAGCGCAGCTTGTCCCTGCTCCGGGGTAACGGCGAAGCTAGCGAGCCGGAATCCTTTGCCGGCGATCTTCTGCCATGCGCCGGTGAGGGCTTCCTGGACCTCAGGGTGACCGGGTCCATCCATGAAACCCATGTTGACGGCGAGGTCGAGGGGGGCGAGAAGCGCACCGCCGAGATCGTCGACGGCAGGATGTCGTCGAGATTCTCGATGGCTTGTGGGTGTTCGATCAGGACGCTGAGACGTGTCTCGGTGTTGGCGCGGCCAGCGTAGTCGAGCATTCTGGTCCGCCACTGGTACTGGGTTCGAAAGGGTCCCCACCCCTGATGCCCGCCGGTGGGTACTTTGCTGCAGACACGGCTCGTTCGGCTTCGGCCGCGGTCGTGACCATCGGCACGATGATCTCGCGGACTCCGATGTCGAGCGCCAGCTTGATGAGCGTTGCGTCATTGTGGGCAACCCTGACCCAGGCCTCCGCTGGGCTGCCGGAGATGGCGGTCACCATCCGGTAGGCCGTCTCGATGGAGATCGGCCCGTGTTCCATGTCGATCAGGACGACGTCAAAGCCTGCGTGGGCGCAGATCTGGGCCAGCTCTGGCGACGGGCAGGTAAGCCCGATGCCCAGCTGCACACCGTTCGGCTTGCCGGCGCTTCCCGGGCCGGCCAGCGGATTCCCGACTGAAGTGGACACGGCGCGGATACCTCCAACGGTCACCTTGGGCCTCGAACTCGCAGCTGTGAGGCGAGCTTGTCAGAGGACGACGTCCGCTGTCTCCGACCGGGTCGACCAAGAGGCATGGCGCGACTTCTCGGCGGTCGTGGTCTGCTCTCGCGTGCTGGCCCATCGTCGGCACGAACCCGCCGAGGCTGTGCTGAACGCTCAGGCAGGCGGTGGTGGCGAGTACCGCACTGCTCCGCCGCGCCGAGCGTCCGCGCCGCCGAGCAGCGCCCCGGTGGCGCGGTGGCGCGCGACGGCCTGGCACCCGCCGAAGAAGAGGTTCGGTGCGCGGAAGGTCGTGACCGGCAGGCCCGTCGCGGCGAGCGCGGCCGCGTCGACACCGGGCTCGGCGTAGATCTCGGAGCCGTCGAGGTGCAGCCGGGGCGCGTCGACGGCCTCCTGCGCCGTCATGCCCCGCTCCAGCACGTTGACGATCACCTGCAGCACCGCGCTGCGGATGCGGTTCGACCCGGCCGAGCCCGCCACCAGCTCGGCGACGCCGTCGCGCAGCACCGCCGTCGGCGCCATCATCGACGGCAGGCGCACCCCCGGGCGCTGCTGGTGGAAGCCGAACGGCGACAGGTCCTCCTCGCCGAGCACGTTGTTGAGGTGGATGCCGGTGCCCGGGACCACGACGCCGGATCCCTCGCCGTTCGAGCTGGTCACGGCGCACGCCCAGCCGTCGGCGTCGAGCACCGACACGTGCGTGGTCGACCCGAGGCGGTTGGCCCGAGCGATGTCCACAGCGTCGACGGTATCGGTGAGCCCCACCAGGAACTCCGGCGTGCGCGCCCGCTCGGCCGCGGCCATGGCGGCGACGAGGGCCTGCGCGTCCGGCGGTGCGGGCGCCCGGCCGAGCTCGGTCAGCGCCCGCCCCAGCAGGGTGCCGCCCGCGCTCGGCGGCGGGTTGAGGCAGACGGTCACGTCGCGGTAGGGCACCCGCAGCGGCGCCCGCTGGATCACCCGGTAGGCGGCCAGGTCGGGAGCGCCGAGGAGGCCGCCCTGCCCGCGCACCACGTCGACGACGGCGGCGGCCAGGTCGCCGGTGTAGAAGGGGGCGGCTCCGTCGGCGCCGAAGCGGTCGAGCGCGTCGGCCAACTCCGGGTCGGTCACAAGGTCGCCCTCGCGCGGCGGACGACCGTCGGGCAGGTAGCGGGCGCGCCCCGCGGGCGTCGCGGCGTTGATCTCCGCGAGCAGCGCGTAGAGGTAGGCCTGCATCGGGGTGACGCGCACGCCCGCCCGCGCCAGCCGGGCGGCCGGCGCGGTCAGCTCGGCGAGCGGCGCCCGGCCGAACATCTCGACGGCCGCCGCCAGCCCCGCGGGCATGCCGTACGTGCCGCACGAGGCGGCGCCGACGTGGAAGACCTGGGTCGCGTCGCCGAAGTCGATCGTGACGGCCCGCAGCGGCGCCCGGTTTGCCGGGTCCAGCCCGCGGCCGGGCGCCTCGACGAAGAAGTCCAACAGCACCGCGTCGTCGTCGGGCGGCACGACCAGCAGGTAGCCCCCCGCGGCCAGGCCGGTGAGCAGGGGCTCGGCCACGCACGACGTCAACACGGCGGCGACCGCGGCGTCGACGGCGTTGCCGCCCGCCCGCAGCACCGCGGCGCCCGCTTCCGCGGTGGCCGGATGACCGGCGGCCACCGCGCCGCGGTTCGCGGCTTCGGGCGTGGACGACATCGCTCTCCCGTCTCGGCGTGCCAAGCCGCTGCACTCTAGGACGCGCGCCGCGCGATCACCCTGAGCGGGGTTTCCGGCGATCAAGCGCTAGTGCCGACCGTAGTAGTCGATCTTGTCGTCCAGCACGGACAGGGCGGCGCGCGTGCTGCGCAACCGCTCCTGGAGCTCTTCGCGGATGCGACGGAGGAAGGCCACCCGGTCGGCGTGGCCGTTCTCGGCGGCCAGCAGCGCGGTGAACCGCCGCAGGTCGTCGATGCCGAGGCCCGCGTCGCGCAGGCACGTGACGATCCCGATCCAGGCCACGTCGTCCTCGGTGTAGCGACGCCGACCGCCCGTGTCCCGCCGGATCGGGCCGATGATCCCCTCCCGCTCGTAGTAGCGCAGCGTGTCCAGGCTGAGCCCGGTGCGGTGGGCGGCGTCGCCGGGTGCGATGAGGTGCGGCATGACTCGATTGTCCGGGCTTGACCTGGAGCGCGCACCAGGTCGCAGCCTGGGTGACGTCGATACCGACGAGAGGAGCTCGCATGTACTACCCCGTTGACGCCGCAGGCCTCGTCCGCGCCGCCTGGGGGTTCGACGCACCCGCCGAGCGGCCCGCGCCGCCGCGGCCGCACCGGGTGCGGCGCGCCTACGCCCGCGTCTGGTGGGCCGCCCGTCCCCGGCTCGACCGGAGCGCCCGCACGCCCGCCTGGGCCTGACCGCTACGCCCGCACCGGCTCCTGCTTGCGCAGGCAGGCCTGTGCGTAGGCGACCGGGGTGAGGCCGATCGCGGCGGTGAAGTCGCGGATGAAGTGCGACTGGTCGAAGTAGCCCAGCTCCGCCGCGACCTCCGCCCACGGCCGCTCCTGCTCCCGCGCCAACGCCGCCGCCGCTTCGTGCAGGCGGTAGCGGCGCAGCACCCACTTGGGGCTGACGCCGACGTAGCGCGCGAACAGCCGCTGCAGCGTGCGCAGGCGCAGGCCGAACCGCTGGGCGACGTCCTCGACGCGCGCGATCTCCCGGTCGTGCAGCAACGCGGCCACGATCCGCCCGACCAGCTCGACCTGCGGGTCCTCGGCGGGCCACCGGGCCCGCAGGAACCCCTCCGCCGCCGCGATCAGCTGCTCGACGTGCGGCAACGCGGCCATCTCGGTCGCGAGCCCGCTCGCGGCCGCACCCCACAGCCGCTCGGCGGGCAGGGTCACGTCGGTGATCGTGCTGACGGGCGCGCCGAGGAACGGGCGGAACGCGCCGGGCCGGAACTTCACCCCGAACACGCGGCCGACGCCGCGGTAGACGTAGGTGAAGCGGTCGCGGCCCACCCCCGCGACGGCCAGCCGGTCGCCGTCGAGCACCAGGTTGACGCAGGGATGGGGCAGCAGCGTGACCGACGCCTCCCGCCCCTCCGGCAGCGCCCACGTGACCAGCCAGTGCCGCTCGACGAGCGCGGCGAGATCCGGCGCGGGCGGGAACCGCTCCAGGCCGAAGTCGACGTCGCGCACGCCGAGGATGCCGAACTCGCTGGTCGTCTCCTGCACGGGCACAGCATGCTCCGGGGCTACCGCGCCAGCTCGGCCAGGGACGCCCGGTGGCCGCCCGCCGACGCCAGGTCACGTGCCGTGGCGGCCAGCTCCGCGGCGCCGGGGTCGCCCCGCGCCTGGGCCAGCCGCACCTCGGCGAGGCGGGCCTCGTAGTGGCCCAGCGGCGGCCCGACGGCCAGCGCGTGCGCCACCCACGCGGCGACGCCCGCCGTCGTGCCGGCGGCGAGGGCGACCAGGGCCCGGCGCGCCGCCGCCCACGACGCGAACAGCGTGAGCGACTCCCCCGCCACCTCCGCCGAGACCGCGAACGCCGCCGCGGCCGCGTCCAGCTCGCCGCGCGCGGTGAGCGCGATGCCCAACGCCCGGTGCGCGGTGGCGGTCCAGCCGCGGTGCCCGGCGGCGAGCCGGAGCGCCTCGCGGGCGTCGGCCTCGGCCTCGTCGACCCGCCCCAGCGCCGACAGCGCCTCGGACCGGTGCCACAGCGCGTACGCCTGCCCCTCGGCGGTGTCCAGCTCACGGGCCAGGCGCACGGCCGCGGTGGTCTCGTCGAGGCCTTCGGCGGGCGCGCCCGCGAACACCAGGCCGTGGCCGCGGGTGGAACGGGGGGTGATCGCCCGGAGCAGCTCGCCCGAGTCGACGAAGAGCTGCGCGACCCGGCCGAACGTGGCGACGCCTTCGTCGATCCGGCCGTCGAGGAACGTCGCCATCGCCCGGCCGTCGAGGATCCGCGCGACGCCTGCGGCGTCGCCCAGCCTGCGGTAGGCCGCGAGCGCCGCTTCGGCGCGGTCGCGGGCGCGCGCGGCCCGGTCGGTGTTCATGTCGACGATCGCGGCGGTCTCGAGCGCGGCGGCGCGGGCCGTCGGGTCGGCGCCCGCCTCGACGACGGCCAGCTCCGCCAGCTCAGACGCCCGCGTCACGTCCTGCGCGCCGAACGTGAGCATCGCGAGGCGGGCGAGCCTGCGCGAGCGCGTGGGGCCGGGCGGGGTGGCGGCGAGTGCGGCGCGCAGGTCGTCGACGGCGCCGCGGTCGCCGTGCGCGGCCCGCGCCTCGGCCCGCGCGGCCCGCAGATCGGCCGCCAGCGCCATCCACTGCGGCGCCGCACCGCACCCGGACGCCGACGGCCCCGCAGTCGCCGGGCCGGTCGACGACCGATCCGCAGTCGCCGGGCCGGTCGACGACCGATCCGCAGGCGCCAGGTCAGAGGGCGTCGCCGCGGTCAACGCCAGGCCCGCCGACGCCGAGGCCGCGGCTTCGGCGGTCGCGTGCCCGGCCAGCGCCCGTTCGGCCGCCCGCAGGTACGCGCGGGCGGCGGCGGGGACGTCGCCCGCCGCCTGGTGGTGGCG
>DATAOO010000056.1:0-17507 GCA_036265695.1 Pseudonocardia sp. | reverse complement strand
GTCGGGCGGCCCGCGCCCCGGTCGCGGCGGGCGATCGGGGCCACCGGCTCCGGCTTGGGGGTGCGGTCGAGGTAGCAGGTGACGGCGTCGGCGGCGCCCACCCGGCGCTGGATCACCCGCACGACCTCGACGACGCGGGTGGTGTCGTAGATGCGGGCGCGCACCTCGTCGCCGGGCGCGACGGCGGTGGCGGGCTTGGCGGGCCGGTCGTTGACGCGCACGTGCCCCGCCCGGCAGGCCGCCGCCGCGTCCGGCCGGGTCTTGGTCAGGCGCACCGCCCACAACCACCGGTCCACGCGGGTCGACTCCACCCCCCGATGATGCCGGGACCTCCGCCTCCCGACACCCCGAGTCCCCCTTTCCATGACGCCGAGTCGCCGTTCTTGCCACGGTGAGTCGTACGTTTCGCCGCGGTGAGTCGTGCGTTTCGCCGCGGTGAGTCGTACGTTTCACCGCGGTGAGTCGTGCATCTCGCCAGGGTGAGTCGTGCTTTCCGCCAGGGTGAGTCGTACGTTTCGCCGCGGTGAGTCGTGCGTTTCGCCAGGGTGAGTTGTGGACTTCGGCGCGGCGGGTGGGCGTCGGATCGGCTCGTGGCGGCGGGTCAGCGCAGGCGACGCAGCCGGGCCACGACCTCGGCCACCATCGGGTGCGTGCGCAGCTCGTCGAGGGTCACCGGCAGCGGCAACCGCCAGTTCGGGTACTCGTCGACCGTGCCGGGCAGGTTGGGCTGGCGCGCCTCGCCGATGACGTCGTACGGCGAGACCAGCACGAGCTGCGAACGGCTGGCCGCGAGCAGCTCGTGGATGGCGACGACCAGCTCGTCCTCGGTCGGCGCCTCCCCGACCAGGCCTTCGGAGCGCAACATCTCCACCAGCTCGGCCCGGTCGGCCGCCGCCTTCGCCTCGTCCGCGGCGACGTCGTCCAGCAGTCCCAGCTCGGCGCGGGCCCGCACGTGCTCGGCGCGCAGGAACCCGGTGACCGTCGGCAGGTCGTGCGTGGACACGCTCGCCACCGCCTGCTCCGGCCACGCGTCCGGGGGGAGCAGCGGTTCGCCGGGGGCGTCCCGGTCGCGGGTGAACCACAGCACGGCTGAGCTGAGCATCCCGCGCGCCTGCAGGGCCTCCGTGACCTCCGGCTCGACCGTCCCCAGGTCCTCGCCGATCACCAGCGCACCCGCCCGGTGCGCCTCGAGCGTGAGGATCGCGAGCATGACCTCGGCGTCGGAGTGGACGTACGTGCCGCCCGCCGGACCCACGCCCGGCGGCACCCACCACAGCCGGAAGAGCCCCGCGACGTGGTCGACGCGCAGGCCGTCGGCCTGCCGGAGCAGCGCGCGGACCAGGTCGCGGTAGGCGGCGTAGCCGGTGGCGTCGAGCCGGTCGGGCCGCCACGGCGGCAGGCCCCAGTCCTGGCCCTGCTGGCTGAACGCGTCCGGCGGCGCGCCGACCCGTGCGCCGAGCGCGAGGACGTCCTGCCAGGCCCAGCCGTCGAAACCCTCGGGGTCGCACCCGACGGCGAGGTCGTGCACCACCCGCACCCCCACCGCGCGGGCCGCGGCGCGGACGTCGCCCAGCTGCCGCTGCACCTCGCCCTGCAGCCAGGCGTGATAGGCGATGCGCGGGGCGAGCTCGGCGGCCGCGCGCGCCACGGCCGTCGACGAGGGGTGCCGCAGCTCCGCGGGCCACCGGCTCCACCGGCCGCCGAAGCGTTCGGCGATGGCGCAGAACGTCGCGAAGAGCTCGAGGTCGGGGACGGTCGTCGGGGGCGCGGGACGGCCCGCCGCGTGCCACAGCAGCTCGGTGGCGGAGCGCTTGGCGGTCCAGCTGCGGTCGTAGTCGATGCGTCCGCCGACCAGCTCGGGGCGTAGCGCGTCGACTTCGGCGCGGGTGGCCGGGTCGGCCCGGGCGTAGGCGTCGACGTCGGTGACGCGCAGTGCCAGCGGCGTGCCGAACCGCCTGCTGGACGGCGTGTAGGGGGACGGCTGGACCGGCGGCACCGGCGTGATCGCGTGCAGCGGGTTGAGCAGCACGGCCGACGCGCCGTGTTCGGGGCCGGTCCAGGTGGCGAAGGTGCGGAGGTCGCCGAGGTCGCCGAGGCCCCACGAATCGGGGGAGCGCAGGGCGTAGAGCTGCAGCATCCAGCCCCAGGACCGCGGGGTCGCGGGGAGGGCCCGGGGCGGGGCCACGACGGTCACGGGGCCGTCGTCGGTCTCCAGCCGGTACCAGCCGGGGGTGAGGCCCGCGGGGATCTCGGTGACGTCCTTCCGCGTGCCCGACTCGTCGACCAGCACCCCCGGCGCGGCGAGGGGTCGGGGTGCGTCGGGGTGGGCGGCGACCGTCGCGGGCGTGCGTTCCCGAAGACCGGCCAAGGCGACGCGGCGCGCCTGCGGGGTGCTCGCGTCGACTTCCAGCAACCCCAGCACGCGGATCACCGCCTCGGGGGCGACGGTGACCGGTCGTCGGTCGCCGTCCCGGTAGGTGGTCGCCACGCCGTAGGCAGCGGCGATCTTCGCGAGGTCGTCGTCCACGCCCGTCCTTTCCCGCGTTGAGCTGCGATAACACGCCGTGCACCGAGTGCGGGCGCGGATGCCCGGGATGCTAGGTTCGCATGCGCGGGCAGCTCGCCCGGCACCCCCGCGCACGAGGCCGGTCCGCCGTCTCCGGCGCCGGGTGCGCACGCGGACGTAGCAGGGAGTGCCGATGACCACACTGGGCGCGCTGCTCGTGGGCCTCCTCCTGCTGGTGTTGCTGCTGGGAGTGCTCGCGTGGATGCAGCGTCGCCCGCGCCGTGGCCCCACGCAGCCCCGCACCGTCGCCGATCTCGTCCGGATGCGTGAGGCGGTTCGCCCGAGCGCCGACGAGACCGAGGTCGATGCTCCGGAGGAGCCCGCCGAGGAGCGCGAGTCGGAGCCGGTCCAGGTTCCGGAAGCGCCGGTCGCCGTGGCCGAGCCTGTTCGTGTCGAAGAAACCGTTGACCGCGTCCGCGAGCGACCCGACGAGCGGGAGGTGCGGCAGGCTCGCGTGCCGGTGTCGCCGGAGGACGCGGCGGTCGAGGCGCCGTGGGCCAGGGCGGCCCGCATGGTCGAGCCGGGCGCGTACGCGTCCGAGGAGCCGCGCCCGGTGGTCAATGCAGCGGCTGCTGCCGGGCTGGGCCGTCCGAGCCTGGCGCTCGTACCATCCGTCGGCGGCGATGCCCGCGCCCGACCGGCCCGACACACCCGGCCCGCGTCGTTGCAGCGCCCCTCGACGGCCGGGTCGGCGACGGCCGAGCCACCCGTGAGCCCGCAGGCTCCCTCGAACGGGGTGGCCGAGCGGCCCGCTGCGTCGACGGCCGCGCCGGCCAGGCAGGCCAGCGCGCCCCCGCGTGCATCCGCCGCTCCGGTCGAAGCGGCTGCTGTGCTGGCAGTTGAGCCCGCTGCTCCGACCGACGCGGCGGCCGTGCCTGCAGTTGGGTCCGCCGCTCGCATCGATGCGCCTCCCCCCGCCTACGCCGCGCCCGCGGTGCCCGTCGACACGTCGGTCGCCTCGCCCGCCGCGTCCGGTGCGGCACCGGCCAAGGGCACCGATGGGTCGGGCGCACCCACCGAGCCGCGGCGTGAGAACGTGGACCGGCCCGGCGCCGCCGCCGCGGACCCGTCCGCTGTGCACTCCGACTCAGGAGCGGCGGTCAAGGACGTGCCGATCGCACCTGCTGAGCTGGCGGTTGACACCGCTGAGATCGCCGCTGAGCGTGGGAGCGACGCGGATGCGACGATCGAGCTTGCGGACCGGCGTGCTGAGGTCGTCGAGCGCGCGCAGCGGCCAGAGGTCACCGCTCCAGCCGACGACGCGCCGACCGTCGACGTCCCCGACGAATCGAGGGCCTCGGCCAGTCCCGTGACCGGGGACCGAGCGTCGGCCAACGGTGCCGCGACCGTCCGTCCCGACATCGCCGAAACGACCAACGGACACGCCCTGACGCCGACCCACGCGCGGGTGGCGGGCCGCGTCCGGCGCCGCCCGTCCGCCACCCCGGCCGAACAGGAAGCCGCTGACCTGGCGCTGCTGCGCACGTTCGGCGTCGCGCACCGCAACGGGGCGGACGAGCCGGACGTCGCGCTGGAGGGCTGCGCGCCCGACGACGACGCACCCCCCGCGGGCAACGCCCAGCCCATCTCCGTCCGCGTGCTGGGCCGCGACGGCCAGGGCATCCGGGGGGCGACGGTCACCCTCCTCGACGACCACGGCCGCGAAACCGCGAACACCCGCACCAACGCCGACGGGCACTGCGTGCTGACCGCCCGGCACCCCGGCGGGTACATGCTGGTGACCGCGGCCGACGGCTTCCAGCCCGGCGCGATCACGGTCGCCGTCACCGACGAGCCGGTCGACGCCGAACTCCCGCTCACCCGCTCGGCCACCATCTCGGGGATCGTGGGCGGCGAGGACGGCCCGATCGCCGGGGCGCGCCTCGCGCTCGTCCAGGACGGCGAGATCGTCGACGCCACCGAGAGCGCCGCCGACGGCACCTACCGGTTCGCCGACCTCGCCGCCGATGAGTACGGCCTCTCGGTCACCGCCCACGAGTGCGAAGCCGTGGCGTTCGTCCTGGAGCTCGCCGACGAGGCGGACCTCCGCCAGGACGTCGAGCTCGTCCCCGCGGGCCTGCCGTCCGACGACGTGGTGACCGCACCCCGATGACCGACCGCGCCGAAGGCAGGGTCGTCGGCGCGGGTGACGTCGAGCTGTACTGGCAGGCCTGGCTGCCGCCGTCCCCGCGCGGGGTGCTGCTGCTCTGCCACGGGCTCGGCGAGCACGCGGGCCGCTACGGCAACGTCGTCGAGGCCGTCGTTCCCGACGGATGGGCGGTGTACGGGCTCGACCAGCGTGGGCACGGCCTGTCCGGCGGCCGCCGCGCCCACATCGAGCGCTACGCCGACCTCCTCACCGACGTCGACGTCTTCCGCCGCACCGTGGTCGACCGCCACCCCGACCTGCCCGTGGTGCTGCTCGGCCACAGCATGGGCGGCCAGATCGCGCTGGCCTACGCACTGGATCACCAGGACGATCTGGCCGGGCTCGTCCTGTCCGCACCCGCCCTGGCCGGGGATGTCGTGCCGAAGCCCGTGGTCCCGTTGTTGCGCGCGCTCGGCCGGGTGGCGCCTCGGCTGCGGCTTGCGGGCATCGACGTCACGAAGATCAGCAAAGACCCGGCCGTCGTCGCCGCCTACCAGGCCGACCGGCTGGTGCACCACGGCAAGCCGACGCTCGCGCTGGGCCTCAGCATCGTCGGCCAGTTCGCCGTGCTGCCCGAACGCGCCCGCGACCTGACGTTGCCGCTGTTGCTGCAGCACGGCTCGGTCGACGCGCTCACCGACCCGGTAGGCACCCGGCTGCTCGCCGCCACCGCGGGCTCGGCCGACAAGACCGTCCTCTGGTACGACGGCCTCTGGCACGAGATCTACAACGAGCCGGAGCGCGCCCGACCGCTCGCCGACCTCCGCGCGTGGCTGCGTCGGACATTTCCGTAGCCCGTGCCCGCGGGCTGGGAGCAACTGGCGTGTGACGCGCCCGCTGTGGTCCTATGGCGACATGTCACCCGCCGCCGTCCTCGGAGAGATCTGGGGCACCCGGCGCGGCGACAACTTCGACCAGTCGTGTTGCCCGAGCTGACGTCCGTCCTGTCCGCTCGTCGCACCGCTGGAGTTCCCCCGTGCTGTCGCACGCCCCCACGTCCTACGCGCTCGCCGATCTGACCGAGCTCACCCGCGTCGTCGCCGACGAGGTCCGCGCCGGCCTCCACCCCGTCCACATCGACCCGCTGCACCGCTGGTACCAGCTCCTGCGCGGCGATGACTTCGTCGACGTCTGGCTGATCAGCTGGGCCACCTCGCAAGCCGCCGAGCTGCACGACCACGCCGGGTCGCTGGGCGCGCTGACGGTCGTGTCCGGCCGCCTGGTCGAGCAGCGGTGGACGGGCACCGGGCTGCGCACCCGTACTCTGCGGGCGGGCCGCAGCGCCGGGTTCCCGCTCGGGCACGTGCACGACGTGGAGAATCGGGCGGTCGAGCCCGCCGTGAGCGTGCACGCTTACTCGCCGCCGCTCACGGCGATGTCGTACTACGACGTCGCACCGGACGGACGGCTGCGGCGCAGCCGAAGCGAACTGGTGACGGCGGGAGGAGCGGTGTGAGCTCACCATCGAACGGAGCGGCTGACGGGCGACGGCGAGGAGGAAGTGTGAGCGCGATCGAGAACGTGCTGTCGACGGCCAGGTCCCGGCTGGACCGGCCCGATCCCCGTCGCGCCGCGGAGATGGTCGACGACGGCGCGCACCTGGTGGACACCCGACCGGGCTGGCAACGGGAACAGGAAGGCGACCTCCCGGGTGCGCTGCTGATCGAGCGGAACCACCTGGAGTGGCGGCTCGACCCGACGTCGGACTCCCGCATCCCGCAGGCCGTCGACCACGACGTCGTGTGGATCGTCGTCTGCTCGGAGGGCTACGCGTCCAGCCTCGCCGCCGCGTCCCTGCAGGACCTGGGCCTGCGCAACGCCACGGATCTCGACGGCGGCTTCCGCGCCTGGAAGGCGGCGGGCCTGCCGGTGCGCTGAGGTGGGTAGCCCGCAGCGGCGTTCCCCGGCATGCTGCCGGGCATGGGTGATCAGGATCGCGCAAAAAGCGCTGTGGCGGCTTATCCCGACCCGGCGAGGAGCACCGGGGTGATCGGGAGCATCGCGACCGCCGGGAGCACGGGGGTGATCGGCAGCGTCGCGACCGCGGGCAGCACGGGCGTGATCGGCAGCGCGGCCACGAGCGGGAGCGCGGGCGTCATCGGCAGCGTCGCCACCTCGGGCAGCGCCGGGATCATCGGCAGCGTGCTCAGCCTGGTCTCGGTTGCGCTGGTGGCCTGTGTGGGCAGCCTGGCGTGCGTCGGGTGCCGCCGTTGCGTGTTCTGCATCGCCTGCGTCGACTGCGAGGGGTGCATCTTCTGCATCGGCTGCGTCGGCCTGCGCGGGGCCGTCAAGAAGGTGCGGGTCGCGGCGTAGAGGGCGGCGGCATCGAAGTCGTCGAGGCGGCACGGCCGACTCACCGCTGCGGAACGGCCGACTCACCGTGTCGAAATGCGCGACTCACCGCGGCGGAACGGCCGACTCACCGTGTCGAAATGCGCGACTCGCCGTCGTGAGATGCGGGACTCGCCGTCGTGGAAACGGAGACGCGCCGTGCCGCCTCGTGCCGAGATACCCAACTCGCCCCGGCGAGATGCACGACTCACCGCGGTGGTTCGTACGACTCACCGTTGGAGGGCCTCGGTGATCGGGCGGGCGTTCGCGCCGAGCCAGGCGTCGGTGCGGCGGGCGCGGGCGGCGGCGTCGGGGCCCCAGTAGGCCGCGAAGCCCGGCACGCCGTGCGCCGCGCCGTCGGCCACGACCCCGACCATCCAGTCGTGGCTCGCGCGCACCGCGTCCACCAGCCCGGTCCGTCCCTCCTCGTCCAACCCGTAGGCGTCGACGAGGATGCGGGCGCGGGCGAGGGCGTGGTCGCGCCGCCCGTCGGCGATGTCGGCGGGCGAGCGGAGCGGCGCCCACAGCCGTGCGGTCGCCGCCACGTCCCACAGCGGCGCGCCCGGCGCCGCCAGGTCGAAGTCGATCAGTGCGACCGCCCGGCCGTCCCGGAAGACGAAGTTGTCCAGGTTGGGGTCGTTGTGCAGCATCCCGCCCGTGTCGTGCGGCGACGGCGGCCGGTGCGGCCAGCTGTAGGGCGACGGGTCGAACCCGGCCGCGGCGTCGTGGAAGCGTCGCAGCAGCTCCCCGACGCTGCGCAGCGCCGCGTCGGTGAGCCCCCACGCGGGCGCGGGCGCGATCACGGCGTCGCCCGGCACGTAGCTGAGCACCTCCCGCCCCTCCGCGTCGACGCCCAGCACGCGCGGCGCCCCGTCGAACCCGACGTCCTCAAGGTGCCGCAGCAGCGCGTGGACCCCGGGCGCCGAGGGGCGCAGCGGGCGGCGCACCGTGTCCCCGACCCGGTACACCTGCCCGCGGTTGGCGGTGCCGCCGAAGAGGGGGATTTCCGGGGCCGTCACCCGGCTACCGCAGCGTCGATGAGCGCGGTGGCCAACGTCGAGTGCGTGACGAGGCTGTCGACGTAACCGCCCCGCACCGCGGCCGACACCGCGCGTGCCTTCGCCAGCCCGTAGACGATGCCGATCACCTCCGGTACCGCCCGCATCTGCGCCGCGGTGATGCCGATCATCCGCTCGGTGAGCGGCGCGGACACGGGCTCCCCGGTGTCGTCGATGAGCACGCCGGACACCTCGGCGCATACTCCCGCCGCCCGCAACTCATCGCACTCGGCCTCGCCCGTGGCGTCGTACAGCGTCGACTGCTCGGGCTCCCACGCCCCGACCCCCGCAACGGCTTTCGTCACCGAGCCGATCAACCCGAACGCCCGCGCCACCTCGGGCTGCCCGCGCAGCGCCCGCGCCGTGACCGGGTCGGACACGGCCATCGGCGCGTAGAAGAAGTACGCGGGGCCGCCCCCGACACGCGCGACCTCGCGCACCAGTTCGATCGAGCTGTCGTCGGCACCCGGTCGGGCGAGTGCCCCGGTGAGCTGCACCACGGGCACCGGGGCGAGCACGCGCAGCTCGGCTGCCATCGCGCTCACCGATCGCGCCCACGACAGGCCCAGCACGTCGTCCGGGGTGACGATTTCGGTGAGCAGCTCGGCCGCCGCGGCCCCGAGGTGTTCGCGCAGCGTGGCGGGGTGGTCGTCCGGGGTGTCGGTGACGACGCAATGGGTGAGCCCGAGCGCCTCCATCAGACGAGCGGAGAGTTCGACGTCGACGACACCCGGATGACCGATCTCGATGCGCACGAGCCCGCTGCTGCGGGCATCATCCAACAGGCGGGCCACCTTGAAGCGGCTGAGGGCGAACTCCTCGGCGATTTCGACCTTCGAACGCCCGTCCAGGTAGTAGCGTCGCGCGACCGACGCCGTGAGCACGAGCTGCGCCGGGCCTCGCGGGTGCGCTGCGGCCAAGTGTAAACCCTTTCATCAGTCGCTCATCTGAGCGGTAATGAGCACATTATTGCAACAGAGATTGACGCGTGGTGACCCGTGACACAGGCTCTAGCCGCATGATCCGGAGGCCGTCCGACGTCGGACGGCAGGAACTCGAAGCCCGGAGGGCGCGATGAAGCGGTGGGGTCGGCGAGGAGCCGTGCTCGGGTTCGCCATGCTGTTGGCGACGGCGGGCTGCGCGGGCGCAGGCGGCGGTGGCGGCGGCGGAGGCGGGGAAAACTCGGTCTCCGTGCTGATGGTGAACAACCCGCAGATGGTCGATCTGCAGAAGCTGACGGCCGACAACTTCACTAAGCAGACCGGCATCACGGTCAACTACACCGTGTTGCCCGAGAACGACGTCCGCGACAAGATCAGCCAAGAGTTCTCCAGTCAGGCAGGCCAGTACGACGTGGCTTCGCTGTCGAACTTCGAGATCCCGATCTACGCCAAGAACGGCTGGCTCGCGCCGATGGACGACTACGTCGCGAAGGACCCGGCGTTCAACCAGGCCGACATCCTCAAGCCGATGGCGGTGTCGCTGACCGCGGCCGACGGCAAGCTCTATGGGCAGCCGTTCTACGGCGAGTCGTCGTTCCTCATGTATCGCAAGGACGTCCTGCAGGCCAAGGGCATCACGATGCCCGACAAGCCGACCTGGCAGCAGGTGGCCGACATCGCCGCGAAGGCCGACGGCGCGCAGCCCAACATGAAGGGCATCTGCCTCCGCGGCCAGCCCGGCTGGGGGGAGGTCTTCGCTCCGCTGACCACCGTCGTCAACACCTTCGGCGGCACCTGGTTCGAGAAGGACTGGACGGCCAAGGTCAACGCGCCGGAGTTCAAGGAGGCCACCAACTTCTACATCAACCTGGTCAAGGCGCACGGCGAGAACGGCGCCCCCCAGGCGGGCTTCACCGAGTGCCTGAACGCCATGCAGCAGGGCAACGTTGCGATGTGGTACGACGCGACGTCGGCTGCCGGTTCGCTCGAGGCCGACAACTCCCCGGTCAAGGGCAAGGTCGGGTACGTCGCCGCCCCCGTCGTCAAGACCCAGGAGTCGGGCTGGCTCTACACCTGGGCCTGGGCCATCCAGAAGGCCAGCAAGAAGCAGGACAACGCGTGGAAGTTCATCTCGTGGGCCTCGAGCCAGGGCTACGAGAACCTCGTGGGTCAGCAGGAGGGCTGGGCCAAGGTGCCCGCGGGCAAGCGCGCCTCGACCTACTCCAACCCTGACTACCTGAAGGTGGCAGGCGCGTTCGCGGAACCGACGAAGAACGCCATCTCGACCGCCGACCCGAACAACCCGGGCGTGCAGCCGCGACCTGCGCCGGGCATCCAGTTCGTCGGCATCCCCGAGTTCCCGGACCTGGGCACGCGGGTCTCGCAGGACATCAGCGCCGCCATCGCAGGGCAGGAGACGGTCGACCAGGCGCTGGACAAGGGTCAGCAGGCCGCCGAACAGGTGGCCGCAAAGTACAAGAAGTGAGGCGAGTGCCGACGTGAGCACCGCTCTTGAGCCCCAGGCGGGCGCGGGTACCTCCGCGCCCGCCTCGGGCGGTGGAAGCGCTATTCGTGTGGCGGGGGACTGGGCGCGGCGCGCCCCGCTCCTCCCCGCGCTGATCTTCATGATCCTCGTGACGCAGCTGCCGTTCGTGTTCACGCTGATCATCTCGTTCATGAACTGGAACGCGTACTACCCCGACCAGATCGGCTTCGCCGGGCTCGCCAACTACGGCGCGGTCTTCACCGACCCGGACACGCTGTCGGCGATCTGGACGACGGTCATCTACACCGTCTCGATCGTGCTGCTCAGCCTCGTGATCGGGTTCGGGGTCGCGCTGCTGCTGGACCGGGCGTTCCTCGGCCGTGGCGTCGTGCGCACGCTGATGATCACGCCGTTCCTGATCATGCCGGTCGCGGCCTTCCTGGTGTGGAAGCACGCGCTCTACAACCCGAACTACGGCCTGTTCAACGGGCTGCTGCGGTTGTTCTTCGGGCCGAACGCCGTGCAGCCGGACTGGATCTCCGACTGGCCCAAGACGTCGATCGTGGTCTCCCTGGTGTGGGAGTGGACCCCGTTCATGATGCTGATCCTTTTGGCGGGGCTGCAGAGCAAGCCGTTGGACGTCATCGAGGCGGCCAGGATCGACGGCTGCTCGCCGTGGCAGGTGTTCCGGTACATGACCTTCCCGCACATGCGCCAGTACCTGGAGCTCGCAGGCCTGCTCGGGTCGATCTACGTCGTGCAGACCTTCGACGCCGTCTTCACCATCACCTCCGGCGGCCTGGGCACGGCGAACCTGCCCTACATCATCTACACGATCTTCTACAACGCGCACGACTACGGGAAGGCATCGGCAGCGGGTGTCGTGGTCGTGGTCGCCACGATCGCCATCGCGACCTTCGCGCTGCGCACCGTGTCGAGCTTGTTCCGGGAGGAGTAGCGATGACCACCACTGCGGAACGGCCTGTGGAAACCAAGCAGGGGATGTCGGCGCAGAGTCGCCGCCGGATGTCCTCGCTGATCGTCGGTGTGGCGGCCTGGATCATCGGATTGATCTTCGTCACGCCGGTGCTGTACATGCTGCTGACGTCGCTGCACAGCGAGCCGGACGCGGCGACCAACCCGCCGTCGTTCTTCGCACCGCTCACGGTGGAGGGCTACGCCAACTTCTTCGGCGCAGGCACCGGCACCAGCCCCTGGCCGTCTCTGATCAACTCGGCGACGGCCTCCATCCTGTCCACGATCCTCGTGCTGGTGCTGTCCATCCCGGCGGCGTACGCGCTGTCGATCCGGCCGGTGCGCAAGTGGACCGACGTGATGTTCTTCTTCCTGTCCACCAAGATGCTGCCCGTCGTGGCCGGTCTGCTGCCGATCTACCTGATCGCGCAGTTCGCGGGCATGCTGGACAACGTCTACAGCCTGGTCATCATCTACACCTCGATGAACCTGCCGATCGCGGTGTGGATGATGCGCTCGTTCCTTGCCGAGGTACCGGTCGAGATGTTGGAGGCGGCCTCGCTGGACGGCGCGGGCCTGATCCGTACGTTGCGCTCGGTCGTCGTCCCGGTCGTGCTGCCCGGCATCGCGGCCACGTCGCTGATCTGCTTCATCTTCAGCTGGAACGAGCTGCTGTTCGCCCGGGTGCTCACCGCGACCGTCGCGCAGACCGCGCCGGTGTACCTCACCGGCTTCGTGACCAGCCAGGGCCTGTTCCTGGCCAAGGTGTGCGCGGCCGCTGTCGCGGTGTCGCTGCCGGTGATCGTCGCCGGGTTCGCGGCCCAGGACAAGCTGGTACAGGGCCTCTCGATGGGGGCGGTCAAGTAATGACGCCTCTCACCATGGCGTCGTTGTCCTCGCTCGACCCGGTCGTGGCCGTCCCCGGCTACGACCGGGGCACGGTCTCGGCCGGGATCGTGCACCTGGGGGTCGGTGCGTTCCACCGCGCCCACCAGGCGCTCTACCTGGACCGGCTGATGAACGACGGCAAGGCGCTCGACTGGGGGATCGTGGGGGTCGGGGTGCTGCCGGGCGACGCGCGGATGCGCGACGCCTTGGCTGCCCAGGACTGTCTCTACACCCTCGTCGAGAAGAGCCCGGACGGCAGCCAGGAAGCCCGGGTGATCGGCTCGATCGTGGAGTACCTGCTCGCGCCGGACGACCCGGAGGCCGTGGTCGAGCGGATGGCCGACCCGGCCATCCGGATCGTCTCGCTCACGGTCACCGAGGGCGGGTACAACTTCCACGCCGTCACCGGTGAGTTCCAGGCCGACGACCCGGGCGTGGTGCACGACCTCGAGCCGGGCGCGGCGCCGAAGACGACGTTCGGCCTCGTCGTCGAGGCGCTCGACCGGCGGCGGCAGCGTGGCATCCCGCCGTTCACGGTGCTGTCCTGCGACAACATCCAGGGCAACGGGGACGCCGCGCGCCGCAGCTTCACCGCGTTCGCCCGGCTGAAGGACCCGAAGCTGGGCGAATGGGTCGAGCAGGAGGTGCGGTTCCCCAACTGCATGGTCGACCGCATCACCCCGGTCACCACCGACGACGACCGCGCCGCCCTCCAGGAGCGGCACGGCCTCGAGGACAAGTGGCCGGTGGTGTGCGAGCCCTTCACGCAGTGGGTGCTCGAGGACAGCTTCAGCATCGGGCGACCGCCGGTGGAGGACGCCGGGGCGCAGGTCGTGGCCGACGTCGAGCCGTACGAGCTGATGAAGCTCCGCCTGCTCAACGCCAGCCACCAGGGGCTGTGCTACCTCGGCTACCTCGCGGGCTACCGGCTGGTACACGACGTGTGCCAGGACCCGCTGTTCGCCGAGTTCCTGCTCGCGTACATGGACCGGGAGGCCACGCCGACACTGCACGACGTGCCCGGGATCGACCTGCACGCCTACAAGCGGGAGCTCATCGAGCGGTTCTCCAACCCGCAGGTGCGCGACACCGTCGCCCGGCTGTGCGCGGAGAGCTCCGACCGCATCCCGAAGTGGCTGCTACCGGTGATCCGGCACAACCTGGAGCACGACGGGGAGATCGACCGGGCGGTGCTGGTCGTGGCGGCCTGGGCGCGCTACGCCGAGGGCGTCGACGAGCAGGGCGAGCCCATCACGATCGTCGACCGGCTGGCCGACACGCTGAAGGCCACCGCGCAGACGCAACGCGACGACCCGCTCGCGTTCGTCCGCAACCGGGAGCTGTTCGGCGACCTGGTCGACGACGAGCGGTTCGCGTCGACCTACCAGCGCTTCCTGGCGTCGCTGCACGAGAAGGGCGCCCGGGCGACGTTGGAGGACCTGGCGGGCCAGTAGCCCACGACGCAAAAGGCGGGCCCGGCCCTCCGCGGAGACCCCGCGGGGGGCCGGTGCCGTCTGAGGAGGAGGACCCATGAAGGCCGCAGTCATCGACGTCGACCGCGTGACCGTCGAGTCGATCCCCGACCCGACCCCCGGCCCGCGCGAGGTCGTCGTCGCCGTGGCCGCGTGCGGCATCTGCGGCACCGACCTGCACATCGCCGACGGCGAGTTCGCCCCGACGCTGCCCGTCACCCCGGGGCACGAGTTCGCGGGGGAGGTGGTGGCGGTCGGCACGGCCGTCGACGCGGCCGTGGACGGGGTGCGGGTGGGCGACCAGGTGGCCGTCGACCCGTCGCTGTACTGCGGCGAGTGCTACTTCTGCCAGCGCGGCCGCGGCAACATGTGCGAGCGGTGGCGGGCCATCGGCGTGACGGCCACGGGCGGCGCCGCGGAGTACGTGGCGGCCCCGGTCGCCAACTGCGTGGTGCTGCCCGGCGACGTCCGCCCGGTCGACGCGGCGCTCGTCGAGCCGCTGTCGTGCGCGGTGCACGGGTTCGACGTGCTCGCGCCCGCTCTGGGCGACCACTACCTGATCTACGGGGCCGGGACGATGGGCCTGATGATGATGGAGCTGGCCAAGCGGGCGGGCGCGGCGAGCGTCAGCGTGGTCGACCTGAACCCGGCCCGACTGGTGACGGCCCGCGAGCTGGGCTGCTCGGCCGCCGTGGGCTCGGCCGACGAGCTCGACCGGCCGCGCGGCTGGGACAACGTGATCGACTGCACCGGCGTGGTCGCCGCGATCGAGGACGGCCTCCCGCGGGTGATCAAGGGCGGCACGTTCCAGCAGTTCGGCGTGGCCAACGAGGACGCCACGGCCCGGTTCAACCCGTTCGTCGTCTACAACCAGGAGATCCGCATCATCGGCTCGATGGCGGTGCTGCACAGCTTCGACCGCGCGGCGCAGTTGCTCGCCGAGGGCGTGCTGCGCCCCGACGTGATGATCTCCGACCGCAAACCCCTGGACGACTACCCGGCCGCCCTGGAGCAGTTCCGCGCCGGGGTGGGCCGCAAGATCCAGGTGACCCCCCACCCCCGGTGAGTCGTACGTTTCGACACCGCGAGTTGGGCGTTCAGACGTAGCGGCTCGCGGCGACGCCCGCGGCGTAGGCGATCCGCGACGCGTCGGACGACTGCACCCGCCAGTCGGCCTCCTTGTCGTGGTTGAACCACAGGAACCCGCGCACCTCGGGGCGGGCCGCCAGCCGGGCGAAGAAGTCCGTGATCCACGCGGCCTTGTCGCCGCCCTGCTCGGCCGAGCCGATCTCGGCGAGCACCAGCGGCTTCGCCGAGAGCGCCCGCACCTGCGCGATCGACGGCCCGAACACCTGCTCGAAGCTCTGCCACCCCGACGCCTCGGTGGTGCCCCAGTTGTAGCCGTCCAGACCGGTCCGGTCGACGTAGCCGTCGCCGGGGAACAGCCGGGAGAGGGGCACCGAGCCGGGGTAGGCGACGTTGGGCGACCAGACCCAGGGGCTTGCCCCACGCCTTGATCTGCGCCGCCCAGCGCCGGACGAGCGCGTCGTGGGTGCCGTTCGGGATCGTCGAGAGCCGGTAGGCGGGCTGGTTGACCCCCGCCGCGTAGTCCCAGGGCTCCCAGGTGAGCAGCGGGGTGGCGCCGCGGCCGACGACGAGGTCGGCGAAGTCGGTGGGGAAGTTCGGGGTGTGCGCCCAGTCGCGGTAGTCCATGATCACCAACGGCCGTTTGCCGCCCGCCGACCCGGTGTAGGCGTCGAGCTCGGGGACCATCCCGAGGGCACCGTCCACCGTGACTCCCGCGTAGACCTTCCCGGACGGCGGCACGACGGCCGCCGCGCCCGTGCCCTCGGCGGCCAGCGCGGACGTGATGATCACCGCCACCACGACCACGGCCCGCAACAGCCGCCTCATGATCGCCACAGTACTGGTGATCAACTCGCCCGAGGTTACAGCGCGTCGATGGCCTGCTGGATGCGTCGGACGGACACCGGGTAGCGCGTGCGCATCGGGTGCGCGTAGAGGCTCACCCGCAGCTCCTCGATCATCCAGCGGATCTCGCGCAGCGCGGGGGACGGCTCGGCGCCGGGCGGGAGGGCGGCCACCAGCTGCGCGTACTCGTCGGCGACGACCGCGACCTCGGCCGTCCACGCCGCGTCGCGGGCCGGGTCGACGCGCAGCTTCTCGATCCGCCGCTCGGCCGCCTCCAGGTAGCGGGCGACGTCAGCCAGCCGGGTGGCGCCGTCGCGGGTGGCGAATCCGGGGCCGACGAGCGCGTCGAGCTGGGCGGTGAGGTCGCGCGGCACCGTGCGGAGGTCGGCGAGCGCGCTCTGCACCCGGTGCCAGACGGTCAGCACGGCGCGCACCGCGTCGAGCACCTGCTGGGTGGTGCCCGCCAGCCGTTTCGCGAGGAGCGTCTTCAGCCGGGCGTAGCCGCGCTCGTCCCAGCACGGGCCGCCCGCCGCGTTGATCAGGGCGTCGGCCGCCGCCGTGACGCAGTCGTCGACGAGCGCGGCGACCGAGCCGTGTGGGTTGCGGGCGAGCACGAGGCGGGCCGCGCTGTCGAGGCCGCGCTGCACCTGGCGGGCGGGCGACGGCGTGTCGAGCGTGAGGAGGCGGCGGACGCCGCGGGCGTGGGCGGCGTCGCGCTCGGCGGCGGTGGGGAACACCCGGACGTCGACGGTCTCGCCGCGGTCGACCAGCCCCGGGTACCCGGTGACGACGTGCCTGCCCCGCCGCACCCCGATCTCGCGCGGCAGGTCGCCGATCGTCCAGGTGGTGAGCCCGGTCTGCGTGACGTCCGTGGCGGCCAGCTCCGCGGCCACCTGCGGGGCCAGCTCGCGGCGCAGCGCCTCCAGGTCGGTGCCGCGCGCGACCTCCCGGCCCTGCTCGTCCACCACGCGGAACGTGACGGTGAGGTGCTCGGGCAGCCGGTCGAGCTCCCAGGCGTCGCGCGGGATCGTGACGCCGCGCATCCGGCCCAGCTCGCGTTCCAGCCCGTCGAGCAGCGGCTCGTCACCCGCGTTCAGCCGGGCGAGCACGGCGCGGGCGTGGTCGGGCGCAGGCGCGAACTGGCGTCGCAGGGTCTTGGGCAGCGTCTTGATGAGAGCGGTGACCAGCTCCTCGCGCAGCCCCGGCACCTGCCAGGTGAACGGGGTCGGGTCCACCTGCTGCAGCGCCGCCACCGGCACGTCCACGGTGATCCCGTCGTCCTGGCGTCCCGGCTCGAACGCGTACGACAGCGGCAGCGTGAGCCCGCCCGCCTCGACGTGGTCCGGGTACGCCGCCGGGTCGATCGCGGCGGCGTGGGCGGTGCGCACCATCTCTTCGGTGAAGTCGAGCACGGTCTTGTCGCGCTGCTTGCGCCACCAGGTGTCGAAGTGCCGCCCCGAGACGACGTCCGCGGGGATGCGGCCGTCGTAGAAGGCGAACAGCGTCTCCTCGTCGACGGAGAGGTCGCGCCGCCGCGCGCGCGTCTCCAGCTCCTCGACGTGTTCCAGGAGCGCGCGGTTGGCGCGGAAGAACGGGTGGCGGGTGTCCCAGTCGCCCTCGACGAGCGCGTGGCGGATGAACAGGTCGCGGGAGGTCTCGGGGTCGATGCGGCCGTAGTCGACGCGGCGGTCGACCACGATCGGCACGCC
>DATAOO010000055.1:0-4796 GCA_036265695.1 Pseudonocardia sp. | reverse complement strand
GGCGCTGGAAACCGCCGCGTTCACCTGGCTGGCCGCGCTGACCCGACCGGGTGTCACCTACCCCGTCCTGCTTCCCGCGCTGATCATGGTGGGGGCCGGGCTGCCGTTGTTCTGGGCCCCGATCGCCAACGCCAGCCTGGGCGCCGCCCGTCCGCACGAGCAAGGACAGGCCTCGGGAACGGCGACCGCCGTGCGCGAGCTGGCGATCGTGCTCGGCGTCGCGGTGCTCGCCTCGACCTTCGCCGCGCAGGGCGGCTACGACTCGCCGACGGCCTTCATCGACGGCTTCCGCCCGGCCGCGTGGCTGGCGGCCGGGATCACCGCTGTCGGGCTGCTGGTCACCGTGCTGGGTCCGCTGTCGACGGTCGGGAGGACGAGGGAAGATGCCGGGCCCGTCAAGCCCCGGGCGGCACGATCCGGGCGCCGAGCTGCAGCAGCCGCTGCAGGTCCTCGGCGTTGCGCCACACCCTGCGCACCAGGCCGTCGGTGATCTGGAAGATGAACGTGGCCGTGAAGACCTGCTCGATGCCCGCGGCAGGCACACCGAGGAAGCTGTCCTGCACGCAGCGGTTGGTGGCGCGGACCGCGACCCGGTCGCCCTCGGCGAGGACGTCGTGGATCTGCCAGGTCTGGGTGATCTCGCCGAAGGTGGCGAACAGCGCACGCACGCCGTCCGGGCCGGGCGGCAGCTCGGGCGGACCGCCGGTCATGGTCCAGTCGGACGCGGTGAGCGCGCAGATCGCGTCGACGTCGCCTGCTCCGACGAGCTCGAGCCAGTGCACGGCGAGCTGCTTGTTGGCATCGAGGGTGTTCGTGGTCGTCATGCGATCAATCGTCGTCGCCTGCCCCGACGCCGGGAAGGGCGTCCGGTGCCCAGGTCACCGGTCGCCATTGCCCACCTCGACGAGGCGACGCCGGGCACGTGTTCGAAGGGGCAGAGGCCGTGCGCGGCCACCGTGCCGGCGGCCACGGCGTGGTGCACCACCCGCGCGAGGTCGGGATCGGGCTGGTCGAGCAGCGCGGCGAGCACCCGGGCGTTGTGCTGCATCGGCAGCCCGGCGGGGAGTGCGCCCTCGACCGCCGACGGGCCAGCTCGTGCCGGAACGCCACGGCGCCCGGGTGCACCTCCAGCAGTCCGAGCCGCTCAGGCTCCGCGAGCACCTCCACGTCCTCGACGAGGGCGCGCGCCAGCGGCAGCTCCACGCCCGACGGCTCGACGGAGAGCTGCTCGAGGGCCGCGCGCTCGATCGGCCGGAGGCGCTGGACGCGGGCGAGCACGACGTCGACGACGGTTGCAGGCATCGCACCATCCGGATCGGCGGCCACCAGCTCGGAGACGAAGAACGGGTTGCCGTGGGTGAGCCGGAACAGCGGAGCCGAGGTGGCCGCGGTGCCGCCCGCGAGCCGGGCCACCGCAGCGCGGGAGAGCCGGGCCGGTGCCACCCGGCGCACCGAGCCGCCACCCAGCCCCCCGAGCACCCGCTGCAGCGACGGGCCGACCTCGTCATCGCGATAGGTCACGACCAGTACGACCGGCAGGTCCACCACCCTGCGCCCGAGGTAGCGCAGCACGTCGAGGGTGGCGTCGTCGGCCCACTGGACGTCCTCCAGCACGAGCACGGTCGGCCGCCCGCCGTCCAGGTCGGCGAGCAGCGCGTCCCGGTCACCGGCGGCCAGCGCCGCCGCGAGCGGGCCGCTGCCGCGCACCGCGTCGCGCAGCGGGCCCAGGGTTCTGGGTGTGACCAGGTCGTCGCACGCCCCGGCCAGGAGCCGTACCCGGTCGGGCAGCCTGCGCGCGAAGGCGCGCACGATGCTGGTCTTGCCGATGCCCGCCTCGCCGTGCACGAGCACGACCGATCCCGTGCCCGCCTGCGCCGCGTGCAACGCCTCGTCGAGCAGCGTCAGCTCGCGGTCCCGCTCCAGCAGCTCACACACCGACATCCCGCCTCCCGCAGCCCGGCGCGCTCAGGTGGCCGGCCGCGACCAGCGTTGCGATCCGCCGACCCGCCCGCATCGGCGACCGATTGCCCCTATCGCGCCACCGCGGTACCTACGGGAGTGTGATCAGGTCGCGAGGTCCAGCCGTCGCAGCGCGGCCGCCGCGTCGCGCCTGCCGCCGACGCCGAGCTTCTGCAGCACCGCGGACACGTGGTGGTCGACCGTGCGCACCGACAGCACGAGCCGCTCGGCGATCTCGGCGTTCGTCAGCCCCTCGCTCAACAACCGCAGGATCTCAACCTGCCGGTCGGTCAGCCCGGCCGGGTTCACGCGCGTCGTGGGCTGCGGGCCGCGCGGGATCTGCCGTACGCCCAGCTCGCGCAGCCGCCGCCGAACCAGCCGCGCCGCCGGGTCGGCGCCCAGCCGGTCGAACACCGCCAGCGCCTCGAGCGTGGCGTCCACTTCGCCGGAGTCCACCAGCTCCAGCGCCCGCTCATACGGTGCCCCGATCCGCTCCCACCCCGAAGCGGCCGCCCGCCAGTCGCCACGCAGCCCCGCCGCGAACTCCTCGGGACAGCCCTCGAACGGCTCGACCGGCTCCCCGCAGCGGCGCAGCCACCGCAGCAACTCGCCGTGATACCGCTCGCGCCCCGGGCGCTCCAGCCGCGCCAACAGCGCCCTGGCGTCGTCGGCCCAGGCCCGATCACCGGTCAGCCAGGCGTGCTCGACGGCCGCGGCCGCCGCCGGGACGAGCGCCTGCAGGCTGCGCGCTTCCACCGCGTTGCTCCGCGCCGCGGCGAGCAGCGCGGGCGCATCGTCGGCCCCACGCCGCACGGCCAGCAGAGCGACCCCCGGCAGGGCGTGCCGGGCGAGCATGCCGTGGTTGGCGTCGTCGGCGAGCAAGGTCCGCAGTTCGGCCTCGGCCGAGTCCCACTGGCCGCGGAAGGCGCGCAGCCGTGCGCGGTAGGCCTCGCACGCCCGCTCGAACGTCGCGAAGTCGCGGCCACGGCCGTACTCGGCCGCGGCGTCGAGGGCGCCGTCCAGCTCCGCGAAGCGTCCCGAGCGCCACAGCAGCGCGGCGGTGCTGAGGTAGCCCAGGCTCGACGCCTCGTGCGCCCCGGCCGCCGCGGCATCGGTCGTGGCGCGCCGCAGCATGTCCGGGCCCGCGGGATCGCCGAGCTGCCACAGCGCGCGGGCCCGGTAGATGTTCGCCATGGGGCGCAGCGCCTGCGCGCCCAGCCGCTCGCCGATCGCGAGTGCGGAGTCGGCGGCGACCAGTGCCTCCTCGTCCTGGTCGACGTTGGTCAGCACCATTGCCAGGTACAGCTGGGCGAACATCAGGTCGACGGAGTCGCCGCTCGGCTCCAGCAGCTCAACCGCCCGCCGCGCGGACGCCAGGGCCGCGTCGGGCGCGAGGTTGCTCCACTGCTGCAGGGCCAGGCTGGCCAGCGCGTGCCCGAGCCGGGCGACGTCGCCGAGGCGCTCGCGCAGAGCGACCGCCTCCTCGGCGACCGCCAAACTCTCGCGGCGACGGTTGGCGTGGAAGAGCGCCCACGAGCGGGCCTCGGCCAGCTCGGCGCGCTGATCGAGGGTGAGCAGGTCCGCGCGGTCGAGGGCCTCCCGGTAGAGCGCCGCACCCTGTGTCTGGGCGCCTGCCGCGCACGCCGCGCGGGCGGCCTCCGGCGCGTACGCCACCACCGTCGCGTCGTTGCCTGCGCGCACGGCGTGGTGCACGACGCGCGACAGGTCGGGGGCGTCCTGAGCCAGCAGCACCGCGAGCACGCGCTCGTGCAGCACCATCCGGCGGCTGGTGGGCAGCGCGTCCTCGACGGCACGGCGGGCCAGCTCGTGGCGGAACGCCACGGCCTGCGGGCGCACCTCCAGCACGCCGCTCCGCTCGCCGTCGGCGAGCAGCGCGAGATCGCCCAGCAACGCCCGCGCCAACGGCAGCTCGAGCTGCGTGGGAACGACGGCGAGCTGCTCCAGCGCGTCCCGCACCGGGCCGTCCAGCCGTCCGACGCGGGCGAGCACGGCGTCCACGACGGTCGCCGGAACGCCGTCCGACGGCGACGCCAGCGCCTCGGAGACGAAGAACGGGTTGCCGCTGGTGAGCGCGTAGAGCGAGGCGGAGGTGATCGCGGTGCCCCGTGCCCACCGCGCTACGGCGGCGCGGGAGAGCGGGCGCAGCGGCAGCCGGCAGACCTGGGGACCGCTCAACCCGAGGACGCGGTGCAGCGGGTGCCCGGGGCCGATCTCGTCGTCGCGGTAGGTCACGAGCAGCAGCGAGGGCAGGTCCTCGATGCGGCGTCCGACGTAGCGCAGCACGTCGATCGTCGCATCGTCGGCCCAGTGGACGTCCTCCACGACCAGCACGCTCGGTCTCGCCAGCTGCGCGGTGACCGCTGCCAGCACCGCCTCCCGATCCCCCGACGCCAAGGCCTCGGCCAGCGGGTCGCAGCCGCGGGCCGCATCGCGCAGCGGGCCGAACGTGCGCGGGGTCAACAGGTCGTCGCACGCTCCGGCCAACAGCCTGACGCCGTGCAGCCCGCGCACGAAGGCACGGACCAGGCTGGTCTTACCGATGCCGGCCTCGCCGAAGATCAGGACCATGCTTCCGCGGCCGGACTTGGCCTCCGCGATCGCCGTACCCAGCTGCTCCAGCTCGGCACCGCGTTCGAGCAGCTCATCCACACCGACGATCGTGTATCACCCGATGCCGCGCCGCCAGGGCCGCAGCGCCGTCACGTCCTCGGCTGCACCACCCCGGCGTTGGGGATCAGGTCCCGTTCGAGGAGCGCGTACGACTCGGCGAGATCGCGGATCCCGGACGGGCTGTTGCCGACCGTCGGAGCCGACTT
>DATAOO010000054.1:0-30095 GCA_036265695.1 Pseudonocardia sp. | reverse complement strand
CCACTCGTCGAGCAGCTCGAGTGGACGTCGCCCGTAGCGCTCCACGGCGACCTCGACGTCGACCTGCTCACCCGCCTGCGTCCGCCGCCGCAGCCCGTGCCGGGCGGCGACCTCGCCGAGCAGCGCGAACGTGTGCTCGCTGTCGCTGTGCACGCCCGCGGGCCCGACGGCGACCTGCACCATCCCGGTGTCGTCACCGCCGAGGGCCGACGCGAGCGCGTCAGCGGACGCCGCCGCCTGCTCCGGGTCGTCGCGGGCGCTCCCCCGCACGAACACCAGGCGGGCGCCCAGTTCGGCCGCCGCGGCCGCGACCGCCGTCGCGAGATCAACGCCGTCACCGGACGGCCAGGTGAGGTGGTGATCGGCCACGGTCGTCACGCCGCAGAGGAGCGCCTCGGCCAGGCCGGCAGCCGCCGCGGTGCGAGCCAGCTCGGCGTCCACCCCCACCGCGGCGTACGCGGCGGCCATCCGCGGCAGCCACTCCCGCATCGGCACGCCGCGGGTGCCGGGCAACGTGCGGAACGCCGTTTGCAGGAGGTGGTGGTGGGCGTTGACCAGGCCGGGCGTGACGACGCACCCGGAGGCGTCGAGCGCCTCGCCCGGAACGTCCCCGTCCACCACACGCCCACCGGCGCAGCGGACGACCCCGCCGGGGATCTCCGCTGCGCCGGTCCACACCAGGTCGGCTCCGCTGACGGTCAGCACACCGCCAGTGTTACGGAGCCGGGTCGAGGGAGTACTGCCGCACCCAGTCGACGTACATGTGCGAGGTCTGCACCGCCGCGCCGCTCTTCGGGAACCAGTCGAGCTGGATGCACAGGTGCATCGGCCCGGGCGGGAGCGCCTCCTTCTTCTCGGTGTGGAACCACTGCTTGCCGTCGACGAAGGCCGTGATGTGGTCGGGCGTCCACTCGACCGCCCAGTTGTGCCACTCGGTCGCGTCGATCGTGACCTCGCCGTGGAGCTGGGAGTTGCTGCTGCCGTAGTGGAGGAACATGTCGGTGGTCTGGCGGGTGTGGTCGGACATCTCCATGAAGTCGACCTCGCCGCCGACCGGCCAGTTCTCCGCGTCGGGCCACAGCAGCAGCAGCGCGTTGTAGGAACGGTCGCCGACGGGCGCCTTGACCCGGCCTTCCCAGCGTCCGTACTTCTGGCCGTCGCCCCAGGCCATGCCCGCGGTGTTGCCCTGGGGATCGCCGGTGATCGTGAGAACGCCGTTCTCGACGCTCACCGCGTCCGGCGTCCGCCTGCCCTTGCCGCCGTGGCCCGGTCCGTTGTAGACGCCCCACGACTTGTCGAGGCCGCCGCTGAAGTCGTCGACGCGGTTGGGCTTGCCCCAGCCGAACTTCGCCGCCGCGCTGGTCGCGTAGCCCGCGGGCTCGTCGGGGTTGCAGGGGGCGGTCGCGCTCGGCTCGGCGCCGGTCACGGCGGGTCGTGCGGGGGGTGCGTCCTGCGGGTCGTCGGCGGCGGTCGGCGGGGCGGGGGGTTGCGCGGCGGGGATCTCGTTATTGGCAGCGGGGACACCACTGGGCGTCGGTGTGTCGTCGGTGACGGGATCGGGGGTGCCCTCGACCCGCGCCGTCGCACCTGCGGGAGCCGCGGCGGCAGGAGCGCCTGCGCCCGCGAGCGCAGGCGCCGTCACGCCGGGCCCGGGCGGCGGCGTGGGGATGTTCGTGGTTCGCATCGACGCGAACGAGGCGGGCGCGGTCGCCGCGGACGGGGCGGATGCGGCGAGAGCCGCGGGGGCAGCAACCGGTGCCGGCGCAGCGACGGCCGCGGGTGCGGCAACCGGAGGAATGGGCGCACCAGCGGGCGCGGCCCCGGGGCCAGGAGCGGGGGCTGCAGCCACCGCGGGGGCGCCGTTGGGGGCCGGGCCCGCGATGGGCGCGGGCGCAGCGCCGGGTGCGGGGGCAGCGCCGGGTGCAGGGGCAGCGCCGGGTGCAGGGGCAGCGCCGGGTGCAGGGGCAGCGCCGGGTACGGCAGCAGCGCCAGGTGCAGGGACGGAGGCGGGGTCAGTGGCGGACGCTGCCGCGGGGGCGGGAGCGACAGCCGGAGCCGGAGCAACGGGAGCGGCCGGGGCACCAGCAGCAGGCGCAGCCGCCGCCGGAGGGGCAGGCACGACCACGGCCGGAGGGGCGGGCACAACCACCTTCGGAGGAGTCGGCACGGTCACTGCGGGAACGGCGGGCCGGGTCACCACGGGTCGGGCAGGCACCACAACCACACGAGCGGGGGCGGCGGGCGCGACGGCAGCGGGCGCGGATCCGGTCGGGTCGTCAGCGGTTTGGACCGCCCGCAGGGTGACGGGCGGAGCCTGGAATGCCAGACCCAACGCCGCACGGATCACCGCCTCGGCCGAGCGCACGACGAGCACCGCCGAGACCGTGAGCCCCGACGCCGAGGCGGTGACGTTCGGCGTCGGCGACGTCGCGAGCGCGGTCGCCGACTTGAGCAGGTCAGCGGTCCGGGCGGCCAAATCGTCGGCGGGCCCGACCGGAGCACCGCTCGCAACCGCCGGCGCCGTCGGGGCGGCGGCGTTGGGCGCTGCTGCGGGTACCGGCGCCGCGGCGGCCGGCCCCGGAACCCCGAGAACGGCGCCCGCGGCCGGAGCACCTGCGGCGGCCGGGGCGTCGCCAAGCGGAGTCCCCGGCTCCGGCTGCCCGGCGACGGCCGGAGCGTTGACGACCGGCGTCCCGCCCACCGGTCCAGCAGCGCCCGGAGCGCCGGCTACCGGAGCATTCACCATCGGCATCCCGGCCGAAGGTCCGTTGGCGGCCGGTCCGTCGGCCGCCGGCGCGTTGGCCGCCGGCGCGTTGGCCGTGGGCGCGTTGGCGGTCGGGCCGTTGGCGGCAGGCGCATTGGCAACCGGTGCCCCAGCCGCAGGGACTGCGGCGCTTGGAGCCGCCGGATCAGCGGCAGCAGGGGCGGCAGGCGTGGCAGGCCCGGCGGCGGCGGGCGCCGCTGGGTCCGTAGCGGCAGGCGACGCGGGCGCAGCCGACCCAGCGCCTGCCGGAGCCGCCGGGTCGCCGTCGGCAGGAGGCCCGGGAACGACATCGATCGGGGCGGCAGGCCCCGCACCGGGACCAGCCGCGCCGGCGGGAGCGGGCGAGGTGCCCGGTGTGGGTCCGTTGGACGAGCCGGGCTCCGCGGCGACCGGTCCGACCGGGGCCGCGGGCACCCCCCCGGTGCCGGGTGCCGTCGCCACGGGGTCGGCCGGAGCGACGCAGCCCGCCGATGCGGCGAGCGGGACGCTACCGACCCGCGGCGCCGCCATGGCCGAGACCGAGCCCGCCAACATGACCGTGACGACGATCCCCCCGACCGTCACGTATCGCCTCATCACGCTCTCCTGCCCCTCGTGTCACACGGTTTGGCAGGGGGCACAGTAGGGCGGCTCCGTCACCGGAATCACGGGAAGACACCCCATCGAGTGTGACTTCCCAGCGACGGTGCGTCACGTTCCGAAGTGACGAGTAGGGTCGACAGCCGGTCACCGGACCGTTACGCGCGACGAACGGTCCGGCGGTCACGCAGCGTCCCGAAAGGCTGAACGGAGGTCACCAACCGCGGTCGGCGTAGCGCTGCTCGGCGGGCAGCTCGGCCAAGTTGATGCCGACCATCGCCTCGCCCAGACCGCGTGAGACCTTGGCGATCACGGCGGGGTCGTCGAAGAACGTGGTGGCCTTGACGATCGCCTCAGCCCGCTGTGCGGGGTCGCCGGACTTGAAGATCCCGGAGCCGACGAAGACGCCTTCCGCCCCGAGCTGCATCATCATCGCCGCATCGGCAGGCGTCGCGATGCCGCCCGCGGTGAACAGCACGACCGGCAGCTTCCCCGCACGCGCCACCTCCGTGACGAGCTCGACCGGCGCCCGCAGCTCCTTCGCCGCCACGTAGAGCTCGGCCTCGTCCAAGGCGGCCAGCTTGCGGATCTCGGAGCGGATCGAGCGCATGTGCCGCGTGGCCTCGACCACGTTGCCCGTGCCCGCCTCGCCCTTGCTGCGGATCATCGCGGCGCCCTCGGAGATGCGCCGCAGCGCCTCGCCGAGGTTGGTGGCGCCGCACACGAACGGCACGGTGAAGGGCCACTTGTCGATGTGGTGGGCCTCGTCGGCGGGGGTCAGCACCTCGGACTCGTCGACGTAGTCGACGCCGAGCGACTGCAGCACCTGCGCCTCGACGAAGTGCCCGATGCGGGCCTTCGCCATGACCGGGATCGAGACGGTGTCGATGATCCCCTGGATCATGTCGGGATCGCTCATGCGCGCCACGCCGCCCTGCACGCGGATGTCGGCGGGCACGCGCTCGAGCGCCATGACCGCGACGGCCCCGGCGTCCTCGGCGATCTTGGCTTGTTCGGGGGTGACCACATCCATGATCACGCCGCCCTTCAGCATCTCGGCCATCCCGCGCTTCACGCGCGCGGTGCCCTGCTGCTGGCCTGCGCTCGGCGTGGCGGAAACGTGCTGGTCGGACGACACGGCGGTACCTCTCACTCCTGGGACGGTGACACCCGATCGTACTTCAGCGCCGGTACCGGATCGGCGATCTCGAAGTACGCGGGCATCGGGGCCGTGCCCGCGAGTCGGAGCCACCGCACGAGACGGCGCGAGCGGAGGCCGAGGGTGTCGCGCACGGCGTCGTTGTGCACCCGGCGGGCGAGCACGAGGAGCTGCTCGGCGTCGGTGAGGGCGGCCCGGACGTCGGCAGGGAGGGTGGCCCGGTCGAGGCGGGCGAGGGCGCGGCCGAGCGCGTTGGCCGCGGCTTCGGGGTCGACCACCGCCTGCGGCATGGTCGTGGTGCTCCACAGGCGCCCCGGCACCGACGCCCCGGCCTCGGTATCAACCGCCGGGTGCGGCACAGCGGTGCTCCACAGACGCCCCGGCACCGACGCCCCGGCTTCGGCGTCGACCGCCGCCCTCGGCACGGCCATCGTGCTCCGCGGGCGCCTCGACGCTGGTGTGGTGCCCGTCGCCAGCCCGCCCGGCACCACCACACCCGCCGCCGAGGCGGCCGCCGCCCGGCGGGCCAGGGCCGCGTCGAGCCCCGCGCGGGCCGCGTCCACCCGGATGTGGAGCCGGTGCAGCCTGCGCACGCGCGAGAGGCAGAGCGCGACCGCCCACCCCGCCACCATCAGCCCGACCAGCACCCCGACCGCGATCACGCCGAGCTCCGCCCGCGAACGATCGCGAGACCGACGTTCCCGGGCTCCGCACCCCGGGAACGTCGTTCTCGGCGGGGGGAGACGCCCCGGCCGATCACGACGCCGACCGCCGGGGATCGGCCGCGACCGCCGCCCGGTACACCCGCTCGACCTCGGCCGCGACCAGCGGCCAGTCGAACTCCTCCGCCCGCGCCCGCCCCGCGAGCGAAAGCGCCGCCCGCCGGGCCGGGTCGTCGAGTAGCGCGCCGAGCGCCGCGGCCAGCGCCGCCGGGTCACCCGCCCGGAACAGCACGCCCGAGGGTGGGTCGCCGAGCACCGCGCGGAACGCGTCGAGGTCGCTCGCCAGCACCGGGGCCCCCGCCGCCAGCGCCTCGGTCAGCACGATCCCGAAGCTCTCGCCGCCGGTCTGCGGGGCGCAGAACACGGTGGCCGCCCCGAGCACGGCCGCCTTGCGGGCATCGTCGACCGCGCCGAGCACCTCCACCTGCGGGTACCGACCGTCACCGCCTCGCGGACGCCGCCGACGTCGAGCGGGGGCCGCGGGCGGCAGCGCAGCCGCGTCGCCCCGTCCGACGACGACCAACCGCAGCTCCGGGCGCCCCAGCCGGGCCAGCGCGTCGAGCAGCACCGGCATGCCCTTGCGGGGCTCGTCGAACCGCCCGACGAACGCCACCGTGTCGGTCGCGCGCGGACCGGTCGGGGCGAGCGCGCCCACGTCGACGCCGTTGGGGATCTCGATGGCGTCGCCGCCGAGGTGGCGCACCTGCACCCGACGCGCCGAGGGCGAAACGGCGATGCGCGCCGTCACCTTCTCCATCAACGGTTGGATGAACCCGCCCAGCGCGGCCAGTGCGCGAGAGCGTTCGGTCGCCGTGTGGAACGTCGCCACCACCGGCCCCTCGGCCAGGAGCAGCGCGATCGCGGACACGCTGGCCGTGGTCGGCTCGTGCAGGTGCAGCACGTCGAAGCGGTGCCCGACGAGCCATCGCCGCACCCGCGCGTACGCCACCGGCCCGAACGCCACCCGCGCCACCGACCCGTTGTACGGCACGCCCACCGCCCGCCCGACCGGCGTGACGAACTCCGGCACCGGGCCCTCCGCAGGAGCCAGCACCTCCACGACGTGGCCCCGGGCCCGCAACGCCGCCGCCAGGCCGAGGACGTGCGCCTGGACGCCGCCCGGCACGTCGAGCGAGTACGGGCAGACCATCCCGATCCGGAGCCTCACCGCCGGTCGGCCGTCCACAGCGGCTGCAGGACGTGCCAACCGGTGGGGTCGTCCGCGACGAGCTCCATCAGGGCGTCGCCGAGCGCCTGCGTCGCCTTCTCCACATCGGGAACGGGGACGGGCGCGGCGAACGCGATCGTCCACCCCTCGGGCGAGAACCCGAGCCGGGTGGGCAAGAGCGTGGCGCCGGTCAGCGCGGCCAGCCGGGCCGGTCCGGACGGCAGCCGCGCGGGCTCCCCCAACAGCGTGACGTCGAGGCTCGCGCCTAGCACGTCGCGGTCGGCGAGCACGCACACGACCCCGCCGCCGCGCAGCCGTCGCAGCAGGGCCCGGTAGGCACCCTCCTCGACCATGTCGAACCCCAGCGCCACCCGGTGCGCCACGAACCGCCGGTACACCGACTCGGGCCGCAGGCGCTGGCCCACCGTGGTGAACACCGGGTCCAGCCCGCGGCGGCGCAGCGTCTCGATCAGCCAGACGCCCGCCGCATCCCAGTTCCCGCTGTGCGACAGGGCGACGATCAGGCCGCGGCCGGTGTCGAGGGCCTCGTGGAACGGCGCCGGGTTGGTGACGGTGGTTGCCGCGACCATGCGCGCGCCGTCCGCGCCGTGCAGTCGGAACGTCTCGCACCAGTAGCGGGCGTAGCTGCGCATGCCCTCGCGCACGAGGTGCGCGGCGCCGAGGCGGGCCAGGTTGGCCCGCAGCTGCCGCACGCCGGGCCCGTTGCGGCGCACGGCCAGGTCCGCGCCCAGCCGGAACGCCGCTTGCGCTACCCGCTCCGGCAGCAGGCGCACGAGGCGCCACCCCGCGGCGTACTGCAGGTCCGTGAGGTTCATTGCGCGGCGGGCTCGGGCGGGAGATCGCGGGCGCTGCGGCGCGCCTCGGCCAGCCGTTGGCCCACGGTCCACACCGACGCCGCCGCGAGCACCCATAGCGCCACGTCCAGCGCGTACGGCACCCCGAGGCCCGCGAGCCCGGTGCCGACCAGTGCGAGGATCAGCCGCTCGGCCCGCTCCACCAGCCCGCCGACCACCCGCAGGCCCGCCCCCTCGGCCCGGGCCTTGATGTAGGAGATCAGCTGCCCCGCGACCAGGCAGATCAGGGCGGCGACGCCGAGCACGCGGGCCTGGCCGATGCCGAGCGCCCACCAGGTGAGGGCGGCGAAGAGCGCGCCGTCGGCGATGCGGTCGCAGGTGGAGTCGAGCACCGCCCCGAACGGGGTGCCCTTGCCCTTGGCTCGCGCCACCGCGCCGTCGACGAGGTCGAACAGCACGAACACCGTGACGCCGAGGGTGCCGAAGAAGAGCTGCCCGCGGGGCAGGAACACCAACGCCGCCGCGACGGAGCCGACGGTGCCCGCGACCGTGACGGCATCGGGCGTGATGCCGATCCGCACGAGCCACCGGCCGAGCGGCTCCGTGACGCGGTTGACGTGCGCACGGGCGAGGACGTTGAGCACTCCGGACAGCCTATCGGGGCCACGCGTCGGCCAGCAGCGCGCGTGTCTCGGACAGCAGCTGCGGGATGGGCTTCGTCTGGCCGATCACCGCGATGAAGTTGGCGTCGCCGCCCCAGCGCGGCACGACGTGCTGGTGCAGGTGGGCGGCCAGCGAGCCGCCCGCGACCGCGCCGAGGTTCATCCCGACGTTGAACGCGTGCGGCTCGGCGACCGTCCGCATGGCCCGCAGCGCGTTCTGGGTGAACACCATCAGCTCGGCGGACTCGGCGTCGGTGAGCTCCTCCAGTTCGGCGACGTGCCGGTAGGGCAGCACCATGAGGTGCCCGGGGTTGTACGGGTGCAGGTTCAGCACGGCGTAGACGACCTCGCCGCGCGCGACGACGAGCCCCTCCTCGTCGGGCAGGGTCGGGATCCGGCAGAGCGGGCAGCCGCCCTCGCCCGCTTCCTTGATGTAGGCGAGCCGGTGCGGCGTCCACAGCCTCCGGAAGCCGTCGGGCGCACCCACTCCCTCCTGCACCTCCGGGACCGGCTCACTCATGACGGCCGATCCTAGAGGCGCTCCGCCGTGGGGCTGGTGTTGTCACGCCGGGCGATCCAATCCGTGATCAGCTCGACGGCCTCGGCGACGGGCACCCCGTTGCGCTGCGTGCCGTCGCGGAAGCGGAAGCTCACCGCGCCCGCCTCGGCGTCGCGCGCGCCCACGAGCAACATGAACGGCACCTTGGCCAGGGTGTGGGTGCGGATCTTCTTCTGCATCCGGTCGTCGCCCGCGTCGACGTCGACCCGCACGTCCCGCGCCCGCAGCTGCTCCGCGACATCGGCGACGTAGCCGTGCTGCTCGTCGGTGACCGGGATCGCGACGACCTGCACCGGCGCCAGCCACGCCGGGAACGCGCCCGCGTAGTGCTCGGTGAGGATGCCGAAGAAGCGCTCGATCGAGCCGAACAGCGCGCGGTGGATCATCACCGGGCGCTTCCGGGAGCCGTCGGCGGCGGTGTACTCCAGCCCGAAGAGGTCGGGCTCCATCAGGTCGACCTGGATCGTCGACATCTGCCAGGTGCGCCCGATCGCGTCCTTCACCTGCACGCTGATCTTCGGGGCGTAGAACGCGGCGCCGCCGGGGTCGAGCACCAGGTCGAGACCGGACGCCTCGGCGGCTTCGCGCAGCGCGTCGGTGGCCCGCTCCCACTCCTCGTCGGTGCCGATCGACTTCTCCGGGTCGCGGGTGGAGAGCTCGAGGTAGAAGTCGTCGAGCCCGTAGTCGCGCAGGAGGTCGAGGACGAACTGCAGCAGCGAGCGGATCTCGCCCTGCATCTGCTCGTCGGTGCAGTAGATGTGCGAGTCGTCCTGGGTGAAGCCGCGGGCGCGGGTGAGGCCGTGGACCACCCCGGACTTCTCGTAGCGGTAGACGGTGCCGAACTCGAACAGCCGCAGCGGCAGCTCCCGGTACGACCGGCCGCGCGACCTGAAGATCAGGTTGTGCATCGGGCAGTTCATCGGCTTGAGGTAGTAGTCCTGCGCGGGCTTGCGCAGCTCGCCGTCCGCCCCGTACTCCGCGTCCAGCTCCATGGGCGGGTACATGCCCTCGGCGTACCAGGCCAGGTGGCCGGAGGTCTCGAACAGGTGCGCCTTGGTGATGTGCGGGGTGTTGACGAACTCGTAGCCCGCCTGCTGGTGACGGCGGCGCGAGTAGTCCTCCAGCTCGCGACGGATGATGCCGCCCTTGGGGTGGAAGACGGGCAGGCCGGAGCCGATCTCGTCCGGGAACGAGAAGAGGTCCAGCTCGGCGCCCAGACGGCGGTGGTCGCGCCGCTCGGCCTCGGCGACGCGCTCCAGGTGGGCGTCGAGCGCCTCCTGCGACTCCCACGCCGTGCCGTAGATGCGCTGCAGCTGCGGGTTCTTCTCGCTCCCCCGCCAGTACGCCGCCGCGCTGCGGGTGAGCTTCACGGCGGGGATGTACTTGGTGGTGGGCAGGTGCGGACCGCGGCAGAGGTCGGACCAGATCGTCTCGCCGGTGTGGGCGTGCACATTGTCGTAGATCGTGAGCTCGCCGGACGCGTCGACCTCGACGGCGTCCTCGGGCGCGGCGCCCTTGAGGTCGATCAGCTCCAGCTTGTAGGGCTCGTCGGCGAGCTCCTTGCGGGCGTCGTCGATCGAGTCGAAGCGCCGCCGCGAGAACCGCTGCCCCGCCTTGATGATCTTCTTCATCGCGGCTTCGAGCGCGGTGAGGTCTTCGGGGGTGAACGGCTTGTCGACGTCGAAGTCGTAGTAGAAGCCGTCGGCGATGGGCGGCCCGATGCCGAGCTTGGCCTCGGGCCGCAGCTGCTGCACGGCCTGGGCGAGGACGTGCGCGGCGGAGTGGCGGATCACGCTGCGGCCGTCTTCGGTGTCGGCGGCGACGGGCTCGACGTCGACGTCGACGTCGGGGCTCCACGCGAGGTCGCGCAGGGTGCCGTCGGCGCGGACGACGACTACCGCGCTCGGACCGTTGGAGGGCAGGCCCGCGGCGCGCACGGCGGCACCGGCCGTCGTCCCGGCCTGCACCCGGACGACGGGCGGCGGTGGGGACGATGCTGGCGCGGACACTGCGGACCTCCGGAGACGGTGAGCGGATGCACGATCGATGCTAGACGGGGGGTCGATCGGCTTTCGCTCACGGTCACCGGCTGCCCGCGCTCCGCGCCGGGGGTAGTGCCGAGGGGGGTGCCGGGCCGCGACGCGGGTCGGGAACGGCCGCCGGATCGGCCGCGGCCTCGTCGGACCCCTCGTGGGCAGGCAGGCCGGGCGGTGGCGAACCGTCGACCGCTTCGGGCCACGGCTCGCCCGCCCGTGACGGCCGCTCGCCGTCAACCGCGGGCGGTGGGTCGACGACGGCACCCGCCGCCCACGCATCGGCCGGCGACCCGGGGTGGCCGTTCGGTAGCCATCCGGCAGGCGGAGGTGACGCGCCGTCGAACGCGAGGCCGTCGTGGCCAGGCAACAACGGCCGGTCGACGGCGGGCGCCGCATGGCCGTCGGCGGCAGGCCACGGGTCGGACGGCCCGCCGGTGTGGCCGGTCGGTGGCCGTTCGGCGGCCGGGAGCCTGCCGTCGAGGGCGCCGCTCGGCAGGCCGTCGGTCACGGGCTCGGCGGGCGGCCACGGGGTGGGCGGCGGGCCGACGGCCCACGTGAGGAGCCACGGCCCGGTGGTGAGGCCCGCGTCGGGCAGCTGCCGGAGGTGCCGACGAACCCGCCGGACGACCCACGGCGACCCGACGACGACCACCGCCAGCGCCAACCGCCCCCCGGCCGGGTCGGCGACGCAACGCAGGAGGTGGTGGCGGTCGTCGACGACGAGGGACAGCTCGGCGGGCGGCGAGCCCGGGAGGGCGAGCAGGGCCCGCACCAGGTCGGCGTGCCGGGCGCCGAACGCCTCGACGTCGCCGCCTGCCACCGCGGTGTCGCCATCCGCACCGGCGGGACGGCCGACGGCACCCCGGCTGCGCCACAGCGAGCCGATGCCCGGCCGCGCACCGCCGCCGGGCACCGTCTCCTCACTACCGGCCGACTGCGGTGCCTCGCCGCACGCCCATGCGTCGAGCACCATGCCGCTGTCGACGTCGAGCAGCACCGCGCGCTCGACGCCACCGACGGTGACGAGCGGGCCGAGAACGGCAGTCAGGCCGTCGTCCCGGACGTTGACCGGGCGCCGATGGCGCGCCACGACCGCTCGCCGCCGACGCCGCTCAGCGGTGACCGGCGTTGGCCGGGAAGAAGGCCTGACCGTCTTGCTGGGCGGGCATCCGCCCCGGCGACGGGTTGGCCATGTAGAACTGCTGCTCGATCATCTTCAGGTCGCGGCGGGCCATCGCCAGGTTGGCCTGCGCCCGGTTCAGCACCAGGTAGAAGAACAGCTTCTCGTCGTTGTTCCCGTGGATGGGACGGATGAGGTGGTACTGGCTGTCGAGGGTGATCAGGATGTCCTCGATCGTCTCCCGCAGGCCCAGCTTCTGCATGACCTCGAGCTTCGTGCGCACGACGTCGCTGTTGCCGGGGGCGGCGACGTCGAGGTCGAACTCGGGGCTGCCGCCGCGGGAGCCCAGCGTCATACCGCTGTCGTAGTCGACGATCGCGACGGCGAAGGCGCCCTTGATGTTGGCCGCCATATCCAGAGTGTAATCAATGCTGCTCATTGCCTGTGCCTCCAAGGGCAGGCCGCGCGCGGTCGAGTGGGGACGCGGGGGCCTTCTGTGATCGGGGATGCCGACCCGGAGATCATTCTTACCGGCGATTCTCAGGTCGAATTCCTATCGTTACTCAAAGCGCGCAGCGCCGTCAAGAGTCGATTCATCGTCGCGATGTCATCGGCCCACGGCTGCGCGAGCATCGGGTCGCCGGACGACTGGCGGCGGGACGGCCCGGGCGCCGGTGCGGGAACGGCGGTCAAGCCACTGCGGCGGGGCAACGGGACGGCCACGGACTCCGGCCTGCGGTCAGCCGGGCGCCGCCGGGCAGGCGGGCTCGCGGCCAGGGGCATGGCCATCGCACGGGAAACCGCAGGTGAAGGGCGGTGCACGGGAGTGGGTGGCGGTGGCGGGGCCTGCTCGTCGGGCCGCGCGGCCGCCAGCTCGCGTCGCGCGGACGCGAGGTTGACGCGCGCGCGGTCGACGCACAGGTAGACCAGCAACGACCGCGAACCACCCAGCGGCCGCACCAGGTGGTAGTGGCCGCCGGATGTCAGGATGAAATCCTCGAAACCGCCGTCTTCGGCCGCTCCGAGCGCCGTTGTCGCCTCCATTCCCCAGCGCAGCACGGTAGCCGGATCGACCGCCGCGGTACCGAACTGGATCAATATGCGGCCGCTTTCCCGTTCGGCCACGCACGAGTATCTCGATCCCGGCAGATCGAGCAGACCCAGAACCATGTCACGCATCGTCACATGCAGAAATCCTTCCGCTGCGAAGAGGGTGCCACATGCGCCAATGTGAGGATTCTTCAACCCTTTCAGGTGCTCTGATTAGACCACAACGCCTAGCGTGAGATACGCCGTTCAGCGGACAATTACACGCTGTGTGTGACGGTGTGACCGCGTTGAGCAGCGGGGAAGGGGCTACGGAAGAACAACGGCCGCTCGATGGTTGCAGTCCGTGTGGTGCCTCTCTCCGTGCTCGACCTCGTCCCGATCGCCTCCGGCTCGTCGGCCAGCGCCGCGCTCGCCAACAGCACAGCACTCGCCCGGCGCGCCGACGCGCTCGGCTACACCCGCTACTGGGTGGCCGAGCACCACGGCATGCCCGGCAGCGGCAGTTCGTCGCCCGCGGTGCTGATCGCGCACCTCGCGGGCGCGACGTCCCGTATCCGGGTCGGCTCCGGGGGCGTCATGCTCCCCAACCACCAGCCGCTGGTGATCGCCGAGCAGTTCGGCACGCTCGACGCGCTGCACCCGGGCCGCATCGACCTCGGCATCGGCCGCGCACCCGGCACCGACCCCCGCACCGCCCGGGCGCTGCGCCGCGGCACCGACCCGCTGGGTGCCGACGACTTCCCCGACCAGCTCACGGAGCTCCTGGCCTACTTCCACGGCGACGGCCCCGTGCTGGCGGTGCCCGCCGCGGGGCAGGAGCCCGCGCTGTGGCTGCTGGGTTCGAGCGGCTACTCGGCGCAGGTCGCGGGCCTCCTGGGTCTGCCGTTCGCCTTCGCCCACCACTTCAGCGGGGAGAACACCGACGCCGCGCTCGCCCTGTACCGGCAGACGTTCCGGCCCTCCGCCGTGCTGGCCCAGCCGTACGCGATGATCTGCGCCGCCGTGCTGACCGCCGAGACCGACGCCGAGGCCCGGCGGCTCGCGCTGCCGTCGGCCCTGCAGTTCCTCCAGCTGCGGCTGGGCACGCCGGGGCTGGTGCCCACGCCCGAGGAGGCGGCCGCGTACCCGTACTCCGACCAGGAGCGGGCGTTCATCGAGCAGCGGATGGCCGGGCAGATCATCGGGTCGCCCGCCACGGTGCGAGAGGGCGTGCGGGCGCTGGTCGAGCGCACGGGCGTCGACGAGCTGATGGTCACCACCAACACGCACGACGGCGCCGACCGCATCCGTTCGTACGAGTTGCTGAGCGGCGCGCTGGCGCCCGCTCCGACCGGCTGAGCCCCGACGTGGACGACCTGGCCGCCGCGTTCCGCGCCGCGATCGAACGGGGCGACGCCGACGCCGCTACCGCGCTCTTCGCGTCGGACTGCGTCTTCAACTCGCCGATCGTGCACCGGCCCTACGTCGGCTCCGCTCCGCTGCGCGCGGTGCTGGGCGCCGTGCTGCGGGTGTTCGCCGACTTCCGCTACACGGGCGAGTACTCCGGTGGGAGCGGGCACGTGCTGGAGTTCGCCTGCCGGGTCGGCGACCGCGAGTGCCAGGGCGTGGACATCCTCCGGGGCGACGGCGAGCGCCTCACCGAGCTGACCGTGCTCGTGCGGCCGTACTCGGCCGCCACGCTCCTGCGGGAACGGATGGCCGCCCTGCTGGCCTGAAGGCGGGCCCGCTAGGCCAGACAGTCGACGGCCGTCACCGGGGGTGTTCGGCTCCGCACGGCACAACCCACCCGTGATTCTCCATCGGGTGATCCCGTGGCATCCGCCATACCGCAACCCCTCCGCCGCCCGTTGGGACGCATGAAGCAAGGCACAGCGGGGGCGAAACGCGAGGTGGGGACGTTGCCGGGCACGCGGACACCCGAACGCCGTCCCGGGAAGGGGCGACGGCCCGACCGGGGCGGGCAGCCCCCGCGCGGTCCGGTGGACCCGCACCCCGCCGACGACAGCCCCACCGCCCGAACGATCGACACGCGCGCCGTCCGCCGGGCCGCCTTCGGTCCCCCGCACGACCGCGCGACGCCCGAAACCACCGTCCGGACGGCGGCCGTGGGCGAGCCCGGAGGCCGCACCGTCACGCTGCCCGCGACGCCGCCGACCGGCGAGACCGCCCCGGCGCCGATCGCGGGTGGCCACCCCCTCGCGGACGCGCCCATCGACTGCCACCCGGCCGTCGGATCTCCCGCCCGCGGCATCCCGGTTGCCGACAGCGCACCGTCAGCGGGCGCGCCGACGACCGCCCCGGCGGGTACGCGGCCGCCCTCGACCGGCCCGACCCCCGTCGTCCCGAGCGACGAAGCCCCGACCCTCCTGAGCCCCGCGCGCGACGGCGGCCGGACGCGCAGCGCCCACCGCGGCGGCGTCGGCTGGTGGCACCCCCCGAAGGCCCGGCCCCGCGGCGACGGCGCCCGCCACCGCGTGCCGGAGGACGAGCGCTCGAGCCGCACGACCCGGCGGCGCCGGATCCGCCTCGCCCTCCTCGGGTTCGCCGCCACCGCCCTGCTCGGCCCGGTGCTGGCCTTCGCCGTCGGGTACGTGCTCTTCCCCGTCCCCACGCCGGACGACGTGGTGAACAACCAGGTCGCGCTGCTCTCCTACGCCGACGGCGACCCGCTCACCCGGCTCGTCCCCGAGCAGGGCAACCGCACGAAGGTGCCGATCCAGAGCGTGCCTGCGCACGTGCGCGAGGCCGTGCTCGCCGCCGAGGACCGCAGCTTCTACTCGAACCCCGGCTTCGACCCGATCGGCATCGCGCGTGCCGCCTGGAACCAGGTCCGCGGCGGCGACGGCGGCGGCTCCACGATCACGCAGCAGTACGTCAAGAACACCCTCGTCGGCGACGCGCCCTCGCTGTGGCGCAAGTACAAGGAACTGATCGTCTCGGTCAAGGTCTCCCAGGAGAACACCAAGGACCAGATCCTCGGCGACTACCTCAACGCCATCTACTTCGGCCGCGGCGCCTACGGCATCCAGGCGGCGAGCCAGGCCTACTTCGGCAAGAACGTGCAGGACCTCACGGTCGCGGAGGGCGCCGTCCTCGCCGGGGTGATCCAGTCGCCGTCCCGGTGGGACCCGGCCGTCAACCCCGACCGCGCCGTGACGCGCTGGAACTTCGTGCTCGACGGCATGGTCGCCCAGCGCTGGCTCACCCCCGCCGAGCGGTCGGCGCAGCGCTTCCCGACCGCCGTACCCCGCACCCCGCAGCGGGGCGGCGTGCCCGCGGGCGCCGACGGGCACATCGTCTCGGCGGTGATCGCCGAGCTGGCCGACCTCGGCATCACCGAGCAGGACGTCGCGCAGGAGGGCCTGCGCATCACCACGACGATCGACCCGGTCCGCCAGAAGCAGGCCGTCAAGGCCGTCCGCGACGCGCTCGCGGGCCAGCCCGACAACCTGCGCAGCGCGCTCGTCGCGATCGACCCGCAGACCGGCGGTGTGCTGGCCTACTACGGCGGCGAGAACGGCCTCGGCCTCGACTACGCGCGGGTCGAGCGGCTCGCGGGCTCGACGTTCAAGCCGTTCGCCGTGCTGGCGGCCCTCCAGGAGAGCCCGCCGGTCGGGCTCGGCACCATGTTCGCGGGCGAGTCGGTGCCCGGCCTGCGCAACGACGAGGGCGCGAGCTGCACGCACTGCGACCTGAAGCAGGCGATGACGCTCTCCAACAACGTCGTGTTCAACTCCCTCGCGAAGCAGGTCGGCGGGCAGGCCGTCGCCGACGCCGCCCGTTCCGCGGGCATCACCACCCCGCTCGACGACCCCGACGAGCGGATCGCGTTGGGCAACAAGGAGATCACCGCCGTCGACCTCGCCTCGGCCTACGCGACGATCGCCGCGGGCGGCGTGTGGCACCAGCCGCACCTGGTGGCCTCCGTCGTGACCACCGACGGGCGGGTGCTCTACCAGTCCGCCACCGACGGCGAGCGCCGGTTCTCCGACCGGGTGGCCCGCAACGTCACCGAGTCCATGCTCGACGTCGCCCCGCACGACGACCTCGCCCTCCCCGGCGGACGGCCGGTGGCGGCGAAGACCGGCACGGTGCAGTCGCACGTCGCGGGCCAGAACAACGACGCGTGGATGGCCGGGTTCACCCCGTCGGTCGCAGCGGCCGTGTGGCTCGGCACCGACCGCAACGAGCCCATCCGCACCGCGTCCGGGCGCCCGATCTCCGGCAAGGACCTGCCCGGCGACGCGTGGCACGACTTCATGACCGACGCCACCGCGGGCCGCCCGACGCAGGAGTTCGCCCCGTTCCGCGCGATCGGCGCGCCGCCCTCGGACCTGCCGCCCGACGTCGACCCGCGCAAGCCGCCGGTCACCGCGACCGCGCAGGCCAGCGCGGCACCGCTCCCGTCGGAGCAACCCGTCGCCCCGACGGCTGCCCTGCCGACGGAGCCGCCCGTCGACGAACGCTCGGCCTGCACGTTGGCCGCGCCCTGCGGTTGAGCCGCGCCCGGTGCGGCAGGGCCGGGGACTTACCCGACACGCCCCGGCACGCCTACCGTGGTCGGCGTGTCGGGGGACGACCACAGGTTCCGGGTGCTCGCCTGGGTCTCGGAGCGGCGCTTCGTGCTGTACGTGCCTGCCATCGAGGCCGCTACGACCGTGCCCGCCATGCTCGACGCGGACGCCGCCGCCCGCTCGCTCATCGCCGACCTGACCGGCATCCCCGAGTCCGCGATCCAGTGCGACATCGAGGTGGGCCGGGTGCCGGGCGGGCCGCCGTCGCTGCGTTGAGGTCGTCGGACGGCGCCCGTAGGGTCAGTGCCGTGCAACCCGCTTCCGACGGTGCCCGGGTCGTCGCCGAACGCATGTCCGCCGCCGCGCAGGCCTGGCTCGAGACCCTCGACGACCAACAGCGTGCCGTGGCGGTGGGGGCGGGCCCACACCCCGACGCCGAGCACGACGCCGAGCGCCGCCGGTGGTTCTACACCCCCACCGACCACGGTGGCCTCACCTTGCACCAGCAGCGTCCGGCCCAGCAGCGGCGGGCGATGGCGTTGCTGGGCACCGGCACCTCGCGCGCGGGCTACGTGTCCGCCGCCACGGTGATGGGCCTGGAGAACGTGCTCGACCACACCGAGAACTTCACGATCATGTTCGGCCGCGAACGCGGCCGCGACCCGGGCATGTACTACCTGCGGGTGTTCGGCGACCCGGCGGGCACGGCGCCGTGGGGCTGGCGGTTCGGCGGCCACCACGTGTCGGTGTCGCACCTGGTCGTCGACGGCGCCGTGGTCGCGTCCACGCCGTCCTTCCTCGGCGCCGACCCGGCGACGTCCACGCTGCTCGGCTCGCTGCTGCGGCCGCTCGCGGGGCCCGAAGACCTCGCCCGCGACCTGATGCGGTCGCTCGCCGCTCCCCTGGCCGACCGGGCGTTGCTGCTGCCGAAGGCGCCGGGCGACATCATCGGCGGCAACCGCAGCACGCTCTCCGAAGGCGACCGCGTGCTCTCCCTCGTCGACATCTGGCGGGCCCCCTTCGACGACCCCGAGCAACAGGCGGGGCTGCAGAAGACCAGCGACGCCGTCGACGACGGGGCGAACCTCTCCGACGACGAGCACGCGGTCCTCGCGCTCACGACCGCCCCGAAGGGCCTTCCCGCCGCCGAGTTCGACGCCGAGCAGCGGGAGCTCCTGCGGCAGCTGCTCTCGACGTACCTCGACCGGGTGCCCGAGGAGATCAGCGCGATGGGCCGCTACCGCGACGACTCGGCGCTCGACGCCGTCCATTTCGCGTGGGCGGGCAGCGTCGTCCCCGGCGAGCCGCACTACTACCGGCTGCAAGGCCCACGGCTGCTCATCGAGTGGGACAACACGCAGCGCAACGTCAACCACGCGCACGCCGCGTGGCGCGATCCGCAGGCCGATTTCGGCCTCGACGTGCTCGCCGCCCACACGGCCGCCCACCACTCTTGACGGATCTGCCGCTCGTCGCCGTGCCCGGCGGCCGGGTCGAGTACCTCGACGTGCCCGGCGCCGCCGAGCGCGCACCGCTGCTGTTCCTGCACGAGGGGCTGGGGTCGGTGCGGCTGTGGCGGGGCTGGCCCGCGGCGGTGGCCGCCGCGACGGGCCGCAGGGCCGTCGCGTACTCCCGGCTCGGGCACGGCTTCTCCGACCTCCCGTCCGCGCCCCGCACGGTGGGCTTCATGCACGAGGAGGCGGCGGCGGTGGTCCCCGCGCTGCGGGCGGCGCTGGGCCTGGTCGATCCGGTGCTGGTCGGGCACAGCGACGGCGGCTCGATCGCGCTGGTGCACGCCGCCACCCACCGGGTGTCCGGCGTCGTGGTGCTGGCCCCGCACGTGATCGCCGAGCCCGCGGGCCTCGTCGAGATCGCCGCGGCGCGGGAGGCGTTCTCGGGCGGCGACCTCGCGGTCCGGATGCGTCGCCACCACCGCGACCCGGCCGTCACGTTCCACAACTGGAACGACGTGTGGCTGTCGGAGGAGTTCCGGTCGTGGGACCTGCGGCCGATGCTGGCGGGCATCACCGCGCCCGTGCTCGCGGTACAGGGCACGGCCGACCCCTACGGCACGGTGCTGCACGTCGAGGCCGTGCGCGACGGGTCGTCCGGGCCAGTCGAGCTGCTCGTGCTCGACTGCGCGCACGCGCCGCACCTCGAAGCGACCGAGCCGGTCACGGCGGCGGTGGTGCGCTTCCTCGCGGCACTGCCCGACGCGGGGGCCTGAGCACGGTCACAGCGGTGGGGCACCGCCCCGCCACCCGGCCCACCGCTGCGGCGTGAGCACGACCACCGGTCCGCCGGGCGGGTCCGCCGCGTACTGCGGGTACTTCGCGGCCAGCGCGGCCCGCGCCCGGTCGGCCCGCTCGCCCGCCTCGTGGACGGCGGCCTCCCCGTCGATCCGCACCCACCACAGCTGGGTCCAGTCTTCGGCGTAGTGATCGACGAGCACGGCCGCGCGCGGGTCGCGACGCAGGTCGTCGAGGCGGGCCAGGCGGGTCGAGCGCTTGGGCTTGACCTCGTCCACTGCCGAGCACACCAGGCCGTCGAGCAGCACGAACGTGATCGGCACCAGCCGTGGGGTGCCGTCGGCGCGTAGCGTGGCCAGCCGGGCGACCCGCGCGGCGGCCACCAGCGCGCGTTGCTCCTCGGGCGTCGGGGTCGGCACCGGAAGAGAATGGCCCGGATCGACGTTGAGCGCGATAGTTGCTGCTTCAACTACTAGGAGGTCGTCGTGCCTGCCGTGACCGTTCCCGACGTGACCGTGCTGCCCCGGGTGCCCGAGCCCGGCGAGGCCGCCGTAGAGCGCGGTGTGCGCTCGGTGACCACCGCGCCGTCCGGCTTCGAAGGCGAGGGCTTCCCGGTGCGGCGCGCCTTCGCGGGCGTCGACCTGCGCGACCTCGACCCGTTCCTGATGATGGACCAGATGGGCGAGGTGGAGTACGCACCCGGCGAGCCGAAGGGCACGGCCTGGCACCCGCACCGGGGATTCGAGACCGTCACCTACATCGTGGACGGCACCTTCGAGCACCAGGACAGCCACGGCGGCGGCGGGGTGATCACCAACGGCGACACCCAGTGGATGACGGCGGGCAGCGGCCTGCTGCACATCGAGCGGCCGCCGGAGAGCCTGGTCGTGTCGGGCGGCCTGTTCCACGGCCTGCAGCTGTGGGTGAACCTGCCGAAGGCCGACAAGTGGTTGGAGCCCAAGTACCAGGACCTGCGCGGCGGCGAGGCCACGCTGCTCACGAGCCACGACGGCGGTGCGCTGATCCGGCTCATCGCGGGCGAGCTCGGCGGGCACGCCGGCCCGGGCACCACGTTCACGCCGATGACGATGGCGCACGCCACCCTCTCCCCCGGCGCGTCGATGCGCCTGCCCTGGCGGCGTGACTTCAACGCGCTCGTCTACGTGCTCTCCGGCACCGGCGCGATCGGCGCCGACCGGCGTCCGGTGCGCACCGGCCAGGCCGTGCTCTTCGGCCCGGGCGACGCCATCACCGTGGCCGCCGACGCCAGCCAGGAGTCGCGCCTCCAGGGCATGGACGTGGTGATCCTCGGCGGCCAGCCGATCCAGGAGCCGATCGCCTGGGCGGGCCCGTTCGTGATGAACACCAGGGCCGAGGTGATGGCGGCCTTCGAGGACTACCAGAAGGGCAAGCTCGGCGTGGTGCCCGCCACGTACGTGCCGCACGGCGAGGCGCGCGGATGACCGAGCAGGGATCGGTGCACGTGGCCGACGCTCCGGAGCGCTCGCGGTTCGAGATCACGGTGGACGGCGCGCTCGCCGGGTTCGCCGTGTACCGGCTCCGGCCGGGGCGGATCACGTTCGTGCACACCGAGATCGACGACGCCTACGCGGGCCGGGGCCTCGGCGGACGGCTGGCCAGGGCCGCGCTGGACGACGTGCGCGCCCGCGGCCTCGCCGTGCGCCCGGACTGCCCGTTCATCAAGGGCTGGATCGCGAAGCACCCCGACTACGCCGACCTGGTGGCCTGACCGGCGCCTCCCGGTGTGGCGCCGGCCGTGAACCGGTGGGCGTGGAGGTCGCGCAACAGGGCGATCTCGGCCCCGTGGTGGATCACCTCGCGGTGGATGTGGGTGACGAGATCGGCCAGCGGCGACTCGGCGAACGGGCCTTCGGCGGGCCCGCACGGCCGGGCCAGGCCCTCCTCGCCGAGCCCGCGCACACCCGCCAGCCAGGCGGCATAGGCCCCGTCCAGCTGGTCGAGCGCCTCGGCCGCCGTGCCCGCGTACGGCCAGGTGTCGTAGCCGGCGGGCGGCCCGCCGAAGTGCGACGCGACCCGCATCCGGAACACCCCGACCACGACGTGCGCGATGCGCCACGCGATCGTCGTGACCGGCGGTGGCGCGGGCTCGGGGAACTCCCAGTCGATGGTGAAGGGCCCGCTGCCGGGCTGCTCGGCACCGGCCCGGGGCCGCACGTTCCAGCTGCCCGCCACCGGCTCCCAGGTGTACTCCGCGTCGGTGAGCCCGTCGAGGCGGGGCCGGAGCTGGTGCTTCCAGTGGTGGACGAGCTGGTCGGTGAGGACGCGGTTCCACTCGATCTCGGTCATGGCGCCACTGTGCACCCGGAGCCCGACAGTTCTGTCGGGGCCCGGCCGTAGCCTGGGGCCCGTGCTCGCCGTCCACGCTGTCTGGTCCCCCGGCCGCGGCGTGCTGTTGTGGGCCGAAGACGGCGACCGGCCCGCGGCGTCGGGAGCGCGCTCCCTGCGCTCGGCCCGGCCGCACCCGTTCGCGGCCGATCCGGCGGCGCTCATGGCGCTGCACCCGGGCAAGCCCGCCACGCTCACGCTGCTGCTCCCGTCGGCGCCGGGCGGCCCGGTCGCGTCGCCCGAGCTGGTGCGCGCCCGCCCGCGCGCCACTCCCCGCGCCGCGCCGGTGCTGCGTCCCTGGACGGTGCCCGCGCTGGCCGTCGACGCGGCCGAGCTCGCCGATCCGGCCGAGGAGGCCCGCTACGGCGCTTCGGTGACACACCTGCGCGCCCTCGCTGAGCTGGCCGATGATCTCGCCGCCCGCGGCCGGGTGCTGCCCACGCTCGTGCGCGAGGCGGGCGCGCCGCACGCCCGGTGGCGGCCGGTCGTGCGCGGGCTCGACGCCGTGGCCGTCGAGGCGCTGGTCGAGGCGCTGCCACCGGTCGGCCGGGCCGAGCAGGCCGCGCCGCGCGACGAGCGCGGCGCCGATCCGCAGGTGCTCGTCGACGATGCGCTCGCGGTGCTCACCGACGTCGCGGTGCGCGATCGGCTGGCCCGCGCGGGCGTCACGATGGCACCGCCGGGGCGGTCGCGGGGCGGCCCCGCGGTCGCGGCGTGGCTGCACGCGCTCACCGCGCCCGACCCGCGGGTGGAGGCGGGCGAGCGCGAGCTGGCCCAGCTCGCGGATGCGCTGCGCGAGTGGGATTCCGTCGGCGCGGGCCCGCCGGGCGCGGGGCGCGCGAGCTTCCGGCTCTCCGAGGTCCGCACGCTGCACGACCCGGCCGACACCGCCGAGGACCCGGATGACCAGACCGGCGACGGCACCCACTGGATCCTGGAGTTCTTCCTCCAGTCCACCGCCGATCCGAGCCTGCTGGTGCCCGCCGCCCAGGTCTGGGACGGCCGCGCCACCCGCCTCCTCACCGATCCGCAGGAGCTGCTGCTCGCCGAGCTGGGCCGCGCCGCCCGCGTGATGCCCGATCTCGCGCCCGCCCTGCGCGCGGCCCGCCCGGAGTCGCTCGACCTGGAGAACGGCGGCGCCCACCAGTTCCTCACCGCTGACGCGCCGCTGCTCGCCGACGCCGGGTTCGGCGTGCAGCTGCCCCGCGGGTGGGACGGCTCGCGGCGCGTCGGGCTCACGCTCTCGGCCCGCAGCACGCCGACCGATCGCGTGCTCACGCGGAGCGGCCTCGGCCGCGAGGAGCTGGCCGATTTCCAGTGGTCGGTGGCCGTCGGCGACGAGGAGCTCGGCGAGGAGGAGCTGGCCGAGCTCGTGGCGGCCAAGGCGCAGCTCGTGCGGGTGCGCGGCCGGTGGGTGAGCGTCGATGCCGAGAAGCTCCGCGCGGGGCTGGCCTTCCTGCGCCGCAGCGCGCCGAAGCGCCCGCCCACCGTCGGCGAGGTGCTGGCGCTCGCGGGCCGCCACCCCGACGACTGGGAAGCCGACGAGGAGGTGCCGCTGCCGGTCACGGCCGTGCACGCGCGCGGCTTCCTCGGCGACCTGTTGGCGGGCCACGTCGATCGGGCGATCACGCCGGTCGGCACCCCGGCGGGCTTCCACGCGCAGCTGCGGCCCTACCAGCAGCGCGGGCTCTCGTGGCTGGCGTTCCTCGCCGAGCTGGGGCTGGGCGCCTGCCTCGCCGACGACATGGGTCTCGGCAAGACCGTGCAGCTGCTCGCGCTGGAGGCGCACGAGCGGTCCACGCCGCGCCCGCCCACCCTGCTGCTATGCCCGATGTCGCTGGTCGGCACGTGGCAGCGGGAGGCACAGCGGTTCGCCCCCGAGCTGCGGGTGCTGGCGCTCCACGGGCCCGGCCGCCCGCACGGCGCCGCGCTGCAGGCGGCGGTGGCGGCCGCCGACCTGGTCGTCACCACGTACGCCACCGCCACCCGCGATGTCGACGAGCTGGCCGCGATCACCTGGCGGCGGCTCGTGCTCGACGAGGCGCAGGCGGTCAAGAACAGCCGGGCGTCCGCGGCGCGGGCGGTGCGCCGCATCGACGCCGAGCACCGGGTCGCGCTCACCGGCACCCCGGTGGAGAACCGGCTGTCGGAGCTGTGGTCGGTGATGGACGTGCTCAACCCGGGCCTGCTGGGCACCGCCGACCGCTTCCGCGAGCGCTACGCCGTGCCGATCGAGCGGCACGGCAGCGACGAGGCGGCGTCGCGGCTGCGCACGATCACCCGGCCCTACCTGCTGCGCAGGCTCAAAACCGATCCCACGATCATCGACGACCTGCCCGAGAAGATCGAGATCACGCAGCACTACCGGCTCACGCCGGAGCAGGCCACGCTCTACCGCACGGTCGTCGACGACATGATGGAGAAGATCGAAGACGCGCAGGGCATCCAGCGCCGCGGCAACGTGCTCGCGGCGATGGCCAAGCTGAAGCAGGTGTGCAACCACCCGGCCCAGCTCCTGCACGACGGCTCGGCGATCGGACGGCGGTCGGGCAAGGTCGTGCGCCTCGAGGAGATCCTCGCCGAGATCCTGGCCGAGGGCGATCGGGTGCTGTGCTTCACGCAGTTCACCGAGTTCGGGCACCTGCTCGTGCCGCACCTGTCGGCCCGCTTCGACACCGACGTCGCGTTCCTGCACGGGGGCACGCCGAAGAAGCGCCGCGACGAGATGGTGGCGCGGTTCCAGGCGGGCGAGGGGCCGCCGGTCATGCTGCTCTCGCTGAAGGCGGGCGGCACCGGCCTCACGCTCACCGCGGCCAACCACGTGGTCCACCTCGACCGCTGGTGGAACCCGGCGGTGGAGAACCAGGCCACCGACCGCGCGTTCCGCATCGGGCAGCGGCGCAACGTCCAGGTGCGCAAGTTCCTCTGCCCCGGCACCGTCGAGGAGCGCATCGAGGCGATGATCGCCCAGAAGACGGCGCTCTCCGGCCTGGTCGTCGGCGAGGGCGAGAACTGGCTCACCGAGCTGTCCACCGACAGCCTCCGCTCGCTGTTCATGCTCGACGAGGAGGCGGCGGTGGACGACTCATGACGGAGCCGTGGTGGCTCGACGCCGCGCAGACCCGGCCGATCAAGGTCACCGGCGGCATCCAGATCAACTCCACGCGCGGCGCGGTGGCCCGCACGTGGTGGTCGAAGCGCTTCCTCGCCGTGCTGGAGCAGATCGGGGTCGGCGGCCGGATGGCCCGCGGCCGTGCCTACGCCCGGCAGGGGCAGATCGTCTCCCTCGACGTCGACACGGGCGGTGCCGTGGCGAAGGTGCAGGGCAGCAGGCCGCGGCCGTACGCGGTGCGGGTCGGGGTGTCCGCGTTCGGCAAGGCCGAGTGGGCCGAGGTGGCGCAGGCGATGGTGGCCGACGCTTCGCTCACCGCGGCGCTGCTCGCGGGCGAGATGCCGCACGAGATCGAGGACGTGTTCACCCGGGTGGGGCTCTCGCTGTTCCCGCCGAGCGCCCGCGATCTGGCCCTCGACTGCACGTGCCCCGACCAGGCCGTGCCGTGCAAGCACCTGGCCGCGGTCTGCTACGTGCTGGCCGAGCGGTTCGACGCCGACCCGTTCGCGATGCTCGCCCTGCGCGGCCGCGATCGGGAGACGCTGCTCGCCGATCTCCGGGAGCGGCGGGCCGAGGCGGGGCCCGCCCCGTCGCACGGCACCCCGCTGGCCGAGGTGCTTTCCACGTTCTACGCAGGCGGTCGGCTGCCGGCGCCCGCGGCGGGTCCGGACACCCCGTCCGACGCCCTGCTCGACCAGGTTCCCCCGTTCCCGGTGGAGATACGGGGCATAACGGTCAGTGAGCTCCTGCGGCCCGCCTACCGCGCGCTCGGCGGGGCATGATGGGCGCATGGGTGAGCTGAGTCCCTGGCACTGGGCGATCGTGATCATCGTGCTGGTCGTGCTGTTCGGGGCGCGTCGACTGCCTGACGCCGCCCGCAGCCTCGGCCGCTCGGCCCGCATCCTCAAGTCGGAGCTCCGCGCCAACGACGAGCCTCCCCCGGATGCGCCACCCGCTACTCCCCGTAGCGCTGAGCCGACGATTTCATCACCACAAAGCGATCCGCGGCACGATTGACGCGACGTCCCCGGGTTGATCTCATTTGCCCGGGGAATGTGGTGAACGGGGGGCCGGAGTGACTCGTGTGACGTGGCTGCGTGCTGCCCTCGGGATGATGGCCTTCGGACTGCTCGTCCTCGCGGGCTGCACGGCCCCGGCCGCCGCCGTGCCCGCCGCGCCGCCCGCCCCGGTCGTCGCGCCCGCGCCGCGCGTCACCGTGAGCCCGCCCGACGGCGCCAAAGGCGTGGTTCCCGCCCAGCTCGTCACCGTCACGGCCGCGAACGGCACGCTCTCCGGCGTCACCGTCACCACCGAAGACGGTGCCGCACTGCCCGGCGCCCTGGCCGCCGACGGCAGCACCTGGACCGCCACCGCCGCCCCCAAGTTCGGCAGCACCTACCGGTTCACGGGCACGGTCACCGGGCCCGGGGGCAGCGCGCCGGTCGCGGGCGAGTTCCGCACCGTCGCGCCGAAGCGGCTGGTCAGGGCGACCACCACGATCGGCGACGGCCAGACCGTCGGCGTCGGTGCCCCCATCATGATCCAGTTCAACCGGTCGGTACCGGAGGCGAGCCGGGCGGCGGTCGAGCGCGCGCTGTCGGTCACCACCTCGCAGCCGGTCACGGGCTCGTGGGCGTGGCTGACGGATGCCTACGGCGGTTCGCGCGTGCACTGGCGGCCGAAGGACTACTGGCCGGTGGGCACCAGCGTGAAGATGGTCGCGCACCTCTACGGCGTGGACATGGGCAACGGGGCCTTCGGCCGGTCGGACCTCACCACGGACTTCACGATCGGACGGTCCCAGATCGTCAAGGCCGACGCCCGCAGCCACCGCATCCAGGTGATCCGCGACGGCAAGGTCGCGATGGACCTGCCCGCGAGCTACGGCGCCGACTCCGACCCCCGGCGCATCACGCGCAGCGGCACGCACATCGTGATGAACAAGGCGTCGAGCGTCCTCATGAGCAACCCGGACTTCGGCTACAGCAACGTGAAGATGAACTGGGCCGTGCGGATCTCCAACAACGGCGAGTTCATCCACGCCAACCCGGCCTCGAACTGGGCGCAGGGCAAGAGCAACGTCACGCACGGCTGCATCAACCTCAGCACCACCAACGCGAAGAGCTACTTCGACACCGCGATGTTCGGCGACCCGGTCGAGATCACCGGCACCGCGGTGCCGCTCTCCGCGTCGGACGGCGACGTCTACGACTGGGCCATCCCGTGGGACCAGTGGACGAAGATGTCCGCCCTCCACTAGGAACGGGCGTATGGCGTGGGACTTCGCGACCGATCCGGACTTCGAGGCACAGCTCGAGTGGATGCGCGGCTTCGTCCGTGACGAGATCATCCCCCTCGAGACGCTCGACATCGACCAGCCGACGTTCGACCGCATCACGGCTCCGCTGAAGGAGCAGGTCAAGGAGCAGGGGCTGTGGGCCGCGCACCTGCCGCCCGAGCTGGGCGGCGGCGGGTTCGGCCAGGTCAAGCTGGGTCTGATGCACGAGATCCTGGGCCGCTGCCGGTTCGCGCCGGGCGTCTTCGGCAACAACGCGCCCGACTCCGGAAACGCGGAGCTGCTCGCGATCGGTGGATCCGACGAGCAGAAGGAGCGGTGGATGCACCCGCTCCTGCGGGGCGAGCTGCGCAGCAGCTTCTCGATGACCGAGCCGGGCGCGGGCGCCGACCCCACGCTCCTGGCCACGCGCGCGGTGCTCGACGGCGACGAGTACGTGATCAACGGCCACAAGTGGTTCAGCTCGAACGCGTCGGTGGCCGATTTCCTCATCGTCATGTGCGTGACCGACCCGGACGTCTCGCCGTACCAGGGTTCGTCGATGATCATCGTGCCGGTGGGGACGCCGGGCGTCGACATCGTCCGCGACATCCCCACCATGGACCACCCGATGTCGGGTCTGCGGCTCGACGGCGGGCACGCGGAGGTGATCTACCGGGACGTGCGGGTGCCGCAGGAGAACCTCGTCGGCAACCCGGGCGACGGGTTCCGGCTCGCCCAGCAGCGCCTGGGCCCCGGGCGGATCCACCACGCGATGCGCTGGCTCGGGCAGAGCGGCCGGGCGTTCGACATGCTGTGCGAGCGCGCGGTGAGCCGCTACACCCACGGCTCGGTGCTGGCCGACAAGCAGATGATCCAGGACATGGTGGCCACGAGCGCGGCCGAGATGCAGGCCGCCCGGCTGCTCACCCTGCACGCCGCGTGGACGATGGACCAGGTCGGCGCGTCCAACGCACGCGTCGAGATCGCCATGATCAAGTACTGGGGCGCCCGGGTGCTGCACGACGTGATCGACCGGGCCATCCAGGTGCACGGCTCGTTGGGCTTCTCCGGCGACCTGCCGCTGGAGCTCATGTACCGGGCCGCGCGCGCCGCCCGCATCTACGACGGCCCCGACGAGGTGCACAAGGCCACGGTCGCCCGCCGCATCCTGCGCGGCTACCAGCCGCGGGAGGTGCCGACCGAGCACGTGCCGACCCGCGCGGAGGCCGCGCGGCGCAAGTTCGCCGCCTACCTGGACGTGGCCACGGCCGACCTCTGACGCGTCGGCGCTCAGCTCCGGGCGTCGATGATCGGCGCGAGTCGTACGTGACGACGGCGGCGACCAGCGTCAGGTGCGACTCGACGCGATCACGTCTCCGCGCGCTGGGCCGCCACGGCCTCCTCCGCGTGCTCGTGCAGCCGCGCGCGGATCTCGTCGGGCGTGTAGGCGCGCCGCTTCCGCTCGGCCGCCACGGTGACCACGCCCGTGGCCGCCACCCCGGCGAGCCCGGCCAGACCGACCCACTTCCACCAACGCATGGCCGATAAGTTACCGCGGTGCGCGGAGATGTGATCACGCTCGATCGGGCTGTCGAGCTGGCCCGCACGGGCGACATCTGGGTGTTCCGCGGGACGAGCCGCGCCGACCGCGCCATCCGGGGCCTGACGAACGCGCCGGTCAACCACGTCGGCATGGCCGTCGCGCTCGACGACCTCCCGCCGCTGATGTGGCACGCCGAGCTCGGCCGCAGCCTCCCGGACATGTGGACGGGCAAGCGGCAGCGCGGCGTGCAGCTGCACGACCTGCGCGCCGCCGTGCTGCACTGGGGGCAGCGCTACGGGCAGCGCGGCTGGGTGCGGCAGCTGTCGGGCGAGCTCACCCGGGAGCACGAGGACGGGCTGCTGCGCGCGATCGCCCGGCTGGACGGCACCCCGTTCCCGTCGACGGCGGCGCTGGCCGGGCGGTGGTTGCGCGGTCGGGTGCCGCAGCTGCGCCACGCCGCCGACGCTGACGCCGTCGACGACGCCTCGCTCAGCACCGCCTACTGCGCGGAGGTCGTGGCGCTGACGTTCGTCGAGATGGGCCTGCTCCCCGACGACCACCGCCCGAGCTGGTACGACCCCGGCCGCTTCTGGAGCGGTGACGACCTGGACCTCGCGCCCGGGTTCGCGCTCGGCGGCGAGATCGAGGTGGTGGTGCCGCCCGCGCCCGACGCCGACGCCGCCCCGCCGGCGGTCAGCGCGCAGCCACGTCGGTGGAAGCAGCGGCTCCTGCGGCGGTGACGCCCGCGCCCCCGGCGCTCGTGACCTCCTCGCGGTGCGCGCGGACCGCCGCGTTGGTCTGCTCCAGGAAGCGGCGCACGACGGCCAGCTCGTCGGGGGCGAACCCGGTCAGCACGCGCTCGATGCGGGCTCCGAGCGGGCCGAAGAACGCGCCGCCGACGGCGGCAGCAGCCGCTCCGTAGTGCAAGGTGATGCGCCGCCGGTCGCGGTCGTCGCGCTCCCGGCGGACGTGATCGGCCCGCTCCAGCCGGTCGACGACGGCGGTGGTGGCGCCCGAGGACAGGCCGAGGTGCTCGCCGAGCCTGCCGGGGGTGAGCGGCGCGCCCGCCGCTTCGGCCTGCATCACGGCCAGCAGTGCCTGCAGGTCGGTGGGGTGCATGCCGTTGCGTTCGGCGAAGACCTGCCCCAGCCGCTCCGCCTCGGCCGCGTAAGCCCGGAGCAGGCGCACCAGCTCGTCGCGCACCCCGGGCGGCGCGCCGGGCGCATCGGGCGAGGTCACAGCCCGAGCGTACGTCGTGCGCAGGAGCGTCGCCGCAGCGACGTCACGGCGGCGATCGAACTCCTGCCGAGCTGCCGCAAGGGCCAGCCGCCCGCGCATCCCCGCGCTCCCGCCCCTGCGGCACGCACGCCGCGTCGGCGCGGCACCTGGACGGACCGC
>DATAOO010000053.1:0-5598 GCA_036265695.1 Pseudonocardia sp. | reverse complement strand
GGTGCCGAGGAGATCGCGCCTGCCACTCCGGGGGCCACCGACCCGAAGTCCGAGGCGACCACCGCGCTGCCGGTCCAGGACGAGCTCGCGGCAGGCGGTGAGCCGGGTGCTCCCGCCGAAGCGACCGCCCCGAAGCCGATGCCGTCGACGTGGAAGGGGCTCGGCCGCATGGGCGGCGCACGCCCCGCCGACGCGGGCATCGGCGGGATCGGCGGGCCCTCGCGGCCGGATCTCCCGGTTCGCCGCCCCCGCAAGCCCGCCACACCGCCCGTTGCGGCGTCGGGCCCGGCGGCGGACACCACCCACGACAGCCCGTCCAACTGGGCGGCGGACGCGGCGCGGAACGGGGAGTCGGGCCCGGTGGCCGGAGCCCCGCCCGACGGCACTTCGCGGTCGGCCGCCGGGGCGCAGGCGGGGTCCTGGCGCCCGGGAGCGGGCTCGCCGCGCGGCACCACGAACGAGCCTGCCGAGGCGCCGCAGGACGACGCGCCGAGCCCGACCGCACGTGCGTCGCGGACGGGGGCCTGGAGCGCGGAGGCGAGTCCGTCGCGCGGCGGCGATTCGAGCGGGCCGAGCGCTGCAGCGCAGACCGGTTCGCGGGGCGCCGATGCGGGTTCGCGGCAGGACGGCGCGTCGAGCCCGGCGGCACGTGCGTCGCAGACGGGGGCGGGGGGCGCGGAGGCGGCCCGGTCGTGGGGTCCGGCGGCGGCGTCGACGCCAGGCGGCGCTCCGAGCACGGCCGCGAAGGCCCGGCAGGACGGCCCGTCGGGCTCGGGGGCCGGTGCAGCCCAGGCGGGGCCGTCGGTCGCGAGTGCGCCGCAGCCCGGCCTGACCAGCCCCGTGGCGGGCAGCGCTCAGCCCGCGCCGCAGGCGGGCCGACCGACCTTCGACGCCCCACCGCGCGGCGAGTCGACCGACGCCGAACTCTGGCAACCGCCGCGACCGGGCGACCCGCCCTCGGCCATCCGCCCGCCGCGCCCGTTCCCGCCGAGCGGCGAGGCGGTGGCCCGGCTGCTCGCCGCCCCGCCGCCCGCGGCCCCGCCGACCGAAGCCATCCCGACGGTGCCCGGCATGCCCACCCGCACCCCCGCCGCTCCGCCCGCGCCCGAGCACGACGACGCCGACGATGACGACGACTACGACAGCCGCCGCAGGCCCGGCTTCGGCCGCTACGACTACGCAGGCACCTACGGCCGCAACCGCGGCTTCCGCCGGGACACCTACGCCGACTACGACGACGACGACGCCGACGACGGCTACGCCGACGACCGGCCACTGCCCGTCGGCGACCCCCGTGCCGAGGACGACTACGACGACGACTACGGCGACGACCCCAGCGACGACGACGGCGAAGTCGGCGTCATCTGGCGCGCAGCAACACCGGCCACACCGCCCGCCCCGCCACCCGGCCGCGCGCCCGGCCCGCACACCGCGGTCGTCCCGCAACCCGACACCGCACCCGCCCCACCCGCGACCGCCCACCCCCCGGCCGTCCCGGGCAAGCGCGTGCGGGTGGTGCTCGCCGAGCGCAAGGCCGCGGCCCGACCGGTGCGCACCGTGGTCGACCTGCAGGGCGACAGCCCGGTCGGCGAGGCCCTGCGCACCGGTCTTATCGTCGACCAGATGCGCGTCGCACTGCGCTTCGCCTTGCTCGGCGGGCTCACCTTGGGTGTACTGCCCCTCCTGTTCTTCGTCGTGCCCGAGCTCGGCTCGCTCTCGATCCTCGGCCTGCGGCTGCCGTGGCTCGTCCTCGGCATCCTCGTGTACCCGTTCCTGCTCGGCCTGGGCTGGTGGTTCACCCGCACCGCGGAACGCATCGAGCAGGACTTCGCCGACCACATCCAGGACAGCTAGCCATGACGACCACCGGCATCGTCGTGATCGCGGCCATGGTCGTGGCGGCGGTCACCTCGGCCGTGATCGGTGCCTACGGCGTGCGGGCCCGGCGGCGCACGACGGACTTCCTCGTTGCAGGTCGCACCGTGCACCCCGCGGCCAACGCGGCGGCGATCTCGGGGGAGTACCTGTCGGCGGCGTCGTTCCTCGGGGTCGCGGGCCTCGTCCTGCGCGACGGCGTCGACGCGCTCTGGTACCCCGTCGGGTTCGCCGCGGGCTACCTCGCGCTGGTGTTCTTCGTCGTCGCCCCGCTGCGCCGCTCGGGCGCCTACACCGTGCCCGACTTCGCCGAGGCCCGGCTGCACTCGCCCGTCCTGCGCAGGCTCTGCACAGCCATCGTCATCGTCATCGGCTGGCTCTACCTCCTACCCCAGCTCCAGGGCGCCGGGCTCACGCTCACCACCGCCACCGGGCTGCCGTACACGTTGGGCTCGGTGGCGGCGGCGGTCGTCGTGGTGGTCACCGTGCTCATCGGCGGCATGCGCTCGGTGACGTTCGTGCAGGCCTTCCAGTACTGGCTCAAGTTCTCCGCGCTGGTGATCCCCACCCTCATCGCGCTCGTGTACTTCTTCGGCGACCACCGCACGTTCAACCGCCCGGCCCCGCCCACGCTCACCGAGCACACCACCGTCTGGATCAAGACGGACGTCCGGCTGCAGGTCACCGAGCCCGTGCATGTCCGGGCCACCGGCCGGGTCGACGACGTGCAGGTCAAGGACCGGGACCTCGTCTGGCAGCCCGGCCTGCACAGCGTGGCCAACGGCGCCGTACTCGCGTTCCCGCCCGGCACGGCCACGCCGGTGGTCGAGGGCGCGCCCGCCGACGATTCCAGCTGGCTGGTCCCCAACTCCTCCGGCGGCCCCTACAGCCTGCTGGCCACGTACTCGCTGCTGATCGCCACGTTCCTCGGCACGATGGGCCTGCCGCACGTCCTCGTGCGCTTCTACACCAACCCCGACGGCCGCGACGCCCGCCGCACCGCGGTGTTCGTGCTCGCGCTGATCGGGATCTTCTACATCGCCGTCACGGCGATCGGCGCGATCTCCCGCCTCTACGTCCCCCAGCTGCTCATCAGCGGCGAGACCGACGCCGCGGTGCTGCTCCTCCCGCAGGCCGTGCTCGGCAGCGGGCCACTGGGGATCACGATCGGCGCGCTCGTGGCCGCGGGGGCGTGGGCCACGTTCCTGGCGACGTCCTCGGGCCTCGTCGTCAGCATCGCGGGCGTGATCCGCACCGACGTGATCGGCCCGGGCCGCTCCCGGGTGTCGGGGTGGGTGGCGACGATCGTCGGCGGGCTGGTGCCGCTGCTCGTCTCGCAGATCATCATGCGGATGGAGTTCGCCGAGGCGGTCGCGCTCGTGTTCGCGCTGGCCGCGTCGACGTTCTGCCCGCTGCTCGTGCTCGGCATCTGGTGGCGGCACCTCACGCCGCCCGGCGCGGTGGCCGGGGTGGCCACCGGCGGCGTCCTCGCGGGCACGGCGATCGTGGCCTGCCTCGCGGGCTACGAGCAGCCCGGCTGGATCGGCGTGCTGTTGGAGCGTCCGGCGATCGTGAGCGTGCCCGCGGCGTTCCTGGTCATGGCCGTCGTGAGCGTCGCGACCTCGAAGGGCTGCCCGGTGGCCACCGACCAGCTCCTTCTCCGGCTGCACGCCCCCGAGCGGCTCGGCCTCACGCGGGGGACGAACGGCGCGCCGCCCTGACCTGACCGTTCCCCTGCCGGGTTACGGTCGTTGCACAGCACGTGAGCGCCACGCAGTTCCGAGCCGCCGGATCAGTGTACGAGCAGGCCCAGGCCAGCCCCGAGTTCCAGGCGCTGCGTAGGCGGCTTCGCCGGTTCGTGTTCCCGATGAGCGCGCTGTTCCTCGGCTGGTACCTCGCCTACGTGCTGCTCGCGTCCTACGCGAAGCCGTTCATGGCCGTCAAGCTCGCGGGCGACATCAACGTCGGGCTGCTGCTCGGCCTGCTGCAGTTCGTGAGCACGTTCGTGATCACGACCCTCTACGTGCGCTTCGCGCGGCGGGCGGTCGACCCGGCCGCCGCCGAGATCCGTCTCCGGATGGGGCAGCGATGAACGCCGTAGGCAACGTCTACCTCAACGTCGCGATCTTCCTGGCGTTCGTCGTCGTGACGCTGGTCGTCGTCTACCGCTCGGCCCGCGGCAACCGCACGGCGTCGGACTACTACGCCGCGGGCCGGGCGTTCACCGGCGCGCAGAACGGCGTCGCGATCGCGGGCGACTACCTCTCCGCCGCCTCGTTCCTCGGCATCGCGGGCGCCATCGCGCTGAACGGCTACGACGGCTTCCTCTACTCGATCGGCTTCCTCGTCGCCTGGCTGGTGGCGCTGCTGCTGGTGGCCGAGATGCTGCGCAACACCGGCACGTTCACGATCGGCGACGTCCTGGCGTTCCGGATGCGGCAACGGCCGGTGCGGGCGGCGTCGGCGGTGTCGACGCTCGTCGTGTCGCTGTTCTACCTGCTCGCCCAGATGGCGGGCGCGGGCGGGCTCGTCGCGCTGCTGCTGCAGGTGCCCGCCGAGGACCGGCTGGGCCAGGGCGTCGTCATCGCGGTCGTCGGGGCGGTGATGATCGTGTACGTGCTGGTCGGCGGCATGAAGGGCACCACCTACGTCCAGATCATCAAGGCGGTGCTGCTCCTCCTGGCCGCCGGGGTGTTGACGACCTGGGTGCTCGGCTACGTCGGCTTCGACCTCTCCGGGCTGCTCGGCCAGGCCGCCGCGGCCAGCGCGCAGGGCGAGCGGGTGCTGGCGCCGGGCCTGCAGTACCTCAACCCGCTCGACTTCGTGTCGCTCGCCCTCGCGCTGGTGCTCGGCACGGCAGGCCTGCCGCACATCCTCATGCGGTTCTACACGGTGCCGACGGCCACCGAGGCGCGTCGCTCCGTGGTGTGGGCGATCTGGCTGATCGGCCTGTTCTACCTGTTCACGCTGGTGCTGGGCTACGGCGCGGGCGCGCTGCTGCCGCCCGGCACGATCACGTCGGCCAACCAGAACAACGCGGCTCCGCTGCTGGCCTACGAGCTCGGCGGCGAGGTGATGCTCGGCCTGGTCTCGGCGGTCGCGTTCGCCACGATCCTGGCCGTCGTCGCCGGGCTGACGATCACCGCGTCCGCCTCGTTCGCGCACGACGTCTACGCCACCATCATCAAGCGCGGCCAGGCCTCCCCGCAGTCGGAGGTGCGGGTGGCCCGGCTCGTGGCGTTGGTCGTCGGGCTGCTCGCCGTGGCGGGCGGGATCGTGGCGAACGGGCAGAACGTGGCGTTCCTGGTGGCGCTGGCGTTCGCGGTGGCGGCGTCGGCGAACCTGCCGACGATCCTCTACTCGCTGTTCTGGCGGCGCTTCAACACCGCGGGCGCGCTGTGCTCCATCTACGGCGGCCTGGCCACCTGCCTCGTGCTGATCGTGTTCTCGCCCGCCGTGTCGGGCAAGCCCACGTCGATGATCAAGGGCGTGGACTTCCACTGGTTCCCGCTCGACAACCCGGGGATCGTCGCCATCCCGCTGTCGTTCCTGCTCGGCGCGGTGGGCACGTGGATCGGCGGCCGCCGCCCGGTCGACCCGCGCGCCGAGCACGCCCTGCACGCCGCGATGGAGGTGCGCGCCCTCACCGGCGCGGGCGCGGAGTCCAGCTGAGCCGCCCCCCGGGGTGAGTCGTACGTTCGACCGTGGTGAGTTGGCCGTCTC
>DATAOO010000052.1:0-16371 GCA_036265695.1 Pseudonocardia sp. | reverse complement strand
GCGCCCACGCGCACCGGCTCGCTCGGCGCGAACGTCAGGTGCTCGTCGGAGACGAACCACACCTGGCCGTCGACGGACGGGTTGCCGTGGTCCATCCCGAGCGCCTTCAGCCCGACGTCGGCGACCGCCCAGCCGGGGAGGTTGCCGACGTGGTCGGTCACCGAGATCACGGTGGCCAGCACCGTGAGCGCCTGCCGGAACGGCAGTCCCGCGGCCGTGTAGGCGGTGTCCATCAGCGCGTACGAGCCCGCCTGCAGTTCGGTGACCCGGGTGTTCATGGCGTACGTGCCGGTGCCGCCGCCGGACACCACCTCGCCGCCGACGTCGGCGTGGGCCGCGGCGAGCTTCGCCATGCACTCCTCGGTGAGCCGGGCCCGTTCGGCGACGTCGGGCAACAGCATGAGGTGGCCCTCGTAGCCCATCACGCCGCGCACGGCGAGCCCGGCCGCGCGGGCCTCGTCGGCGAGCCACCCGGCCCGTTCCGGCGCGATCCCGCACCGCGGCAGGCCGACGTTCACGTCGACGAGCACCTCCCGCACCCCGCCCCGCACGGCGGCGGCGAGCGTTTCCGGCGAGTCGATCGCCACGGTGACCCGGGCGTCGAGGGCGCCGAGGCGCTGCGCGTCGAGGACCTCGTTGGCCAGCAACAGGTCCTCGCCGAGTCCGGCCTTGGCCATGCCCTCGACCTCGCGCACGGTGGCGCACGTGAACCCGGTGTGCCCCAGCGCGTTCTGCTGACGGGCGAGCGCCGTGGTCTTGTGCGCCTTGACGTGCGGGCGCAGCCGTGGGCCGGGCAGGTGCGCCGCCATGTCGGCCAGGTTCGCCTCCAGCGCGTCGGCGTCCACGAGCAGCGCGGGCGTGGGCAGGTCCCCGATGTTCTTGGCGACGTTCATCCCAACACCCGCTCCAGGTAGGCGTTGCCGAACCGGCGTTCCGGGTCGAGGCGGTCGCGGAGTGCGACGAACGCGTCGAACCCCGGGTAGGCGGGCCGCAGGTCGGCGGCGGCGCGGGTGTGCAGCTTGCCCCAGTGCGGACGGCCGTCCAGGTCGCGCATCACGGCCTCGACCGCCCCGAAGTACGCCTCATGCGGCTCGTTGCGGTGCACATGGACGGCGAGGTAGGCGCTGTCGCGGCCGGACGCCGTGGAGAGCGGGATGTCGTCGGCCGCGGCCACCCGCACCTCGACCGGGAACGTCACGGCCTGCCCGTGCCGCTCGACCGCCCTCCGCAGCCCGGCGAAGGCGTCCGGCAGCGCCGCCCGGGGTACGGCGTACTCCATCTCGAGGAACCGGACCCGGCGCGGGCTGGTGAAGACCCGGTAGGAGCGGTCGACGTACTCGGAGTGGGCGAGCAGGCCCGCGGCGAAGCGGTTGAGGCCCGGCACCAGGCGGGGCGCCGCGGCGCCGAGGCGGCACACGAGGGCGAACGCACCGTTGCCGATCAGCTCGTCGCCCACCCACTCGGCCACCCGGCCGCGAGCGGGCCCGTCGGCGTCGGTGGGGTTGTTGCGCTTGGTGGCGGCGACGTCGGTGTGCGGGAACCAGTAGAACTCGACGTGGTCGTCGTCGCCGTCGAACAGTTCGAGTGCTCCGTCCAGCGGCCGCGCGGCCTCGATCGCGTGCAGGTGGAACGCGGGCACGGTCTGGAGGGTCACGCTGACGAGAATCCCGAGGGCGCCCAGGCCCACCCGTGCGGCCGCGAAGACGTCGGCGTTCTCGCTCGGCGAGCAGGTGCGGACGGCGCCGTCGGCGGTCACGAGCTCCAGCGCGCGCACCTGGTCGGCGAGCCCGCGGTGCCGGGCGCCCGTGCCGTGCGTGCCGGTGGCGATGGCGCCCGCGACGGTCTGCGCGTCGATGTCGCCGAGGTTCGGCAACGCCCAGCCGCGCGCCCACAGCAGCGGGTTGAGCGTGCGGAGGGTCATCCCGGCGGGGACGGTGGCGAGGCCGGTCGCGTCCACCTGCAGGAGCCGCGGGTCGCTGGGCGCGCGCACGGCCACGCCGTCGGGCACGGCGATCGCGGTGAACGAGTGCCCCGAGCCGACGGCCTTGAGCCGCAACCCGTCGCGGGCGGCGTCCTTGACCGCGGCGACGACGTCGCCGGTGTCGTGCGCGGCGACCGTGCGGACGGGATCCGTGCGCTGGTTGCCCGCCCAGTTGCGCCAGCGCTCTCCGGCGCCTCCGCGGGAGGGAGCACGTCGGCGGCGCGTCACACGTCCACCTTCGCCATCAACCCCGCCGTGCCGTCGGCGAGGCGGCGGCGCAGCACCGCGACGTACCAGACGCCGAACAGGACGAGGGCGCCCAGCACGACGTAGTCGGCGGCCCGGAACGCCTCCGGCAGGGTCAGCGCGGCGACCACCACCACGAGCCACACCAGCGCCGCCACCGCGATCGGCATCGCCGCGGCGCCGAGCGTGAACCCGCCCTCGACCGACCCGACGATCGCGCGCCGACGGGCCAGGTAGCCGGCGAGCGTGAGCAGGTAGACCAGGTACGGCACGAGCGCGGTGGCCCCGACGAGCACGGCGAACGCGTCGCCGTCGAGCGTGCCGTAGACCAGGAGCACCAGGCACACCAGCAGCGAGCCCAGCAGCGCGGGCACCGGGGTGGCCGTGCGCGGGTTGATCTGCCGCAGCCACCCGGAGAACGGCAGCATGCCGTCGCGCGCCATGGCGAAGATCAGCCGCGAGTTGGCCGCGGCCGCCACCACGATCAACGCGAACATCGAGAACACGACGATGGCGAGGAACACCCGGGTGAGCACCGGGCCCAGCCAGTACTCGGCGATCGCCGCGAGCGGCACCGGCGACTCGCGGATCTGCGCGAGGTCCGGGATCGCCGCGGTGAAGCCGACGAGCGCGATCATGCCGAGCACGCCGGACACCACCAGCGAGAGGATCATCATGCGGGGCACCGTGCGGCGGGCGTCGACGGCTTCCTCGGCCATGTCGGCCGCGGCCTCGAACCCGACGAGGGTGAAGACCCCGATCAGCGCGCCGCCGACGAGCGCGGACACCAGCGGCTCGTCGGTGGAGACGGTGAACAGGAAGCCGAGGCCGTGCCCGTCCGGGGTGCCGCCGCGCACCCACGCGAGGAACACGATGACCGACAGCACCACCGTGCCGATGATCTCGGCGAACACCGCGACGTTGTTCACCCGCGCTGCGAGCTGCACCCGCACGATGTTGATGAGGTAGGCGACGACCAGCGCGAACACGGCGAGGAACACCAGCAGCCGGGCGTCCTCGGCGTCGAGGCCGAAGACGGTGGCGGTGAGCGGGGCCAGCCCGAGCAGCGCGATGCCCGGCAGGCCGACCGCGCCGTAGAGCACGCCCAGCGCGCCGACGAGGTAGCCGAAGCGGGCGTCGACCAGCCGCGCCGCCCACTGGTAGTTGGCGCCCGCGAGGGGGACGTGGCCCGCGAGCTCGGCGAGGACGAGCACCACGAGCAGCTGGCCCACCGTCGCCACCGGCCACAGCCACACCGCGGCCGGGCCCATCTGGGTGAGGCCGTAGGAGTAGTTCAGGAAGATCCCGGTGGTGATGGACACGATCGAGAACGCGACCGCGAAGACCGCGAATCGGCGCAGCACGCGGGGAAAGCGTCCGAAATCGTCCACAAGCGACCTCCCGGGTGATGACGCCAGGATGCGAGCTGCGCAAGACTGAGTCAAGCGTCTGGGACGTTTGACCCACTACGGAGGTATGGCGATGGCCCGCGTGTCGGCCGAGGAGCGTCGACGGCAGCTGGTGGCGGCCGCGTTCCGGGTGATCGGGCGCGACGGCTTCGCGGGCGTGACCACCCGCCGCGTCTGCGCCGAGGCGGGCGCGCCGCTGGCCGCGTTCCACTACTGCTTCGCCTCCAAGCAGGAGCTGCTCACCGAGCTGACCACGCAGACGATGGACGCGCTGTTGTCGGCGCAGCACGAGATGGCGTTGCGCGACACGGTCGAGGCGACGCTGCGGGCGGAGCTGCGGGCCTACTGGAAGACGGTCGAGGACGACCCCAACCGGGAGTCCGTGCTCATGGCGCTCACCCAGCACGCGCTGCAGGACCCGTCGCTGGACGGCGTGGCCCAGCGCCAGTACAAGGCCTACCACGCCACCGCCCGCGCGGCGCTGCAGCGGATCGCCACGGGGTTCGGGATCACCTGGTCGATGCCGGTCGAGGACGTGGCCCGGATGCTCGTCGTCGTCACCGACGGCGTCACGCTCGCGTGGCTCGTCGACCGCGACTCGGCCGCCGCCCGGAGCGCGCTCGACGCCTTCGCCGCCCAACTGGCCACCCTCGCCCACTAGCCCGCTCCCCCACGGCGAGTCCCCGTTTTCGTGACGGCGAGTCTCCGTTCCGGGGACGGTGAGTCGTACGTTCCGCCGCGGTGAGTCGTACGTTCCGCCGCGGTGAGTCCGCCGTCTCGTCGCGGTGAGTCGGGCGGTTCGACCGGCCGAGTTGGTCGTTCCGACGCGCCGCGCCACCCCGCCGCCCGGCGACCCGAAGGGCGGCGTGCAACGATCACGTCCCCGAGAGGAGGGCGCCGTGGCCTGCCGCCGAGCCGTGTTGTTGTGCGCGGCGCTCGGGCTCACGCTCGCGGCATGCACGCCCGCCCCCGCCCCACCCGCGGCCCCGCCCGCCGCGCCGGTCACCACCGGGTCGGCCGCCACCGCGCTCACCCTCGGGGCGGAGTGGCCCACCTACCACGGTGACGCCGCCCGCTCCGGCGCCGTGTCCGAGGGCCCCGACCCGGCATCGCCCGCCGTCGCCTGGCACGTGACGCTCGACGGGCCGGTGTACGCGAGCCCGCTCATCGCCCGCGGCCTGGTCGTCGCGGCCACCGAGGGCGGCTCGCTGTACGGCCTCGACGCGGCCACCGGCGCCACGGTGTGGCGCACCCATGTCGCCGATCCCGTCCCGGCCGCCGCGCTGCCCTGCGGCAACATCACGCCGACCGTCGGCATCACCGGCACCCCCGCCTACGACGCCGCCACCGGCCAGGTGTTCGCGGTGGCGACCACCCAGGGCCTGACGGCAGCGGAGACCGCCACCCCGAGCCCCACGCCGACGGCCGCGGCCCCGCCCGCCACCCCGACAGCGGTCACGACACCGAGCGCGGGGGTGCGGCACGTCCTGTTCGGGGTCGACCTGCTCACCGGCCAGGTCCGCAGCCACCGGCCGGTCGACGTCTCCGGCTCCGACCCCGCCACCCACCTGCAACGCGGGGCGCTGCTGGTCTCGGACGGCATCGTCTACATCCCGTACGGCGGCAACTTCGGCGACTGCGGCGCCTACCTGGGTCGGGTCGTCGGCGCCCCGATCACGCCCGGCCCGCTGCTCGCGTTCGCCGTCCCCACCACCCGCGAGGCGGGCATCTGGGCGCCGTCGGGCGCGGTCGGCCTGCCCGGCGGCGACCTGCTCGTCACCACCGGCAACGGCGAGGCCACCGGCGGCGAGTGGGACCGCAGCGACTCGATCCTGCGCCTGTCCCCCACCCTCCAACTGCGCGACGGTTTCGCCCCCGCAGGCTGGGCCCAGGAGAACTCGGTGGACGCCGACCTCGGCTCCACCGGCCCCGTGCTGCTGCCCGGCGCCCGCCGCGTGCTCGCCGCGGGCAAGGGTGGCGCGGTGTACCTGGCCGACGTCGACCGGCTCGGCGGGGTGAACGGCCAGCTCGCCCGCCTCGAGGGCTGCCGCTCGTTCGGGGGCGCGGCCGTCACCTCGACGTCGGACGCGGCCGTCGCGTTCCTGCCCTGCACCGAGGGCCTGACCCAGATCACCGTGGCGGGCGACCGCCTGACCCAGGGCTGGCGCAGCACCGCCGTCAACGGGTCGCCGGTGCTCGTCGGGAGCACCGTGTGGGCGCTCGACCGGAACGGCACGCTGCACGGGCTGGATGCGGCCACCGGAGACCCGCGGGCCACGGTGGCGGTCGGCGAGACCTCCCGCTTCGCGACCCCGGCCGTGAGCGGCACCGCGCTGATCGTGCCCACCTCGACCGGCGTGACGGCCGTGGCGATCACCCGCTGACCCGACGCCGTCGCCGTCACCGATGTCGCGACTCGCCGTCACGGATGTGGACACTCGCCGTTGGCGGGCCGCGTCACCGAGCCGGGGGCGAGCGGCGATCGTGCCGGGCGCGGCGCGTTCACGGCAGGATGCGCCCATGGCCGACGTCGCTGTGCACACCACGATCACCGACCGGGTGGCGGTGCTCACCCTCTCCCACCCCGCCCGCCGCAACGCGCTCAACATCGCCCTCTCCGCGCTGCTCGCGGAGGCGGTGCAGGCAGCGGCGGACGACCCGGAAGTCGGCGCGATCGTCGTCACGGGCGAGGACCCGGCGTTCTGCGCGGGCGGCGACCTCGCCGAGCTCGCCACCGCGGGCCCCGCCCAGCTCAAGACGGTCTACGCCGGGTTCCTCGCGCTCGCCGAGTGCCCGCTGCCGACGATCGCGGCGGTGAACGGGGCCGCGGTCGGCGCGGGGCTCAACCTGGCGCTGGCCACCGACCTGCGCCTCGCGGGCCCGAACGCGTCGTTCGACTCCCGCTTCCTCCAGCTCGGCCTGCACCCCGGCGGCGGGTACACGTGGATGGCCCAGCGCGTCCTCGGTCCCCAGGGCGCCGCGGCGATGACGTTGTTCGGCGAGGCCGTCGACGCCGCGGAGGCCGAACGCATCGGGCTGGTCCACCGCGTCGTCGACGACGTCGTCGCCGCGGCCGTGGAGATGGCGGCCCGGGCCGCCGCGGCGAGCCGGGAGCTGGTCATCGCGACGAAGGGCACGATGCGCCTCACCGCGGGCATGGCGGCCCAGGCCGCGGCGGTCGAGGTCGAGGTCCGGGCCCAGGCCGAGTCGGTGCGGTCGGACGAGTTCACGTCGCGGTTGGCGGCGCTGCAGGCCCGTATCAGCCGATCCCGGTAAACCGGACGTTTCGCCAGAGCGAACCCCGGCCTGTGCGGTCGGGCGGGGCGAAACGACACTCGGAGCGTCCGCGAGTTAACCTCGGAAGGAGTACATGCACCCGACCCGAGGAATGACCAGGACATGACGTCCACCGACACCCCCGTCGACCATTCCCGCGTCGTGCAGAAGGACCGGGTCGTCATCCGGTTCGCCGGTGACTCCGGCGACGGCATGCAGCTCACGGGCGACCGGTTCACCTCCGAGACCGCCGCGTTCGGCAACGACCTCTCCACGCTGCCCAACTTCCCGGCCGAGATCCGCGCACCCGCGGGCACGCTGCCGGGGGTCTCGTCGTTCCAGCTGCACTTCGCCAACTACGACATCCTCACCCCCGGCGACCGTCCGGACGTGCTCGTGGCGATGAACCCGGCCGCGCTGAAGGCCAACATCGCCGACGTGCCCCGGGGCGCAGTGATCATCGCCAACACCGACGAGTTCACCAAGCGCAACCTCACCAAGGTCGGCTACGCATCCAACCCGCTCGAGGACGGCTCGCTCGAGCAGTACGCGGTCTACCCGGTCGCGATGGCTACGCTCACGCGCGGCGCGCTGGAGGACACCGGGCTGTCCAAGAAGGACGCCGAGCGCGCGAAGAACATGTTCGCGCTGGGCCTGCTGTCGTGGATGTACCACCGGCCGCACGAGAGCACCGAGCGGTTCCTGCGGGAGAAGTTCGCGCGCCGCCCGGAGATCGCCGAGGCCAACATCCTCGCGTTCAAGGCCGGGCACGCCTACGGCGAGACCACCGAGTCGTTCGCCGTCACCTACGAGGTGGCGCCCGCGCACCTCGCGGCGGGCACCTACCGCCAGATCACCGGGAACACGGCGCTGGCGTACGGCATCGTCGCGGCCGGGCAGGTGAGCGGCCTGCCGGTGTTCCTGGGCTCCTACCCGATCACCCCGGCGTCGGACATCCTGCACGAGCTGTCCAAGCACAAGGCGTTCAACGTCACCACGTTCCAGGCCGAGGACGAGATCGCGGGCATCGGGGCGGCGCTGGGCGCGGCGTTCGGCGGGGCGCTGGGCGTCACCACCACGTCCGGGCCGGGTGTCTCGCTGAAGTCGGAGACGATCTCGCTCGCGGTGGCGCTCGAGCTGCCGCTGCTGGTGGTCGACGTGCAGCGCGGCGGCCCGTCCACGGGCCTTCCCACGAAGACCGAGCAGGCCGATCTCCTGCAGTCCATGTTCGGCCGCAACGGCGAGGCCCCGCTGCCGATCATCGCGCCGCGCTCACCCGCCGACTGCTTCGCGGTGGCGCTGGAGGCGGCCCGCATCGCGGTGACCTACCGCACCCCGGTGCTGCTGCTCTCGGACGGCTCGCTGGCCAACGGGTCGGAGCCGTGGCGGGTGCCCGACGCGGCCGACCTGCCGAAGTTCGACCCCGCGTTCGCCACCGGTCCGAACTCGCCCGACGGCGCAGAGTTCTGGCCCTACCTGCGCGACGCCGACACGCTGGCCCGCCCGTGGGCCGTGCCCGGCACGCCCGGGTTGGAGCACCGCATCGGCGGCCTTGAGAAGGCCGACGGGCGCGGCGGCATCTCCTACGAGCCCGACAACCACGACCGCATGACCCGGTTGCGCGCGGCGAAGATCGACGGGATCCCCGTGCCCGACGTCGAGGTCGACGACCCCACGGGGGACGCCCGGCTGCTCGTCGTCGGCTGGGGCTCCACCTACGGTCCGATCGGCGCGGGCGCACGGCGGGTGCGGGCGCTGGGCCACGAGGTCGCGACCGCCCACCTGCGGCACGTCAACCCGCTGCCGTCGAACCTCGGCGAGGTGTTGGCCCGTTACGAACGGGTACTCGTCCCCGAGATGAACCTCGGCCAGCTCTCCTTGCTGCTCCGCGCCCGCTACCTCGTGGACGCGAAGAGCTACACGAAGGTCTCAGGTCTGCCGTTTAAAGCAGAGGAGCTGCAGGACCTGTTCCTGGAATACCTGTCAGGGGTGCACGCATGACCGCGCTTGATCTGGGGCTGCCGACGATCGGCGGGCTCCACGGGGTCCCGACCACGTCCGACAAGCAGACCGCCAAGGACTACACCTCCGATCAGGAGGTGCGCTGGTGCCCCGGTTGCGGCGACTACGCCGTGCTCGCCGCCGTGCGCCAGTTCCTGCCCACCTTGGGCATCCGGCGGGAGAACACGGTCTTCGTCTCCGGCATCGGCTGCTCCTCGCGGTTCCCGTACTACCTCAACACGTACGGCATGCACTCGATCCACGGCCGCGCGCCCGCGATCGCCACCGGCGTGGCCATCACCCGGCCCGACCTTTCGGTGTGGGTCGTCACCGGCGACGGCGACGCGCTGTCGATCGGCGGCAACCACCTGATCCACGCGCTGCGCCGCAACGTCAACCTCAAGATCCTGCTGTTCAACAACCGGATCTACGGGCTCACCAAGGGCCAGTACTCGCCGACGTCCGAGGAAGGCAAGATCACCAAGTCGACGCCGTACGGCTCGGTGGACCACCCCTTCAACCCGGTCTCGCTGGCGCTGGGCGCCGACGCCACGTTCGTCGGGCGGGCCATCGACTCCGACCGCAAGGGCCTCACCGCCGTGCTGCAGGCCGCCGCCGAGCACCGCGGCACCGCGTTCGTCGAGATCTTCCAGGACTGCCCGATCTTCAACGACGGCAGCTTCGACGTGCTCCGCAAGGCCGACACCGCGCCGGAGCGGCTCATCCCGGTCGTGCACGGCGAGCCGATCCGCTTCGGCCCCGCCGGTGACGACGGGCTGGGCACCTACGCCGTCGTGCGCGAGGGCTTCGGGCTGCGGGTGGCGAAGACGATCGAGGTGGACGCGTCGGAGATCGTCGTGCACGACGCAGGCGACCACAACCTGGCGTTCGCGCTGTCACGGCTGTCCGACCAGGACCTCACGCATACGGTGATCGGGATGTTCCGCAACGTCGCGCGGTCGACCTACGACGACGCCGCCCGCGCGCAGGTGCAGCTCGAGCGCGAGAACCGCTCGCCCGACCTGCAGGCGCTGCTGAACGGCCGCGACACCTGGAGCGTCGCCGACTAGTTCTGCTTCCCGTTCGTGTTCAGCTGCTCCAGCACGTCGGCGGCGAAGATCCCGCTGCGCCGGGTGTGCCGGGCGTGGGCGTCGAGGGCGGCGAGGGCGGAGTCGGTGTTCGACGTCGGCGGCTCGACATCCGGCGCGCGCGGCTCCGGCTGCTCCACCCACGGTTCGGGCGGGCGGGCGGGCGGCGGCACCGCGGCCCGCACGGCGGCGGCCCGCGCCGGGCGCACGAACACCAGCCAGGTCACGGCGGACCCCAGCAGGAACGCCGCCAGCTCCAGCGCCCACATCTGGGCGAACAGCGCGGCCATGGACAGCTCCCTCACTCGGCCGTGATCTCGACGCGGCGGCTCTGCGCCGGGGTGGCCAAGGGGTCGGCGGACCCCCGGCCTGCTACGACGAGCCGCTCCCGGCGCACCCCGGCCGCCACCAGCGCGTCCACGACGACCTGCGCCCGCCGCTCCGAGAGCCGCTGCGCCACCTCGGGCGGGCCGGGGGTGTCGGCGGCGTACCCGGCGACCGTGAAGCGCGGACCTGGGGCGTCGCCGAGAAGCTCGGCCACGCGGGCGACAGCGGCGGCCGACGGACCGACGAGCTCCGCCCGGTCGGCCGCGAAGGTGATCGGGCCCGCGCCTGCGAGCGATGTCGGAAAGGCGGGCGCCGGAGCCGCGGGCACGGCGACCGCGGTGCGCGGTGCGGCCACCGGGGACACCACGGGGGACGGGAGGAGCGCCATCCCGAGCCCCGCGAGCGCCAGCGGCACCACCGCGACCGCGCCCCACCACACGCGCAGCGCGGGGCGTGGCAGTGCGGCGTGCAGGGCCATGGACGGTCTCTCCGGGGAGCGGGGAATCGACCGACACGGTGCGCGCACCACATCACAGAACGGTCACAGCGCCATAACGTTTCCCCCCTCACGGTGAGTCGTGCGTTTCGACGCGGCGAGTTGGCCGTCTCGACGTCGCGTTCTGAAACACCCGGCCCCGTCGTCCGGCGCGACGATCTACGGTCCTCCCATGCCGCCGTCCGACGGTCCGATGGTCGCCCGCTGGGGCACCACCCACCCGTCGGCGCCGCTCGTGGTCGCCCTGCACGGCAACGGCACCAGCGAGCACTCGATGATCGAGATCGCACCCTGGCTGCCGCACGGGCCGGTCACCTACATCTCCGTCCGCGGCCCGATCACCGGCGACAGCGGCTTCCACTGGTACACCGCGACCGACGGTCGACCCGACCCGGCCAGCCTCGCGGCGACCGCGGCCTGGTTCCTGTCCTGGCTCGACGCCGAGGGCGACCCCGACCGGCCTGTGCTGCTCGTGGCCTTCCGCGAGGGTGTGACGTTCGCCGGCGCCCTGATGCTCACCGAGCCGCACCGTTGGGCGGGCGCGGTGCTGCTCTACGGCGCCTTTCCGCTCGACGCAGGCCTCCCGACGGCCCGCGGACAGCTCGCGGGCATGCCGGTGTTCCTCGCGCACGGCAGCGGCGACACGCGCACCCCGCCGGAGCTGCAGGCCCGCACCTGGGACTGGCTCGCGAAGGAGAGCGGCGCGCCGCTGTGGGCTGAGCGGGCGGCGGGTGGCGACCAACTGGCGGGCAAGGTCGTCGGGGATGTCGGCACCTGGCTCGCCGACCGCCTCGACCACCTGCGCGCCCACGGCGAGAACCCGGTGCCCGACGGCGCGGACGCCGAATGGCCGACCGTTCCCGGCGGTCGGCTCCCCGTGCGCGCGGGTCCGCCGCCTGAGGTCACCGTGGGCATCCCGCAGCACCAGGAGACCCAGAACGCGCCCACCGACCTGCAGGAGCGGCTGTGGGCCCGGCTGGCGGAGCTGCCCGACGTGACGACGGGCCCGACGAAGGTCGGCGTCGAGGGCACCCGCGCGCTGCTGCTCGACCGCGGCGCGGCGGCGGGCCCGGACGCGGCGTACGTCCTCCCCGACGACGGCGAGTTCGCCCACCAACACCCCGACGGCAGCCTGCACGTCGTGCTGCCCGACGCGCAGGCCTACGACGCGCTGGCCAAGGGTTGGGCGGTGGCGCACCCGCTCGCCGGGGTGCGCGTCTCCCCCGGCATGGTGCTGGTCTACGGGCCGCGCGAGGAGGCCGAGGTGGAGATCGTCGCGGGCATCGCGGCGGCCTCCCACCGGTACGCCCGGTAACGCTCGTCATATCCCGTGCGGCGCCGCGGGGGCCGGTGTTCTGATGGGGACGTGGGCACGGAACTGGATCGCCGCGGCGTGGCGGCCGCCATCGGCGCGTACTCGATCTGGGGCCTGTTCCCCGCGTTCTGGCCGCTGCTCGAGCCCGCTGCGCCGGTGGAGGTGCTCGCCCACCGGATCATGTGGACGGCGGTCCTCATGGTCGCGGTGATCAGCGTGACGGGTGGCTGGTCGCAACTGCGGGCGCTGCGCCCGCGCGGTTGGGCGATGGTGGCCGTGGCGGGCGCGCTGATCACGGTGAACTGGGGCCTCTACATCTACGCCGTGTTCGCCGGGCACGTCGTCGAGGCGGCGCTGGGCTACTTCGTGAGCCCGCTCGTGAGCGTGCTCCTCGGGGTCGTCGTGCTCCGGGAACGGCTGCGGCGGGTGCAGTGGGCCGCGGTCGCGCTGGGTGCGGCCGCCGTCGTCGTGATCGCGATCGAGGCTGGGCAGCTGCCGTGGATCGCGCTGGGCCTCGCGAGCTCGTTCGGCGTGTACGGCCTGCTCAAGAGCATGATCCCGTTGTCCGCGAGCGCGGGTGTCACGGCGGAGAGCCTCGTGCTCGCGCCGTTCGCCATCGCCACCCTGGTGGCGTTCGAGGTGTCCGGCACGGGCACGCTGACCGGGCACGGGGTGGGTCACGTGCTGCTGCTGATCGTGTCCGGGCCGGTCACCGCGATACCGCTGATGCTCTACGCCGCCGCCGCGCGTCGGGTGCCGCTCTCCACGATCGGCGTGCTGATGTACCTCAACCCGATCCTGCAGTTCCTGTGGGGCGTGCTCGTCGTCGGCGAGGCGATGCCCGCCACCCGGTGGATCGGGTTCGTCCTGGTGTGGGTGGCGCTCGCCGTCTTCACGGTGGATCTCCTCCGCGCACGGCGCAAACCGGAAAAAGTTGCGGTAACGGCCTGATCGAAATGCCTGTTTCGGCCGGATACTGACCCCCGACGCGCGGCCAGAAGGGCGGCGCCGGGGATCGGAGCGCCATGGATGGACCTGGAGGCAGGACGGGGCTGAGAAACGAGCTACTGCGGCGCAAGCCGGTCGGGTCGCATGCGCACGAGGGCGAGCACGTCGTGGGCGGCGACCTCCAGCGCTCGATCGGGACCTTCCAGCTCACGATGTTCGGCGTCGGCGCGACGATCGGCACCGGCATCTTCTTCGTCATGTCCTCGGCGGTGCCGGAGGCGGGCCCCGCCGTCGTGCTCGCGTTCGTCATGGCGGGCATCGCCGCGGGCCTGGCCGCGATCTGCTACGCCGAGATGGCCTCGTCCGTCCCGGTGTCGGGAAGCACCTACTCCTACGCGTACGCCACGCTCGGCGAGATCGTCGCGATGGGGGTGGCCGCCTGCCTCCTGCTGGAGTACGGCGTGTCGACGGCGGCGGTCGCGGTCGGCTGGAGTGGCTACCTCAACGAGGCGCTGCGCAACCTCACCGGCATCGAGCTGCCGCACGAGATCCTCGCCGCGCCGTGGGACGCGGAGCCCGGCATCGTCAACCTGCCCGCCGTCGTGCTGGTGGCGCTGTGCGCCATCCTGCTCATCCGGGGCGCCAGCGAGTCCGCCCGCGTCAACGCGATCATGGTCGTGATCAAGCTGACGGTGCTGGCGATGTTCATCGTGGTCGCGCTGACCGCGTTCGACAGCAACAATTTCGCCGACTTCGCGCCCTTCGGGTTCGCGGGCGTGGCCACCGCCGCGGGCACGATCTTCTTCTCGTTCATCGGTCTGGACGCCGTGTCCACCGCGGGCGACGAGGTGAAGGACCCGCAGCGCACCATGCCGCGGGCGCTGATCGCCGCCCTGCTCATCGTGATCACGTTCTACGTGCTGGTCGCGATCGCCGCGGTGGGCACGCAGCCCTGGCAGGACTTCGAGAGCCAGACCGAGGCCGGGCTCGCGCGGATCCTGGAGGCCGTCACGGGCAACACCGTGTGGGGCACGATCCTCGCGCTCGGTGCCGTCATCTCGATCTTCTCCGTCACGCTGGTGACGCTCTACGGTCAGACCCGCATCCTGTTCGCCATGGGCCGCGACGGCATGCTGCCGGAGATGTTCGCCAGGGTCAGCCCGCGCACGCAGACACCGGTGCAGAACACGATCATCGTAGCGATCGTGGTCGCGATACTCGCGGCGATCGTGCCGCTGGACTACCTGATCGACGTCGTGTCGATCGGCACCCTCACCGCGTTCGTCGTCGTCTCGCTCGGCGTGATCATCCTGCGGTACCGCGAGCCGAACCTGCCGCGCGCCTTCAAGGTGCCCGGCTTCCCGGTCACGCCGATCCTGTCCATCCTGGCCTGCGCCTACATCCTGGCCAGCCTGCACTGGTACACGTGGTTGATCTTCGCGGGTTGGGTGGCGGTGTTCCTGATCTTCTACATGCTGTACGGGCGCAGGCACTCGGCGCTCGGCGAGGTCGAGGGAGGGCAGTCGTGACCGTCGTCGTCGGGTACATCCCGCACCGCGGCGGCCGGGGCGCGCTCGACCTCGGCCTCAAGCTCGCCCACGCGCGGGGCGAGGCGATGGCGGTCGTGACGGTCGTGCCGCGGCAGTGGTCCACGCCGTCGCTGGCGAAGATCGATGCTGAGTACGCCGAGTACGCGCGGCAGGTCGGCGAGGCCGCCGAGGAACAGGCCCGCGAGTACCTCACCGACACGAGCGTCACGGTGGACACGTCCTACCGCACGGCGACCGGGCGGTCGGTGTCGTCGGCGCTGGTCGACGCCGTGCGCGAGGTGGACGGCAGCACGCTGGTGATCGGGTCGTCGGCGGACGGGCCGGAGGGCCGCATCTTCATCGGGGCCACGGCGCTGAAGCTGCTGCACTCCGCCCCCATCCCCGTGGCCATCAGCCCGCGCGGCTACCGTTCCACCGCTGCGGACGGGTTCACGCGGCTCACGTGCGCCTTCTCCGACAGCCCGTCTTCGGTGCGCACGGTCGCCCACGCCGTCGAGCTGGCCAAGGTGCTCGGCACGCCACTGCGGGTGGCGAGCTTCGGCGTGCGGCACGCGACGATGTACCCGCCGGAGGTCGGCGTCACGGCCGAGGACTCGGTGCTCGACTCGTGGGCGACCCAGGCGGCCGAAGCGCAGCGGAAGCTCGTGGAAGACGGGGTCGTCGACGGCTCGACCCCGTGCGTGATCGGGACCGGCACCGGCTGGGTGGAGTCGGTGTCGAGCATCGACTGGCAGCGCGACGAGCTCCTCGCCATCGGCTCGTCGGCCACCGGCCCGATCGCCCGCGTGTTCCTGGGGTCACGGGCCGGGAAGCTGATCCGGGCCTCGCCGGTGCCGGTGGTGGTGCTGCCCGCCTGAACGTGAGTCGTTCGTTCCACCGCGGTGAGTCGTACGTTTCGCCGCGGTGAGTCGTACGTTTCGCCGCGCCGAGCCGGCCATCCCGCCGCGGATGGCCGACTCACCGCGGTGAAACGGCCAACACACGGGGGTGGAACGTACGACTCACCGCTAGCCGGTGCGGTCCACCACGTAGATCGTGAGGGCGGCCAGGGCGTCGGCGGCCGGGCAGGCGGGGAGCTTGCCCAGCTCCGCGCGGGCCTCCGCCGCCTGCGCCGCGAGGACGTCGCGCGCGCGGCCCAGGCCGGGGCCGGTGCGCAGGAGCTCGAGCGCCTCGGCCACCTCGGCGTCGTCGGTGATCGGGCGGGCCAGCAGCACCCGCAGCCGGTCGGCGTCGGGGCCCTCGCCTTGCAGCGCGTACAGCATCGGCAGCGTGTGCACGCCCTCCCGGAGGTCGGTGCCGGGGACCTTGCCCGAGTCGTCCGACGGCGAGGCGATGTCGATCACGTCGTCGGAGATCTGGAACGCCGTGCCGATGACCGCGCCGAACCGGCGCAGCGACTCGACGTGCTCGGGCGGGCAGCCCGCGAACATGCCGCCGTAGCGACCCGCGGTGGCGATCAGCGAGCCGGTCTTCTCGGCGATCACCGTGAGGTAGTGCTGCACCGGGTCGTCGCCGGGGCGCGGGCCACGGGTCTCGCGCATCTGGCCGGTGACGAGCTCGGCGAACGTCTCGGCGATGATCCGCACCGCGTCGGGGCCGAGGTCGGCGACCAGCCGCGACGCGTGGGCGAACAGGAAGTCGCCGGTGAGGATCGCGACCGTGTTGTCCCACCGCGAGTTGGCGCTCTCCGCCCCACGCCGCATCGTGGCCGAGTCCATCACGTCGTCGTGGTAG
>DATAOO010000051.1:0-3162 GCA_036265695.1 Pseudonocardia sp. | reverse complement strand
CGAGGTAGCCGCCCCACGACCAGCCCTCGACGACGCAGCGCGCCGGGTCGGCGATGCCCTCGGCGATGCAGCGGTCGACCACCGCGGCGACGTCCTCCAGCTCGGTCAGCCCGGGGCGACCCTCGATGGCGTCGCGCCAGCCCGAGCCGTAGCCCGTCGAGCCGCGGTAGTTGACCTCGACCACGGTGAAGCCCGCGTCGACCCAGGTGGCGCGGGCCGGGCTGAAGCGGTCCTCGTCGGCGGCGTGCGGGCCGCCGTGGAGGCTGAACACCGTGGGGCGGGGGCCCTCGCCCGCCCGCGCGACGAGGGCGTGGACGGCACCGGTCCACAGGTCCTCGACGGCGACCGACCCCGGCGCGCGCTCGCCGGGCGGCGCGACCAGCACGCGGTCGGTGCCGTCCGGGTGCAGCGCGCGCACGCTCGTGGGCTCCGCGGCCGACGAGCAGGTGTACTCGACGGTGCCGTCCGGGCGGACCTGGGCCGAGCCGACGCACCCGGGCGCCACGGGCAGCTCGGTCAGGGTCCCGTCGAAGTCGTAGCGGTAGAGCCGGGTGCGGGCCGCGTGCGTGTGCCAGACCAGCAGGAAGGTGGCGTCGGGCGACCAGTCGGCGGCCACCTCGCCGGGGAGGTCGAGGTGGATCTCGGTCTCGGTGTCGGCGTCGACGTCCCAGATCAACAGCTCCTCGCGGCCGTGGCGCTCGTGCAGCAGCAGGAGCCGGGGGTCGCCTGCCACGGGGGCGAAGCCGAGCGGGGTGAGGCCCTTGCCGGGGCCGTCGGACTTCTCCGCGACCGTGCTCCCGTCGACCACCCGCACCACCCGTACGTCCGGGTGGCGGGAGTCGCCGTGCTCGGAGTGGCCGATCGCGAGCAGGGTCTCGTCCTCGGAGAGGCCGCCGACGCCCGCGTCCTCGGCGTTGGCGTAGATCACCTGGGCGGCGCCGTCGCCGGTGCGCACCCAGATCCGGGTGCCCGCGTCGGTCGAGGTGCCCACCGCGACGACCGAGCGCCCGACGTCGAGGCCCGCGGAGTACCCGTCCTCGACGCCGGGGAGCGCGGGCTCGTCGTCGCCGCCAGCGAACGGTTCGGTGACCCAGTGGCCGTGCTCGTCGCCGTCGCTGTCGGCGAACCACCACACCCGCTCGCCGTCGGGCGCGAGGGTGGCGGCGTAGGTGCCGCTGGGCCGGTCGGTGACCTGCCGGTGGATGTCGGTGGCGCGGTCCCAGACGTAGACCTCGGTGGTGCCGCTCGCGTTGGACGTGTAGAGGCGACGGTCCGGGGCGTCGCGCGCCCAGCCGGGCCGCGACATGCGGGGCGCGGTGTAGCGCGCCCGCCAGCGCTGCTCGCGTTCGTCGTCGAAGAGGTGCTCGGGCACCGGGGCGACCGGGTGTGCGCTCACGGGTCGATCATCTCAAGTCATGACGGTCGTCCGTTCGGTGCTGTTGTTCGTGCTCGCGGCAATCGCCGAGATCGGCGGCGCCTGGCTGGTGTGGCAGGGCGTGCGGGAGCACCGCGGGCTGCTGTGGGTGGGGGCCGGGGTGGTGGCGCTCGGGCTGTACGGCTTCGTCGCGACGCTGCAGCCCGACCCGCACTTCGGGCGCATCCTGGCCGCATACGGCGGGGTGTTCGTGGTGGGGTCGCTGCTGTGGGGCGTGGCGCTCGACGGCTTCCGGCCCGACCGCTTCGACCTGATCGGTGCCGCGCTGTGCCTCGTGGGCGTCGTGGTCATCATGTACGCGCCGAGGTGATCGACGGCCGTGGCACTATCGCTCGTGTGAGCGAGCCCGTCCGCCCCGAGGACCTGCGGGTCTCCGACGCCGAGCGGCAGAACGTCGCCGATCGGCTGCGGGTGGCCCAGGAGGTCGGCCAACTCGACATCCACGAGTTCGACGAGCGCGTGCGGTCGGTGTGGGCGGCGCGCACCCGCGGCGAGCTGGAGCGGGTCACGGTCGACCTGCCCACGCCGCCGCCGCAGGCCGCGACCGCGCCCGCCCGCCGCCCGACCCGCCAGGTGTTCTCCGACACCGGCGGCGGGATCACGATGCGGGTCCTCGCGATCATCTGGGCGGCGAGCCTCGCGGTCAACGTCGTCGTGTGGGGGCTGGTGTCGGCCACCAACCACGATGCGGTCTACCCCTGGCCGATCTGGCTCGCACCCGCGGGCGTCGTGCTGCTCGTGCTGTACGTCGCGGGCATCGGACGGCCGCGGCGCCCGTGACCGCGCCGGAGGCGTCCCCGTCGGCGTTGGCGGTGCTGCGCGCGGTCGCACGGGGTGCGGGGTCGCTCGCGCCCGTGCACGCCGCGTTGGGCACGGTGCTGGACACCGTGGAGCCCGGCCTCGCGGTGGCCAGGGTGCCGCGGCTGCCCCCGCACCGGCTGCGCGGCCCCGGTGTGGTGCCGGTGCTCGGCGATCTCGTGCTGAGCGCCGCGATCACGTCGTCGCTGGCCGCGGGCCTGCGGATCAGCACGCTCACGCTGCACACGGCGATGCTCGGACCGCTTCCGCAGGCGGGTGAGCCGCTCGTCGCCCGGGCCGAACTGGTCGCGCCTGGCGGTGGGACGGCCGTGAGCCGGGGCGAGGTGTACGCCGCCGACGGGCGGCCGGTGGCGCAGGTCGGGGCCCGTTGCGCGGTGCTGCCCTCCGGTGGTGGGGGCGCGCTCTTCCACGACCCGGTCGACCCCGACCCGTTCGCCGCGCTCGGGCCGGCGCTGCGCGCCGCCGCCACGCTGGCCAACTCGGCGGGCGGGGTGCAGGGCGGGGTGCTCGCGGCCGTCGTCGGGCACCGGATCGCCGAGGCGCTCGACGCGCCCGACAGCGTGGCGTGCGACCACGACGTCACGTTCGTGCGGTCGGTGGCCGCCGACGGCGCCGGCATGGCGGTGGAGGTCGAGGTGCGTCACGGCGGCCGCCGCCTGGTCGCCGCCGACGCCCGCCTCCGCGACTCCGGTGGCCGGGTCGCGGTTCTCGCCGCCGCCACTGTCTGGCAACCCGAGTCGCCAACCCCGTGACGCCGAGTCTCGACATCTGTGACGGTGAGTCTTCGATCCCCATGACGGTGAGTCGGCCGATTCGCCGTGGTGAGTCGGCCGATCCGTCGCGGTGAGTTGGCTGACCGGGCTGCGGTGGGTGGCGGTGCGGGCGGCGGCGAGGCGCGGGGCGGCGCG
>DATAOO010000050.1:0-11612 GCA_036265695.1 Pseudonocardia sp. | reverse complement strand
TCGACCGCTCCGTCCGCGCGCTGCCGCACGACGGCAGGCCCGCGGTGCTGCTCATCGTCGGGGTCAACGGCACCGGCAAGACCACCACCACCGGCAAGCTCGCCCGCGTCCTCGTCGCCAGCGGCCGCCACGTCGTGCTGGGTGCCGCCGACACCTTCCGCGCCGCCGCCGCCGAGCAGCTCGCCACCTGGGGTGAGCGGGCGGGCGCCACCGTGATCCGCGGCCCTGAGGGCGCCGACCCCGCCAGCGTCGCGTTCGACGCCGTCAAGCAGGGCGACGAGGAGGGCGCCGACGCCGTGCTCCTCGACACCGCCGGGCGCCTGCACACCAAGACCGGGCTGATGGACGAGCTCGGCAAGGTCAAGCGGGTGGTCTCCCGCCAGGCCATCGTCGACGAGGTGCTGCTCGTGCTCGACGCCACCACCGGGCAGAACGGCCTCACCCAGGCCCGTGTGTTCGGCGACGTCGTCGACGTCACCGGCATCGTCCTCACCAAGCTCGACGGCACCGCGAAGGGCGGCATCGTGTTCCGCGTGCAGCGCGAGCTCGGTGTGCCGGTGAAGCTCGTGGGCCTCGGCGAGGGCCCCGACGACCTGGCGCCGTTCGAGCCCGCGGCGTTCGTCGACGCCCTCCTGGAGTGATCAGAGCGTGATCGACGTCTCGAATGGGGCCGCGGTAACGCGCCTGTAACCCCCAACGCCCAGCCGTTCACCCGCACGCAACAAGGTGCGACCTCCGCCGAAACACGCCCCGCCGAGTATTCCCCCCAGTCTGGCCGACCAGCAGGAGGGAAACCGTGCTCAATTCGGGCGACACCGCATGGGTGCTCGCGAGCGCAGCGCTCGTGATGCTCATGACCCCGGGTCTGGCGTTCTTCTACGGAGGCATGGTCCGTAGCAAGAGCGTCCTCAACATGCTCATGATGAACTTCATCGCGCTGGCCGTCGTCGGCACGCTGTGGTTCTTCTATGGCTTCAGCTTCTCCTTCGCCAACGACATCAACGGCGCGGGCCTTCTCGGCGGCTTCGACTTCATCGGTCTGGAGAACACCGCGGGCCAGCTGGCCGGGTTCGCCGTGGCGGCCAACCCCGACACCGGCACGGCCGCAGTGGCCTGGCCCGGTCCGGACGCGATCCCCGTGCTCGCGTTCTGCATGTTCCAGCTGATGTTCGCGGTCATCACGCCCGCGCTGATCTCGGGTGCGGTCGCCGACCGCCTCAAGTTCTGGAGCTGGACGCTGTTCGTCGCGCTCTGGGTGACGATCGTCTACTTCCCGGTCGCGCACTGGGTGTTCTCGTTCGACGGGTTCGTCAGCGAGACCGCGGTGGGCGGCTGGATCGCCAACGCGAACAAGCTCGGCGCGCTCGACTTCGCCGGTGGCACCGCGGTGCACATCAACGCCGGTGCGGCGGGCCTCGCGCTCGCGATCGTGCTCGGCAAGCGCCGTGGCTGGCCCAAGGAGCCGATGCGGCCGCACAACGTGCCGCACGTGCTGCTCGGGGCGAGCCTGCTGTGGTTCGGCTGGTTCGGGTTCAACGCCGGTTCGGCCCTGACGGCCGGTGACCTGGCGGGCGTCGCGTTCACCAACACGATGATCGCCACCTGCACCGCGATCCTGGGCTGGCTGGTCGTGGAGCAGATCCGCGACGGCAAGCCCACCACGCTGGGCGCCGCGTCGGGCGCGGTCGCGGGCCTCGTGGCCATCACCCCGGCGGCCGGTTACGTCAGCCTCCTCGGCGGCGTCATCATCGGCTTCGTCGCGGGCGCCGTGTGTGCGCTCGCGGTGGCGCTGAAGTTCCGGTTCCGCTTCGACGACTCGCTCGACGTCGTCGGCGTGCACCTCGTGGGTGGCCTCATCGGCACCCTGATGGTCGGACTGTTCGGCAGCACCGCGGTCAACTCGCTGTCGGTCGACGGCCTGTTCTACGGCGGCGGGTTCACGCAGCTCGGCAAGCAGGCCGTGGCGGCGGGCGCCGTGATGATCTACTCGTTCGTCGTCGCGGCGATCCTCGCGCTGATCATCAACAAGACGATCGGCTTCCGGGTCAGCGAGGAGGACGAGGTCACCGGCGTCGACGAGACCGAGCACGCCGAGTCGGCGTACGACTTCTCGACCCTGCGCGGCGTCGCAGGCCTGTCACACGGGGTGTCGGCGCGCGTTCCCGAGCCAGCACCGGCCGTCGAGGCCCGCGCGGGCGCCGGAAAGGAGCACTGAGGCATGAAGCTCGTCACAGCCATCGTCAAGCCGTTCGTCCTGGAGGACGTGAAGGGCGCGCTGGAGCAGCTCGGCGTGCTGGGCATGACGGTCAGCGAGGTGCAGGGCTACGGCCGCCAGAAGGGCCACACCGAGGTCTACCGGGGTGCTGAGTACTCCGTGGACTTCGTGCCGAAGGTCCGCGTGGAGGTCGTCGCCGACGACGCCCTCGCGGACAAGGTGGTCGACGCGGTCGTCGAGGCCGCCCGCACCGGCAAGATCGGTGACGGGAAGGTCTGGGTCACCTCCGTCGACAGCGTGATCCGGGTCCGCACCGGAGAGCGCGGAGCGGACGCCGTCTAGATACCGGTTCCCGGGGCCCGCCGCGACACCTTCGCGGTGGGCCCCTGGCCGTCTGACAGGGGAATCAGGCAATGATGCTGGTCACGGCCATCGTGAAGCCGTTCGCCCTCGCCGACGTGCGCGCGGCGTTCGAGCGGATGGACATCACGGGCATGACGGTGAGCGAGGCGTCGGGCTACGGGCGTCAACGCGGCCACACCGAGGTGTACCGCGGCGCGGACTACCAGGTCGACTTCGTGCCGAAGGTGCGGATCGAGGTGGTGGCGCCCGACGAGCTGGTCGAGAAGGTCATCGACGCGGTGGTCGAGGCCGCCCGCACCGGGAAGATCGGAGACGGCAAGGTGTGGGTGACGCCGGTCGCGGCGCTCGTCCGCGTCCGCACCGGGGAGCGGGGTGCCGACGCGCTGTGACGGGCGATCCGATGACGGCCCTGGGTTCGGAGTCGGCGGCGGACCTCGTCCGCGCGAAGGCGGTGCTGCTGGACCCGGGTCCGGGCAAGCGGCGGCTCGGCCCGGAGGCGTTGCGCACGGCCCTGGTCGACCTGCACGACTTCTGGCTCGCCTCCCGCTGCGCGGCCATCGGGCTGACCGACCGGGCCTCGCTGGTCGCCGTCGGCGCGCTGGGTCGGCGCGAACTGGCGCCCTACTCGGACCTGGACCTCGTGCTGCTGCACGACGGCCGCAAGGACGTCGACCGGCTGGCTGAGGAGCTGTGGTACCCGCTGTGGAACTCGGGGATCGGGCTCGACCATTCGGTGCGCACGCCCGGCCAGGCCGTGCAGGTCGCGGCGACGGACCTGCGCGCCGCGTTCGGCCTGCTGGAGGCCCGGCACCTCGCGGGCGACCCCGAGCTGTCGGAGAAGGTCGGGTCCGCGGTGCGCCAGGCGTGGCGGGCGGGTATCCGGGGGCGTTTCGACGAGATCGCCGAGGGCGCCCAGGAGCGGTGGCGCAAGTCCGGCGACGTCGCGCACCGCGTGGAGCCGGACCTCAAGAGCGGGCACGGCGGCCTCCGCGACGTCCAGCTGATCGACGCTCTGGCCGCCGCGCAGCTCGTCGACCGCCCGTCGCGCGACGTGCTCGACGGCCGTGACCTGCTGCTGAACGTCCGCACGGAGCTGCACCGCATGGCGGGCCGCGCCCGCGACGTACTGCGCGCGCAGGACGCCGACGAGGTGGCGGCGAGCCTCGACATCACCGACCGCTTCGAGCTGGCCCGGGCGCTGTCCGGGGCGGCTCGCTCGGTGGCGTTCGCCGCCGAGGTCGGGCTGCGCCAGGCGCGCAACGCGCTGCCGCGCCGGGGGCTCGCGGCATTGCGGCGACCGCCGGTGCGCCGCCCGCTCGACAGCGGCGTCGTCGAGCACGCGGGAGAGGTCGCGCTGGCCCGCGATGCGACGGCGGCCCGTGACCCCGCGCTCGTGCTGCGCGTCGCGGCCACCGCCGCGCGCACCGGTCTCCCGGTGTCCGCGGGCACGCTGCACCGGCTCGCCGACACCGCGCCCGAGCTGCGGGAGCCGTGGCCGCGGGCGGCGCGCGGCGAGCTGCTGTCGCTGCTGGGCACCGGGCATCCGCTCGTGGACGTGGTGGAGTCGCTCGACCGCACCGGCCTCTGGGGGCGGCTGTTCCCGGAGTGGGGCGCCGTGCGCGACCTCCCGCCGCGCGACCGCGCCCACGTCTGGACGGTCGACCGGCACCTCGTGGAGGCCTGCGCGCAGGCCGCCCGCCTGACCACCCAGGTCGCCCGGCCGGACCTGCTGCTGATCGGCAGCCTGCTGCACGACATCGGCAAGGGCCGCGGTGGCGACCACTCCGTGGTGGGGGAGTCGTTGGCCGTCCAGATCGGGCGCAGGCTGGGCTTCGCCGATGCGGACGTCGCGGTCCTCGGCGCCGTGGTGCGCCACCACCTCCTGCTGCCGCACACGGCCACCCGTCGCGATCTGGAGGACCCGGCGACGGTGGTCCGGGTGGTCGAGACGCTGGAGCACGCCGTGCCCGGGGCGGGCACGCTCCTGCTCGACCTGCTCGGCGCGCTCGCCGAGGCCGACTCCCTCGCCACCGGCCCGGGCGTGTGGAGCCCCTGGAAACGGGTGCTGATCGGCGATCTTGTCGCCCGGTGCCGCGCGCTACTGGCCGGGGAGGCGTTGCCCGCGCCCACCGCGCCGTCGACGGCGGAGATCGAGATGGCTACCGCGGTGGCGACCGAGGGACGTCCGCAGCTGCGCCTGGAGACGGGTGACCCGGCGACGGTCACCGTCGCGCTGCCGAAGCACCGCACCGGCGGGCTCGCCGCGGCCGCGGGCGTGCTCGCGCTGCACTCGCTCGTCGTGCACGCGGCCGCCGTGCTCGCGGCCGACGTCGCGTGCCCCGCCGTCACGGTGCTCCGCTTCACCGTGACCCCGCGCTTCGGCGGCTTCCCGGACACGGCGCTGCTGCGCTCGAACCTGGCCCGCGTGCTCGACGGCAGCCTGGCGCTCGACGAGGCCCTGGCCCGCAAGGAGCGGGACTACGCGCCCGCGGCGGCCTCGGGCGACCCGCCCGCCCCGGCCCGCGTGCTCTGGTTCGACGACGAGGCCACCGGCGCGGTCGTCATGGAGCTGCGCGGCACCGACCGGATCGGCCTGCTGCACCGGGTCGCGGCCGCGCTCGCCCGCTGCGACATCGGCCTGCGGTGGGCGCGGGTCTCCACGCTCGGGGCGTCGGTCGTCGACGCGTTCTGCCTCGACACCGACGACGGCACGGTCGCGGCCCCGCAGCGGCGCCTCGTGGAGCAGGCCGTGCTCGCCGCGGCGCGGTAGCCCGACCGGAACGGAACGGGCGAAACGGACGTTGTCGCGGTGTGCGTCCCGTTCGTCTCGCCCTGCCCGGCCGGAGCCTGCTGCTCGTGGCGGGCATGCCCGGTGCGGGCAAGTCCACGTTGCTCGCCCGCCTGCCCGCGCGGCCCGATGTCGTGGTCCTCGATTCCGACGCCCAGCGTGCCGCGCTGCGGCCGCTGCTCGGGGCCGTGCCCTACCGGGGCTACCGGCCGCTCGTGCACGCGTGGCACCGGCTCGCGGTGCTGGTGGCGGCGTTCTCGGCGGTGCCCACGGTGGTGGTGCACCTGCCCGCCACCGGAGCCCGCACGCGGGCCGCGGTGGCGCTGCTGGCGCGCCTGAGCGGTCGCGCGGCGTACCTGTTGTGGCTGCACGTCGATCCCGCCGACGCCCGCGCGGGGCAGCGGGCCCGCGGCCGGGTGGTGGGGGACGCTTCCTTCAACGGGCACGCGGGCCGCGCGCTGGCGACGACGGAGGCGCTGCGCGACGGGCCGCCGCCGGGCTTCGCCGAGGTCACGGTGCTCGACCGGCGGGCCGCGGCGCGCGGGGTGTGCCTCACCACCGACGAGCCGGTCAGGCCGTCTCGGGTCGCGTAGCCCAGGCTTCGGCGCGCTCGCGCACACCGGGCTCGCCGGTGCCGTCCTCGCCGATCTCTTCCAGCTCGCCTGCGTCCAGATCGGGCTCGCCCGCGTGCGCGGCCTCGCCCGCCGCGAGCTCGACGTCGGCGGCCGCGAGCAGGCGGTGGCCGGTGGCGAGCACCGCGATCGCGGCGACCACCGCGCCCGCGCCGACCCAGAACGGCACGTGCACGTCGAACCGCTCGGCCATGAGGCCCGCCGCGAACGGGGCCAGGCCGCCGCCGATGAACCGGATGAAGCCGTACGCGGCGGACGCCACCGGCCGCTCGACCGGCGCGACGAGCATGACGGCCTGCGTGGTCAGGGTGTTGTTCACGCCGATCATCGCGCCCGCGACGACCACGCACACGATCAGCACCACCGGGTGGTCGGTGAAGGCCGCGATCACCGCGAGCACCAGCGCGAACAGCGCCAGGTTGACGTACAGCGTCGGGGCGGTGCCGAACCGGCCCTGCAGGCGCGGCGCGACGAACACCGAGAACACCGCCACCAGCAGGCCCCAGCCGAAGAACACCGCGCCGAGCCCGTAGATCGACAGGTGCATGGGGAACGGCACGTAGCCGAGCATCGTGAAGAAGCCCCAGTTGTAGAGCAGGGCCGTGACGCCCATGGTCAGCAACCCGCGGTGGCGCAGCGCCTTGAGCGGCGCCGAGAGCGGGGCGGGTGCCGCGGGGCGGGGGGTGCGGGGCACGAAGAGGACGGTGGCGACCAGCGCGATCGCCATGAGCACCGAGACGCCGAAGAACGGCCCGCGCCAGCTGATGTTGCCCAGCGCGGCGCCCAGGAGCGGCCCGCAGGCGATGCCGATGCCGAGCGCCGTCTCGTAGAGGACTATCGCGCCCGCGAACCCGCTGGTGGCGGACCCGACGATGACGGCGAGCGAGGTCGCGATGAACAGCGCGTTGCCCAGGCCCCAGCCCGCGCGGAAGCCGACGATCCCGCCGATGGTGTCGGACGAGCCCGCGAGGCCCGCGAACACGACGATCAGCACGAGGCCCGCGATCAGGGTGTTCTTGGCGCCGATCCGGCTGGACACCCAGCCGGTGACGAGCATCGCGACCGCGGTGACCACGAGGTAGCTGGTGAACAGCAGCGTGACCTGGCTGGGCGTGGCGTGCAGCTGGGTGGAGAGGGCGGGCAGGATCGGGTCCACGAGCCCGATGCCCATGAACGAGATCACGCAGGCGAAGGCGACGGCCCACACCGCTCGGGGTTGGCGGAAGGGGCTGGTCATGCGGGGGTTCCTTTCGAGACGAGGCGGGTGACGGCGCCCATGGCGGCCGCGAGCGCGGCGCGGTCGTCGGCGTCGAGGCCGTCGAGCAGGCCGGCGAGGGCCTCGGCCCGGGCCCGGCGACGGGCGGCGAGCACCGCGCGGCCCTCCGTGGTGACGGTGACGAGCACGCCGCGCCGGTCGGCGGGGTCGGGTGCCCGTTCGACCAACCCGCTCGCGGCCAGCCTGCCGACCAGCCCGGTCATCGCGGGCTGCGTCACGCCCTGGGTCTCGGCGAGCTCGGTGATGCGCCGTGCTCCGCGGCGTTCGAGGTCGGCGAGGGTCGCGGCGGCCACCAGGCTCAGCCCCCCGCGCGGGGTCAGCCGCGGCAGGAGGGCGGCGAGCCGGTCGAGCCCGGCGGCGAGCTCGAGGCGGTCGGTCGTGAGCATGGCTAAAGCATAAGAGCATTATGTAAACGGCGGGACGCCTGGTTCGTCACACCGTCCCGGTAGGCTCGTCCTGTGTTTGACAGCCTCTCCGAGCGCCTCTCCGGCGCGCTGGCCAACCTGCGCGGCAAGGGCAGGCTCTCCGATGCCGATATCGACGCCACCGCGCGCGAGATCCGCATCGCGCTACTGGAGGCCGACGTCGCGCTGCCGGTGGTCCGGGCGTTCATCGCGCGGATCAAGGAGCGGGCCAAGGGCGCCGAGGTCTCCGGTGCGCTCAACCCGGCGCAGCAGATCATCAAGATCGTCAACGAGGAGCTCATCGGGATCCTCGGCGGCGAGACGCGGCGGCTGCGGCTGGCCAAGGAGCCGCCGAGCGTGATCATGCTCGCGGGCCTGCAGGGCTCCGGCAAGACCACCCTCGCGGGCAAGCTCGGGGCGTGGCTCAAGGGCCAGGGCCACACGCCGTTGCTCGTGGCGTGCGACCTGCAGCGGCCCAACGCGGTCAACCAGCTGCAGATCGTCGGCGAGCGCGCGGGCGTGCCCACGTTCGCGCCCGAGCCGGGCAACGGGGTGGGCGACCCCGTCGATGTCGCGCGGCGCGGCATCGCGCACGCCCGCGACAAGCACTACGACGTCATCGTCGTCGACACGGCGGGCCGCCTGGGCGTCGACGCCGAGCTGATGCGGCAGGCCTCCGACATCCGCGACGCCGTGCGGCCCGACGAGACGCTGTTCGTGCTCGACGCCATGGTCGGCCAGGACGCCGTCACCACGGCCGAGGCGTTCCGCGACGGGGTGGGCTTCACCGGCGTCGTCCTCACCAAGCTCGACGGCGACGCCCGCGGCGGCGCGGCGCTCTCGGTGCGCGAGGTCACCGGCGTGCCGATCCTCTTCGCGTCCAACGGCGAGAAGCTGGCCGATTTCGACGTCTTCCACCCCGACCGGATGGCCTCGCGCATCCTCGGGATGGGCGATCTGCTCACCCTCATCGAGCAGGCCGAGCAGGCGTTCGACGCCGACCAGGCCGCCTCGGCCGCCGCCAAGATGGGCAGCGGGGAGCTCAGCCTCGAAGACTTCCTCGAGCAGATGCTCGCCATCCGCAAGATGGGCCCGATCGGCAACATCCTCGGCATGCTGCCCGGCGCCAACTCGGGCCAGATGAAAGAGGCGCTGTCGCAGGTCGACGACCGCCAGCTCGACCGCATCCAGGCCATCATCCGCGGCATGACCCCCGCCGAAAGATCCGATCCCAAGATCATCAACGGGTCCCGGCGGCTGCGCATCGCCAACGGCTCCGGGGTCACGGTCGGCGACGTCAACGACCTGGTGAACCGCTTCTTCGAGGCCCGCAAGATGATGAAGCAGATGGCCGGGCAGTTCGGCTTCGGCAGCCGCAGCGCCACGCGGCGCCAAGCCAAGGGCCGCAAGGGCAAGAAGCAGCAGCAACAGCGCCGTGGGCCGCGGCCGACGCCCGCCCGTATGCCGGACCTCTCCGGGCTCCCGCCGTCGCTGCAGCAGCTGCCGCCGGGCCTCGACCAGCTGCCTGCCGATTTCGACCTGTCGAAGCTGAAGTTCCCGAAGGGCAAGTAGGTGTACCGGCTGCGCGGCGTGGCGCTGCCGTCCGAGGAGTCGGTGTCGCTGTGGGTCGACCCGTCGGGGGTCCTCACCGACGAGCCGGTCGCGGGCGCCGAACTGCTGGTCGACGGCGGGTGGATCCTGCCGGGGCTCGTCGACGCGCACTGCCACGTCGGGCTCGGGCCGGAAGGCGCGGTCACCCTGGAGGAGGCCGACGCGCAGGCGCGCACCGACCGCGACGCCGGGACCCTGCTGATACGCGACTGCGGCTCGCCGCTGGACACCACGCCGCTGCAGGCCCGCGACGACCTCCCGGAGATCATCCGGGCGGGCAGGCACCTGGCCCGTCCCAAGCGCTACATCCGCGGGTTGTCGGTCGACCTCGACGACCCGGGGCTGCTGCCCGAGCACGTCACCGAGCAGGCGGCGGCGGGCGACGGCTGGGTCAAGCTGGTGGGCGACTGGATCGACCGGGGCGTCGGCGACCTGGCCCCGCTGTGGCCGGACGACGTGCTGGTGGCCGCCATCGACGCCGCGCACGCGGCCGGTGCGCGCGTCACCGCGCACGTGTTCGGCACCGACGCGCTGCCGGGTTTGATCAACGCGGGCATCGACTGCATCGAGCACGGCACCGGACTCACCGACGAGCTGCTCGCCGAGATGGGCCGCCGCGGCACCGCGCTCGTCCCCACGCTGATCAACGTGGAGACGTTCCCCGGCATCGCCGAAGCGGCCACGCGCTTCCCGGCGTACGCCGCGCACATGCGCGCGCTGTACGAGGGAGCGGGCGACGTCGTGCGGAAGGCGGTCGCGGCCGGGGTGCCGGTCTACGCGGGCACCGACGCGGGCGGGTCGCTCGCGCACGGTCTGATCGTCGACGAGGTGCTCGCGCTGCACGCCGCGGGGCACCCCGACGCCGTCGGCGCAGCCAGCTGGGGCGCCCGGGAATGGCTGGGCCGTCCGTCGCTGCGCGCGGGCCACCCCGCCGACCTGGCCGTCTACCGCGCCGACCCGCGTCGCGATCCGGCGACCCTGCGCGACCCGGTGCTGGTGATGCGGCGGGGCCGCCCCGTGCGCACGGGCTGAGGAGGGGTGGTGGTCCCGAACGGCCGTCGTGGTGTGGTGTTGGGCGCATCGGGCGGTGCCGTCGGGCGCGTCGTCGTGGCCCGGCCGGTAGCGTCGAAGCCGTGACGGGCGCGGAGGAGTCGGGCACCGGTGAGCACGAGGGCCGCGGCCCGGAGGTCGAGACGGGCCCGCCACCGCAGGCCACGCCCGCCGACACCCCGTTCGTCCCGGAGGCCTGGCAGCCGCACCCCCCGTCCGCCGACCTGCGGTCCGCCGCGTCACCGACCGCCACGGCCGCGCCCTCCGCCGTGCCGCCGCTCGACGGGGCGTTCGCAGGCGTAGGGGCGGCGCCCCGGGTCGAGCCTTCCGCTACGACTGTGCCGCTCGACGGGGCGTTGGCAGGCGTGGGGGCGGCCCCGGCCGAGCCGTCCGCAGGCACCGTGCCGCTCGACGGCGCGTTGGCGGGCGTGGGGGCGGCCCCGGTCGAGCCTTCCGCCACCGCCGCCACACCGCCCGACGGGCTGCCGCGCGCCGTGCCCCCCGCTCCGGTCCCGGACGCGGCATCCATGACGCCGTGGGGGATGCCCGGCGCCGCGACCCCGCCCGCGCCCGCGCCCGGGTGGGGCCCGCCGCCGCGCCACGGCCCGTTCGGCCCCCCGCACCCGCCCCGCGCGCCGCACCGGTGGGGCCTCGGCGCCTACTTCATCGTCGAAGCCGTGTTCCTGCTGACGTCGGCGCTGCTGGCCTACGCGCTCGCGGGCAGTCTCACGTCCTCGGCGTGGGCGATCGCGCTGGCGCTCTCGGTGCCGACGATCTGCGCGGCCGGGCTGGCCGCGCTGATCACCCGCATCCGCGGCAACGGGCCACGCATCGACCTCGGCCTCACGATGAATCGCCGCGACGTGGTCGTCGGCGTGGCCTGCGGCCTCGCGGGCCTGGCCATCACCATCCCGGCCTCGGTGCTGTACGTCGCGATCGTCGGCGCCGACGCCACGTCGGCCGTGGGGGAGGCTCTCGGCGGGATCCGGGCCACGCCCGCGCTCGCGGTGCTGATCTTCGTGCTGGTGGTCTTCGTCGCACCCTTCTGCGAGGAGGTCGTCTACCGGGGCCTGCTCTGGGGCGCCGTCGAGCGGCTGGGCGCCAACCGGTGGTGGGCGCTCGCGATCACGACGTTCGTGTTCGCGCTCGCCCACTTCGAGTTCTCCCGCACACCGTTGCTCCTGGTCGTGGCGATCCCGATCGGCATCGCCCGCGTGATCACCGGACGGCTGCCCGCGGGCGTCATCGCCCACCAGATCAACAACCTGCTGCC